>VBMI01000144.1 GCA_005878955.1 Methanobacteriota archaeon
CCTCGACCTCCTCGCGGGTCGCGTCCGGGCGGCCGTAGTGGATGTTGTAAAGGATCGTGTCGTTGAAAAGCACGGTGTCCTGCGGAACGATCCCGATGGCGGCCCGCAGCGTCTTCTGCGTCATCTCGCGCAGGTCCAGGCCGTCGATGCGGATGTGCCCGGCGTCGACGTCGTAGAAACGGTACAGCAGCCGCGCCAGCGTCGACTTTCCGGACCCGGAGTGGCCGACCACGGCGACCGTCCCGCCGGGACGAACCTCGAAGTCGACGCCGTGCAGGATCTCGCGGCGCGGGTCGTAGCCGAACCGGACCCCCTCGAAGGCGATGCGCGGACGGCGCGTGACGAGCGGCACGACGCCGGGACGATCCTGCACGTCCGGGTGCCGGTCGAGCAGTGCGAACAAACGCTCCAAATTGGTCAGGGCCTGCTTGACCTCGCGATACATCATGCCCAGAAAGAAGAGAGGCGACGAGAGCTGCAGCAGGTAGGCGTTGACCAGCACCAGGTCGCCGACCGTGAGCCGGCCGCCGACCACGCCGGCGGCCGCGCGCCACATCATGGCGGTGACGCCGATCGCCACGATGACCGTCTGGCCGAGATTGAGCAGGGCGAGGGTCTTCTGCGCCAGGACGTTGGCGTCCTCCAGGCGGCGCAGGCTCTCGTCGTAGCGCACCGTTTCGTGCGTCTCGTTGTTGAAGTACTTGACGGTCTCGTAGTTGATCAGCGAATCGACGGCGCGCTCGTTGGCGCGCGTGTCGGCCTCGACCGCGGCCCGGTAATACCGCGTCCGCCACTCGGTCACGATGAAGCTCCACGCCGCGTAGGCCGCGAGCGTGGTGAGGATGATCAGCGCGAAGCTCCAGTCGTACGCCAGCACCAGGAAGCCCGTGACCAGCAGCACCTCGACGGCGGTCGGCACGATGGTGTAGAGCGTCCAGTCGAGCAGGTCGGAGACCGCGGTGCTGCCGCGCTCGAGATCGCGGGCCACTCCACCCGTGCGCCGGTCGAGATGAAACCGCAGGCTCAGCTCGTGCAGGTGGCGGAAGACTTTCACCGTGATCTGCCGCGATGTCCTCGCCATGACCCGCGCGAACACAACCTGCCGCAGCTCGGTGAACAGGGTGACGCCGACGCGGGAGGCCCCGTAGGCGAGGAGCAGACCGACCGGCAGCACCAGCAGACTGCGCTCGAGGTTGAGCTGGTCGACGAGTCTCTTGAGAACCAGCGGCACGATGAGGGTGGCCACCTTGGAGGCCAGAATCAGTCCGAGCGACAAGACGATGCGGCCGAGATAGGGGCGCAGGTACGGGAGCAGCTCGCCGATCACCGCGAGATCGCCGCGACCGGGTTGCGCGGGTGCGATGGCGGGGTCGGGTTCCCCGGTCGGGATCGTGGTCATGGCATGCGGGCCCACCGGGGCTGTCGGGTCATGGCCCTATTATTCCTGTCACGGGGTCGATACGCCACTTCAATCCGCGACAGGAGGGAACTTTCACTCCCAGCCAGGACCCAGTCCCGGGTCGGTCGGAAAGTGCTGGCGCCGGCGGCCGGGTCGAGGTATAGAGCAGGCTGGGAACGGGGAGGAACTGCATGATCCCTCGTCGGTGTCCGTTCAAAGCCCCCGCCCTGATCCTGGCGCTTGGCTGTCTCGTGCCGGCAGTTTGGGCCGGGGAAGGGTCGATCGTCCGTATCGGACCCTGCGTCAATCCGGACTGTAACGTCACGCCTCCGAACTCCGGGTTCAAGGGGGTGGCGACCGGCAACTATCACACCATGGGGTTGAGGTCTAACGGCAGCGTCGCGGCCTGGGGAATGTGCGACGTCGGTCAGTGCACGCTGCCGATCCCGAATACGGGACTCGTCGCCATCTCGGCGGGGGACAGCCACAGCCTGGCGCTGCGCCCGGACGGGTCGATCGCGGCCTGGGGGAGCAACGAGAACGGGGAGCTGCTCGTCCCCGCGCCGAACAGCGGCTACAAGGCCATCGCGGCCGGGCTCCTTCACAACCTCGCGCTGAAGGCGGACGGCTCGATCGTGACCTGGGGCAACACGCCCTGGAACGATCCCGTTCCGGAGCCTAATCGGGACTGGGTGGTGATCGCGGCGGGCGGCTACTACAGCATGGACCTGAAGTCGGACGGCTCGGTGCGGCGCTGGGGGTGCAACGGGCCCTGCCCGGTCCTCTCGCCCAACACCGGCTTCGTGGCCATCGCGACCCATTTCACCCACAGTCTCGCCGTGAAGACCGACGGCTCCGTCGTCGCCTGGGGCAGCAACGACTTCGGGCAGCTCGACGTGCCGGCCCCGAACGCCGGTTTCGTCGCGGTCGCGGCGGGGGACAACTTCATCCCCCAGCCGAACAGGGGATACCTGGCGATGACGGCCAACCGGGGCCTGGGCGACGCTGTGAGGGCGCCGGCGCCGGACGGCACCTTCAGCGACGCGCCGCCGATCTCGACGAGCGGCCTGCAGACCCCGACCGCGATCGCCGCCGACGTCGACGGGGACGGCGACCAGGACATCGTCGCGGCGGAGTACGGGGCGAACCTCGTCGCCCTGTACGAGAACAACGGCACAGAACCGCCGATCTGGACCAAGCGCATCATCGACGCCTCCGCCTTTGGCCCGATCACGGTCGCGGTCGCGGATCTCGACGGCGACGGCGACCTCGACGCGGTCGGCGGCAATCGCTTCGACCCGGGAAGCCACATCGGCGTCGAGTGGTACGAGAACGACGGCACAGTACCGCCGGCGTTCACCGTCCGCAGGGTCTCGGCCGGTTTCGTGGACGCGGCCTCCGTTCACGCCGCCGACCTGGACGGCGACGGGGACGGCGACATCCTCGCGGTCGACGTCTTCCGGGACACGATCTCTCTGTACGAGAACGACGGAGCCCGGCCGCCGGTCTGGAAGGAGCGCGTCCTCACGAACGCGACGAACGACCCATGGTCGGTGTTCGCGGCGGATCTCGACGGCGACGGGGACCTCGACGTCCTGTCCGCTTCGGCCGAGGACGACACCATCGCCTGGTACGAGAACGGCGGCGGCACGCCGACGATCTGGACGACTTCCTCCGCGGCGATCTCTCCGAGCTGCCGGTGGGGTCCGGACCACGCGAAGCGTGCCTCGCCGACGGAACCGGCGCGGAGACGATGACCGAGACCGCCGTCCCCGCGGCGGGGAGGGGCTTTCATTAACTGGTGCGCGCCGAGAACGCCTGCGGCGCCGGTACGTACGGCGCCTCGACCCAGGCGGTGGAACGCACCAGCACCGCCTGCCGGTAGCGCCCCTTGATCGGAGACCAGGCGGGCGCGTGACCGATGCTCCTTCAGCAGCTCGTTCGGACGTCGCTCCTCGTCGCGGACACATCCTCGCGGCTGGCGAAGGTGGGCTGGGCGACGCTCGAGGCCGCGCGGGTCGCGCCTTCCGAGACGCCGGGTCTCCTGGTCCTGGACGTGGATGCGACGCTCGAGCGTCTTGCCTCGACCGGGGGAAAAGGCTCCGCCGCGTCGCGGAGCGCCCTGCTGCGGACGCTCTTTGCGGGCGCCACGACCGAGGAGCAGGACTTCCTCGTCCGGCTGCTGATCGGCGAGCTGCGCCAGGGCGCGCTCGAGGGGATCATGGTCGAGGCCGTCGCAAGGTCGGCCGGTCTTCCGGCGCCGGACGTGCGCCGCGCCGCCATGCTCGCGGGGGATCTG
>VBMI01000037.1 GCA_005878955.1 Methanobacteriota archaeon
CCCGTTTCCCTTCTCAGTCCGGATTAGCCCGTCCTGGACGAGGACATTGAGGTGGTGGAGGGTCGTGCCGAAGCCAATCCGCATGTGACGCACGATCGAGCGCAGGTGGTTCCCGGGCTGCAGCAGGAGATGTTCGTAAATCCGCGCGCGGGTCGGGTGGTCGAGCCCTTCTGCTGAAAGCTGGACCGCCATCGAAACCCCTTATCTCCCCGACGAAGGCATTCGTGTCGCCCTATTTGAGCCATTCGCGTCCTCGCAACGATCGCGGACGAACGGTCGTAGCCCTGCTCACTCGCCGCTGTCCCGCGACCGCAAGGGCTCCGGGTCCCGCAGACCTTCCGCTCCCGCGTGCCGGTAGATCGCCTCGAGGCGGGTCACGAGCCGCTTCGCGGCCAGGTACAGGCTCTGCTTGTGGACCTCCTTCGACGACACGAGGATCAGGATCTGGTCGCGGCCGACCTTCCGCGCGAGAATCTGGTTCTCGCCCATGTTCACGAGGACGGTCTTCGGGGTGGGCACGCCGAACACCTCGACGATCGTCGCGACGGAGGCCATCATCGTCGCCGCCATGACCGCGACCTCGTGGCGTGCGATCGGCGCCCGCATCCAGCTCGATAGCAGGGCCCCGTCGCCGGTGATGAGGAGACCCGACTGGAATCGCGAATCCCCCTCCACGAGGGAGAACAGGTCCTTGACGTCCCGGGGGAGTGGCAACAGAGTCCTCGTTCGTTTGTTTCCTCGGGAGGGATTTGAAGGTTCCGCGCGGGCTCTCCGCTTTGAGAATCAACCGGATCGGACCCGCCAAACCGGAACGCTGACGGAGTTCCAGTGGAAATCATCGGACAAAACACGCTCCAACACGAGGTTATACCGCCACCGGAATGGGCGCCGCGGAGTGGGGTCGGAAACATGGGGTTAGTTCTCGAGTCAGCGATAGCCAGTGGCATTTCTACTTCGAACGGGGGCGCCGGGACCGCGCGGTTCCAAACCGCGATCGCGCGCGCCGTCGCGAGGGACTCGGATGGGGCCGGTCGTCGACCGTCCTTCGGCCGCCGGGGCCGACGCCCCCTGAGCTCGATCATCGCGGCACTCCTGCTGACCCTCACCTTCGCACTCCCGCTCATCTCCACGTCCGCTGCAGCGACCGACGGCACCGGGGGCGCGGCGACGACCCCCGCACCTCCCGCCCCGGCGCCCGACGAAGCGCCGGCCGAGCCGCCCGCCGCGTGGGACGTGTTCCAGCCCATCCCTGACGTCACGACCGACTCCACGACACAGTTCTCGTATCCTTCCGGGGATTCGACCGACCTCTCGCTTTCCACGGAATCCGTCTCCTTCTCCGACCCCATCATTGCCGCGGCCGGCGGCAACGGGGGCGGCGGCGGGGGCGGAAATGGCGGGAACAAGCTCGGCAACGCGCCGGACTCCCACTACGCGGTCCTCCAGAAGTTCCTCGAGAAGGGGCACTTCATTCCGCCCAACTTCCCGATCCCCTATCTCGTGTACACGAGATCGGACGACAACGTCGACCGCTTCACGGACGTCTTCTCGAAGCAGAACACGATGATCAACGTCGACGGCAACTCGGGCACCGGTCAGGGGGCGAAGGACATCCGCGTGAAGACGGACCAGAACACGAATCCGCTCGTCCTCACGACGCGGGTCGAGCTCCTGGGAAACACGCACCCGACCTTCCTGCGCGTGTGGGTCATGTTCCCCGCGTTCTTCTATAACGGAGAGGCGGGGCTGGACCCGACGAGCGAGCCGTTCTGGGTGTACGGGTACGAGACTCGTGTCGGCTCGCAGATCCCCGCGGACATCACGATGACGTTCACCGTAGACCACAGCCTCGGGCGCGACCACACGTTCCACTTCACGTGGGACGCACCTTCGGGAATCGACCCGCTGAGGTTCACGCTCCAGGTCGTCCAGGTCCCGAGGGTCGCGTTCCCGCCGGAGGACCTGAGCACCGCGTTCCTGCCGGCGACGATCCAGTTCGACGTCTCGTCCCCCGACTTCGCGGGCCTCACGTTCACGACGACCGAGACGGCCACCTCGAGCACGAAGTGCATGGTCTGGACGGCGGCCTCCGCCTTCGAGCTCAACCTCGCCTTCTCGGAGGAGGAGCTTCCGCTTGGAGGCCTCGAATACACCGCGTCCATCCTCGTCCAGAACGTCCCGACCTCGATGAGCATCTGCACGGTCGAGAACCGGGCGACCCATGAGTACAGTATCGTGTACGACGCGAACGCGAACATCGCCCACCTGAACATCCACACGGAGATCGTCGTCGCGGCCATCGCGGACGTCACGATCGACCTCACGATCGACAACATGCCGCAGCACATCGACGTCACGCTCGGCGACGGGTACCTGAACTTCAACGTCAACTCGAACGTCGGACTGCTTCACCTCCAGGCGACTGCGGACCTCGGCCTGGCGGGGATCGACTCGATGGTGAACCTCAATCTAGAGGTCGCGGACATCCCGGACTTCTCGGCGACCTGGTTCCAGGACGACACGGGCAACGGGGTGTCCTTGAGTGCAGCCTCCTGCATCGGCCGGATCGAGTTCGCGTTCTCCTTCGGGGCGATCACGTATCGATGTCCTTCACACAGGACAACGAGGACGCGTCGAACACTCTCGACATCCACTTCTGCGAGCAGCGGCGGCTCTTCATCCTGGCGGACACTGAGCCGGGCAGCCTCCTCACAGACAACCAGGACGTCGAGCTGAAAATCGACGTGAACCTCGCGCCGACGCACCTGACCGTGGAGTGGACGACGCCCTTCACGCTGACGCTGACGACGGACCTGGCAATCGCAGAGGTGCACGCAGATCTCACCTTCGTGGACGCGACGGTGCCGCGGGACCTCACGGCAGAGGTGGACATCCTCTCGATCCCGAGCCACATGGAATGGGACATCGACCCATCGGGCTCAATCGCATTCACGGCCACCGGGTCCATCGGCACGGTCTCGATCGAGGTCAGCGACCCGAACGGCCTCCCGGGCGCAGAGACGTTCTTCTCGGGCGTGCCGCTCCGGCTGCTCGACGGCCTCGCTCACAACGTTCCATCGTTTGCAGCGACATGGTCGTCCGCGAGCGCACCGGGGTACACCTCGGCCGCCTTCAACACGGTCGCGGCGAGCCCCCTGTGGGACATGGCGTTCGCAATCTCGACATCGGAGACCTCGTTCGCGACCGTCGGTGGCGTCGAGCAGAACCGCGTCATGTTCTACAGCGACAACTCGCAGAACCTCGGCACGGGCTTCGTGCTGGAGACCTCCCTGTGGCTCCGCGTCCAGGACATCAGCCGCGCGGAGTTCTCCTCCGGCGGCGCGGTACCCACGTTCGCAGTCGGCTACGACACCGCGTCGATGGACCTGACGGTCGTTCCGTCCGAGTCCTTCGATTACCAGGCCTCGGCGGGGATCAGCCACATCGACATCGACGCCTGGATCGGGGACCTCTCCCCGGGGGCCCCGACCCCCGCGGATGTGGACCGCGTCCAGGCGGACGTGTTCAATCTGCCCGCCACGGCGAGCGGACAGTGGGACGCGACCGGCGACGCCGGCTTCTTCCACCTCCAGACGAGCTCCGGCCTCGGCCGGGCGGAAGTCGTGATCGACAATGCGTTCGGGGTCTTCGGCTCCGACTTCGTGCACATGGAGGCGTTCATCGACGACCTCCCGGAGAACGCGAACGCCGACTGGGACGTGGGCGCCCGGACGGGAACGATCGCGTTCACGAACTCGTTGTTCACCGGCGGCCTCGGGGAGGCGTTCGTCCTCGCGACGACGATGAACCAGGTCGACACGACGAACTACATCAACTCCCTGAACATCGACCCCTCGGTCTGCATGACGACGTACACGGAGTACGAGCATCAGATCGACGCGCGGTTCTGGCCGGGGACCGTCCTCGATGGGGATCTGAAGGACCTGTACTGCCGGAATCCGGAGCTCGACACGAGCGCGGACGACTACGTGGTGTACCGCGTCGGCGGCGGGGACAAGGTGTTCACGGGCCGGATCCGATCCCTCAACGAGGTCGGCGTGGACTTGGGCAACTCGGTTGGGTCCGCGAACGTCGACTTCTCGGCCACCGCGAGCCGCCAGCTGTACATCCGCTCGGAGGACACGGGCGCCGACAAGCTGACCCTCGTCGAACTGAGCGAACTTCCGAACCACATCCACGCGGACTACAGCCTACCGGGCGGGGCGGCGGGGACCTTCCACTTCTCGGACTCGCAGGTCATCGACTTCATCGACGTGTACACGGGCACCCGGAGCCCCACGAGCCAGACGCAAGGGTGGAAGAAGTTCCTCGTGAAGGACCTCCCGTCCTCCGCGAGCCTCGTGTTCAACTTCGGCTCGGTGAACGGGGTGGCGGACTTCACGATCAGCAACACGTTCGAGGTCGGTTTCGCGATCCAAGAGGCGAACAAGCGGTACGCGGGCTGGGTCCAGGTGACCGGGCTGCACTTCGACTACCACCTCCACGGACCCGGGAGCCACTCGACGAGCTACGACATCGGGTACTTCATCGCCCACGTCCACGTCGACCTGCACACGGTCCCGTCGAATACCGCGATCAATGGCATCTTGGGGATCTACAACCTGAAGGCCGGCCCCGCCCCGCTGACGACGTCGCCCCCGACGACGCCCGCGAACGCGTACATCCCGGAGTGGAGCTTCATGCTGATCAACTTCAAGCAGTTCCTCCTGGACATCCTGTGGGACATCGGGGTCAGCTTCTTCTCCGACGGGGACATCCTGAAGATCGGGCTGTTCCCCTCGGTCACGCTTGTGGCGGACTTCTCGATCGTGGTCGACTACTGGTGGAACAGCGGATTCACGATCGACCTGCCCTTCCTGCTGCTTCCGATCCCGCCGACGCCATCCCCATGCCTCGGAGCGCCATTGCCCTGGTTCCTCGATGGGTCGATTCATCTGAATCCCGTCCCGGACTACACCGAGAACCACCAGATCCACCTCTTGCCGTGGACCCATGCGTTTGAGCTGGAGTTCGACATGTCGGGCAGCGTCGGATTCGACTGCTTCGACCCGCCGAGCTGGCAGGTCGACGTGAACCTCGACGTGAACATCGCAGGATTCCACGGACCCGGGGACCACGGGGACCCATCGCCGGTCTGAAGCTGAACGTCGGCAGTCGATCCGGAACGTCTGCGCCCGCGAGGCAGGGATAAAGCGAAGCAGCCCGGGTCAGACGCCCTAGCGGCGGCGTCCCCGGGCCTGCTTCCGGCGGACGTAGAGTTCGCCGGGGCCCGCGTCCTTCGGCCGTTCAATCGCGAACGCGTCCGGAAGGGCGCGGACGAGGTCGACGAGGCGGGGCTCCCCATAGGTGCGGGGGTCAAACGAGGGGTCGAGCCGCCGGAGGACCTGCCCCAGGTCGGCGAGGGTCGCGAGCCCGTCGTCCTTCTCGACCTTGTCGAACGCCCGCAAGAGGATCTCCCGCGCCGTGTCCCGCGTCGCGGGTTCGAGGGAGGGCTTCGCAACGGGCGCCCCCCGCCGCAGGTTGTCCGTCGAGACGAAGACGTGGCACGCGTTCCGGAACGCCTGCGGGGTCTTCGGCTCCCCGATCCCCATCACGAAGAGCCCCGCCTCCCGGATGCGGGTCGCGAGGCGGGTGTAGTCGCTGTCGCTCGAGACGAGGCAGAACCCCCTCACGAGCTTGCTGTGGAGGATGTCCATCGCGTCGATGATCATCGCGCTGTCCGTGGCGTTCTTCCCGCTCACGTTCGCGAACTGCTGGACGGGGACGAGGCCGTAGTCCTGGAGGACCTTCTTCCACCGGTTCATCTGCGGGGAGGTCCAGTCCCCGTACACGCGGCGGACGAGGACGGACCCGTACTTCGAGGCCTCCGCGAGCATCTCGGGCAGCAGCTCCGTGGAGGCGTTGTCCCCGTCGACGAGGAACGCGACCGGGGTCTGCGTGAAGCGCCGCTCCTCCCCGAGGCCGAGCTGCGCGAGGAGCTCCTCCACGGTGGTCTTTGGCGCCGGCGTCGGGGCGGGCGTCGGTGTCGTTCGCAGCGGCATCGCAGGGCGCGCTCAACATCCGCCGGGATATGAAGTATCCGTCCTCGCGCGGGCGCCCTTAGGTGTTCCCGCCCCACACCATCGGGAGCAGGATCGTGATCCCCCGCACCTCGTCCAAGCTCCCGCCCCAGTGGGCGAGGGTCTCGCCGTACTTCTCCTCGATTTCCTGGGTCAGCTTCTGCACGCGCTCCCGGAGCGCCGCGGACTCGGTGCCCCGGTACACGACGGCGACGAAGTGGTGGGGCCCCCGCTCGATCAGGATCTTCCGCTCCCCGAACTCGAGGCCCTTCATGTGCTCGTCCGTCCCGCGGCTGAACGAGTCCTTCACGAAATCCTGCACCGCCTTGAACATCCCGACGAGGATGTCCTCGTCCTGGTACTGGATGAAGCTCGCCGAGCGGTGGGCGAGGAGGATCCCGCCCTTGTCCACGACGAAGGCGTCGTCGATCGTCAGCGTTCCTTTCCGCCGCCGGAACACGAGGAAGATCGCGAGGGCCGCAACCCCGACCGCGCCCACGACCCCCGCCCACAGGAGGACGGGAGTCCCGACGGGCACGGGGACGATCTCCACCGCCGCCGGGTTGCTCACAATCGAGGCCACGGGGCTTCCCTTCCCGTCGGTGTACGCGATCGTGAAGCGGAGTGACGTAGTACCCGGCGCGCCTGCCGCACGGAGCCGGACGCCCATGATCGTGCCGGAGCCCGCAGCAAGGAGGGGGACGCTCCATGAGACCTGGTTGCCCGCCACAGAAGAGGGGTACGTCCCGTTGTCGTCCACGTACTCAACCCCGGCGGGGAGCGTGAGGTTCAGCCATCCGATTGCCGCCGCCCCTCCAAGGTTCCGCAGAGTGAGGTCCACGACGAAGGAGGACCCTGCCTCCGCGCGGAGGGTCGAGGGTGCGAGCAGGACCGTCGGGGCCGGGGCTCGGAGGATCACGGACCCTGAGCGGGTCGCGGGCGGAAGCGCATTCCCGTTTCCATCGGTCGCGCTCCATCGGACCTGGATCGGCAGCTGGACGCCGTCGGCGAGGCCCCTCGTGACGCGGAGTCGGGCAACGAGCATGTGGGGCCCTACCCCGAGGTTCAGCCACACGACATCGAACCCGCTCGCCGAGGCGTTGTAGGGCATGTTGGGGGTGAGAGATACTAGCGCGAAATCCCCGCCCAGGGTCCAGTTCGCGTCCGCGAGCGGGGAGGCGACGGACCCCGTGTTGTTGAAGTACCACGTGGCGACGACTTGGTCGCCCCGCTCGACCGACGACCGATCGAGCAGGAGGGAGGGGGCGAACCGAGGCGCGCGGACGGTCGAGACGGAGAGCGCGGTCTCCGTGGTGAGGGCGGTGGCGGACGCGTCGCGGGCCGTTGCGCGGGCGTCCGAGCGGACGTCCGCTCCATCGGGCGTCCCCGGCGGCACTTGAACGGTCCACTCGATGCTCGCCTGGGCGCCCACGCCGAGGTTCGCGATGGTCCCGCTGACGGTCCGCGTGGCGGGGGTGTAGGACGCGAACGCCGATGCGCTGACGAACGTGGCGTTCGGGTCGACGGTACCCTCGAACAGGACGGAGGACGCGGAGGTGGACCCGATGTTCGTCGCCGTCGCGTTGAGGGTGATCGAATCTCCGGGGTTCGCGGACGGCGCGCTCGAGGTGAGGGAGAGGGTGAGGCGGGGGGCGTGGATCGTGACCGCCAGCGTGCGGGTGACGAGGCTCAGCGGGACTCCGTTGTGGTCCGTGCCGTCGAACGTAACGGACGTGGATGTGACAGTGCCGTCCGCAGTCCCTCCCACCGCTGAAGCCGTGACGTTGAACGAGTATGAACCGGGCACGATGTTCGTGAAGGAGAACGTGTACTGGCCGCTCCGTACCCCGCCAATCGCGGCCGCGTCGTCGGAAACGTACGCGAGCGAGGGCGAAAGAGAGACGTTGACCCAGAGCGCCTCGGCGTCCCCGGGGCCCGCGTTCGTGAAGTTCGCGCGGAACACGACGGGCTGCGACGCCACCAAGCTCCCCGTCGACTGGGACACGGAGAACGACCAACTCGGCTGGACGAATCCGTACACCCGGTAGTTGTAATTCGTGAGTGCCGAGAGCCAGGACGCGCCGTCCGAGGACGTGAGTCCCTTCCCCAGGAGATCGGTGCCGGAATTCCAGTACGAGGAGCCCCCGTTGGCTGGGCCCAGGCTCTCAGCGACGATCCAGTATTTGGTGCCGCCGACGAGGGGGACCCACGGGTTCATGTCGAAGTTCACCCAGCTCGCGGTGCTGTTCGCTACCGCGAAGCCCTGGGTGAGGTTGCCCGCGGAGGGGGACCCGGACGCATCCGCGCGCACGGAGACGAACAGGGCGTCCCCCGCCGGCGCGTCGTCCTGGACATACAGGGAGAGACGGGAAACATAGTAGCTCCCCGTCGCGACGAACGACATCGCGATCCAGCTGTTCAGGTCCACGGGGTCGGGATTCACGAGGACCTCGTACGAATCGTGCAGATGGTACGGGTGGGCCTCTGCGACCGGGAGTGCGGGCAGGATCGCGGATGCGATCGTCAGGATCGCGAGCGCGATGCACAGGGCCCGCCGGGACACGGTCGATTCAACGGGGAGGCCACGGGAAAAACCCTGTCCCTTGGTTATCAACCGGGAGTCACTCCGATCCGGCGTCAAAGGTCCAGCCGGCCCGCCGCGCGAAGCACGGAGAGGGCGTCGACTGTGACCCACTCGTTCATCCGCTTCGAACTCGTCCCGCCCCAGTCGACGTAATCCGTGTTTGGCTGGAAGACCGTCGGGTTGACCTTGTAGTACCGCCTCTCGGCGGGCCATCCCCCGTCCGGTAACCGCTTGGCCTCGAGGAGGTCCAGGGCCTCCGCACAGCGCGGGTCTCCGATCCGACCGATCCGCGCCATCGCCTTCAGGCCGCCGAGGACGTCGTAGTGCCAGTAGAGCGGGTAATGGAGGGCCACGAAGTCGGGGTGGATGACCTTTCCGTTCGTGACCCGTTTGAAGAGGCGCCGGCGGAGGAAGACCTCGCTCGCCCGCCGGACCGCCTCCTCCGCGCTCCGGGCCCCGTGCTTCCGGGCGTACGCCGCCAGCCCCAGCATGGGCAGCCTCGTCTCCATGAACGAGGAAGTGTCGGCGGCGGGGTGCCGGTCGCAGTTCCAGCCGCCGTCCGGCCATTGCCAGTGCAGCAATCGCTCCACCAAGGAATCCGCGCGCTCGTCGGCGATTCCAAGGGTCGTGAGCGAGTACAGGGCGTTGCCCTGCTGCGAGGCGCATCGCCGGTAGCGGCCCATCATGACCGGGACTCCCCTCTTCTCGTAGGCTGCGCGCAGCGTCCGCGCCTCGAACTCTCGGAAGTAGTTCGGGTTGAGCCAGTACTCCATCAATCGATCCCGAATCGGATGCAGGGTCTCGTCGCCGGCCGGGTAGCCGAGGTCGGCCAGGCCGGCGGCGACCCAGTGCAGCCCCTGCCACTTGTAGTAGACCTTCCGGGCCGTCCCGGCCCGACCCAGCTCGGAGCGGCGGGAGAGGAGCGCTTGGACCCTGGGGGACGTGCGGATCTCCTCCTGAAGGGCGCGGAGCGACCGAGAGTCGGGCTCCTCCCCGAGGACGTGGACCCGCGTTTTCCATCGGATGGACGGCTCGGACGATCTCAAGAGCGTCTCGACGACGGAGTTCACCTTCCCCGTCCCGCCGTGGCGAGAGGGAGCATGGCCGCGCGGCACGGTCACGCAATTCGCGCACCGGGAATAAGGACTTCGCATGGGGTGCCCGCTCCAGTCCCCTGAGGGGCACCGGGAAAAAACCAAATCCGATGGAGCGATGACCATCCATGACGTTCCAAGCATATCTCGACACGATCAAGGCCAAGACGGGCAAGACTCCCGAGGATTTGATGAAACTCGCCAAGAAGAAGGGTCTGCTCCGGCCGGACATGAAAGCGGGAGAGCTCGTCGCATGGCTCAAGAAGGATTTCGGCCTCGGTCAAGGGCACTCCATGGCGGTCTGGGCCGTCTTCAAGGACGAAGGATGGGTCGAAGGTCCCCGGAAGAGGTCCTGATGGCCCGCGCGGCCGAGCGATCCGCTCTCGCCGAATCGTACTCGTCAAACCATGAAAGTGGGTCCGTCCGGATTTGAACCGGAGTCTAGTGGTCCCGAACCACCAAGGATAGACCAAGCTACCCCACGGACCCGGTGGGGCCGCGTATTTGAGGGTCTCCTATAAGGATTCCGAGGTACCCTGCATGTCGGATTCCGCGTCGCGGTGCTCTGCGAACCTACCGTCGGCGGGACCGCAGCGTGCTTCTCGCGCGGGCGCTCCCGCGATTTGGGGTCGGGACGGACTTCTTCCCGCCGCCAGGCGCGCGGACCCTCACCCTCCGTTGGACTGCCTCTCCGGTCAGTTCGCGCAATGCGTCGGAGGCGATCCACCGAGCGGCACGCGAATCAATCTTCTGGATCCGCTTCGCCGTCGCGACCGCTTTCCGGTTCAGCGCGGGATTCCGTTTCCCGATGTTCCGGAGGGCCCAGTTCACCGCCTTGCGAACGAAGTTTCGATCGTCCGTCGCTTCCCGGGCGATCGCATCCAGGAACGGGAGGAAGGCGGCGTCCTCGGCCCCCTTGTCGTGCCACGCCATCCCCGCCATCATCGCGAACCCCGCCCGCTTCACGAACTCCTCGCGGCTCCGGCTCCACTCGAGGGCCTTCCGGCGGGCAATTGCCGTGCGGTAGAAGAGGTCCGTCGTCACCGTGTCGCACACGTCCCAGGAGTCGATGCCGCGAACCCATGCGTCCATCTGCACCTCCGTCACCCGCGCGGGATCGTCGACGAACGAGGCGAGCATGCGGGCCTCGTGGATCCCGGAACTCCAGAGGGCGAGCGCGAGGCTGTGGTCCGTTCCGATCTCCTTCGCGACCTTCCTCAGGTCCCATAGGGAAATCCCGAGGGTGTTCGTCGTGCGGATGCCGAAGCGGGCCATCCCCTCGACGTTCTTCCGGCTCGCCATTGAGCGGAGGCGGGCGAGGACGGAGTCGGCGTCCATGGACCGGACCCAATCGCGGCATCCTCCGTCGTCCCATGAAGCTGATGGTATCGGGGACCTCCCTCCGATAACTTCATCCCCCGCAAGCCGCCGTCCCGCCCCGAGGCACGACCGTGGCCGACGTCCTGCTCCTGTTCCTGTCCCCGCTCCTCTTCGGGGTCCTGATCGGCGTCGTCACGGGAATGAGCCAGGCGAAGGGCTCGGGTATCGCTCTCGTCGGCGGGGTCCTTGGCTCGGGGATCGTGGCGCAGCTCTTGACCGGCCTCGTCCTCTCCCTCGACGCGAACTCCGTGCTCATCGTCCTCGCGGGGTTCTCGGTGGGCGGCCTGGCGGGTGTCTTCGCCGGCATCGGCCTCCGGAGGAAGGGCGTGATCATCGAGCTGGCGCGGACGAAGTGATCCGATATCGACGGCGTGAGGTTGATATCATCCCACTGCATTCTCATCCTTGAGCACGCCATGCCCAAGAAGACGCAGGGGAATCACACGGTGGAGTCCCGGTCGGTGTGGAGAGACTTCGTTTGGCTCTCCGGCCGGAACCTCTCGAAGTACCGCGGCCAGTGGATCGTCATCCACGAGCGGAAAGTCGTCGCGGCGGACAAGGATCTGGACAAGGCCCTCCGAAAGGCGAACCTCCCGCCGGACGAGCCGCCCTTCATCCACCGCGTCCCCCAAGAGGAGTCGTTCCTCGTCCTGTAAGGGGTGCGCGTGGCGGTCACATATTCCTTTGAGGGGACGGAGGTCCATGTCGCGGGCCTCCGCTTCCGTCGACCCCTGGTCCCTGCCATCCTCACCGGGCCCGCCGCCTCGACTCCCGTCCCGATGCTCGTCGATTCCGGGGCGGACGTGTCGATGATCTCCCTGGGGCTGGCGAAGCACCTCGGACTGGACCTTTCGCGGCGGGACTCCGCCGCCGGGATCTCCGGCGGGATGCCCGTGTTTCGCAGCAAGGTCGGGGTCGAGATCGTCCACGCGGGAGGGACCCTCCCGCGGTTGGACGTGCCCGTGTGGGTCCCGACGCGGCGGGGACTGCCCCCGGAACTCGTGCTCGGCCGGGGCGTGTTCTTCGAGGCGTACGACGTGACCTTCCGCCTGGGGCGAGGCAGGACCGGAGAGTTCGTCCTGACGCCCGCCAGGAATCGCTGAGCGGGCGGCGGTCCCTCCCGCTCGGTTCCCTTCGTGCCGATACGGGCTTCGACATCCTTATATAGCGTAACCTTTGTCCTCACCGCGTGCAGTCCGTTTTGCGGGAGAAAATCGCCGGAGAGATCACGCTCTCCGAGGCCCCGGGACGGACGATGCGGAAGTGGAGGACGGAGTTCCGGATCACCCAGACGGAGCTCGCCCGCTTCATGCGGGTCTCCCCGAGCGTGATCAGCGACTACGAGTCCGGGCGGCGGACCTCGCCCGGGATCCGGACGATCAAGAAGCTCGTCGAGGCGATCCTCGAGATCGACCGCCGGACCGGCCAGAAGGTCGCGAAGCGGTACGAGGAGTTCAGCGACGTCATCCCCTCGATGAAGGAGTTCTCCGTCGGGATGCGGGTGTCGGACTTCCTGCGGAAGATCGACGGGCGGCCCCTGACCCACGCCTCGAACCTGCGGCGGGTGCTCAACGGCTACACGGTGATCGACTCGATCAAGGCGATCACGACCCTCGACGCGACGGACTACCTGAAGATCTACGGGAGCTCGAGCGAGCGGGCCCTCCTCTTCACGGGCGTGAAGTTCGGCCGGTCGCCGATGATCGCGATCAAGGCCCACCCGCTGAAGCCCGCCCTCGTCGTATATGTGCAACCAGAGAACATCGACGAGCTCGCGGTGAAGCTCGCAGAGCTCGAGGGGATCGTCCTCGCACGAACAGAGCTCGATCCACCCGCGTTAATCGAACGAGTGGAGCGGTTGACATGACCGTTGGGATCGTGAGCTATGGCGGGTACGTTCCCCGGTACCGGATCACCCCCGAGGTGATCGGAGCGGTGTGGGGGAACGACGGCGCGGCGATGGGGAAGGGCCTGAACATCCGGGCGAAGAGCGTCCCCGGCCCGGACGAGGACGTGATCACGATGTCCGTCGAGGCCGCGCGTGCCGCGATGGCCCGGGTCCCGTGGGTGAGCCCGAAGGACGTCGGCGCGATCTACGTCGGCTCGGAGAGCCATCCGTACGCGGTGAAGCCGTCGGCGACAATCGTCGCGGAGGCGATCGAGTCCTCTCCCGTGATGACCGCGGCGGACTACGAGTTCGCGTGCAAGGCGGGGACCGCCGCGATGCAGACGTGCATGGGCCTCACCCTGTCGAACATGTACAAGTTCGGGATGGCGATCGGGTCGGACACGTCCCAGGGAGCCCCGGGGGACGCGCTCGAGTACAGCGCGAGCGCGGGAGCCGCCGCGTTCCTGATCGGGACGGAGCGGCCGATGGCGACGATCAACCACACGGTCTCGTACACCACGGACACGCCGGACTTCTGGCGGCGGGAGGGGCAGCGGTACCCGAGCCATGGCGGGCGGTTCACGGGAGAGCCCGCGTACTTCAAGCACGTGCTCGCGTGCGCGGAGCTCCTCTCCAAGAAGGCGGGGATCAAGCCCGCCGACTACGACTACGCGGTGTTCCACCAGCCGAACGGTAAGTTCCCGCTCCGGGTGGGGAAGCAGCTCGGGTTCACGGACAAGCAGATCGACACGGGCCTCCTCGTGCGGGAGATCGGGAACACGTACAGCGGCGCGATCATGGTCGGGCTGTGCGCGATCTTCGACATCGCGAAGCCCGGGGACCGGATCTTCGCGGTCGGGTACGGCTCCGGGGCGGGGAGCGACGCGTTCGACCTCACGGTGACGGACGAGATCAAGAACCTGAAGAAGGGCCCGCGCTCGATGGACTCCATGGTGAAGGACGGCGTGCCTCTCGACTACGCGACGTACGCGAAGTACCGCGGGAAGATCGTGATGCGGGGGGCGTGAGATGCGGGACGTCGCCGTGATCGGGATCGGAGAGACCGCCTTCGGGGAGTTGTGGGACAAGTCGTTCCGGGACCTCGGGATCGAGGCGGGGCTCCTCGCGATCGAGGACTCCGGCATCACCGCGCAGGACCTCGACGCGATCTACGTCGGGAACATGAGCGCGGGGAAGTTCATCGACCAGGAGCACGTCAGCGCGCTCGTCGCGGACTACTCCGGGCTCGCGGACCAGCATCTCCCCACGGTGCGGATCGAGGGCGGGGGCGCCTGCGGGGCGATCGCGATCCTCCAGGCCCGCATGGCGATCGCGAGCGGGCAGCACGACATCGTCATCGTCGGCGGCGCGGAGAAGATGACGGACGTCTCGGACGCCCGCGCGGGGGAGATCCTGAGCGCGACGGCGGACCAGGAGTGGGAGAGCGTCTTCGGCGCGACGTTCGCGGGGCTGTACGCGATGATGGCCCGCCGCCACATGTACGAGCACGGGACGACGCGGGAGCAGATGGCCCAGGTCGCGGTGAAGAATCACAAGAACGGCGCCCTCAACCCGAACGCGCAGTTCCAGCGGGAGATCACGCTGGACACGGTGCTGAAGTCGGGGTGGGTCGCCGAGCCGCTCACGGTCTTCGACAGCGCCCCGCTGAGCGACGGGGCCGCGGCAGTCGTCCTGTGCGCGATGGACCGCGCGCGCAAGTTCACAGACACGCCGATTCGGATCCTCGGCTCCGGACAGGCGAGCGACTTCCTCGCGCTCCACGACCGGCGGGACCTCACGACGATGGACGCGACCGTCGTCGCGGGGAAGCGGGCGTTCCACGCGGCCTCCCTCACCCCGGAGCACGTGAAAGTCGCGGAGGTCCACGACAACTTCACGATCTCCGAGATCATGGCGATCGAGGACCTCCGGTTCGTCAAGAAGGGGCTGGGCGGGATGGCGACGGAGGAGGGCGAGACGGCCCTCAACGCGAAGGTCTCCGTGAACACCTCCGGCGGGCTGAAGGCTCGGGGGCAGCCCGTGGGTGCGGTCGGCATTGCGCAGGCGGTCGAGGTCGTCCGGCAGCTCCGCGGGGAGGCGGGGAAGCGGCAGGTCCAGAACGCGGAGGTCGGGCTCACCCACACCCTCGGGGGCACGGGGGCGACCGCGGTCGTCCACCTCTTCGGGAGGGCGAACTGAGATGGCGATCCCGAGGTTCTGGCGGGAGATCCCGAGCCGGTACAACCTGTACGGCTCGAAGTGCGGCCACTGCGGGACCCTCGACTTCCCCCCGCGGACCGTGTGCCCGGAGTGCGGGCGGAGGAGCGTCGGGAAGATGGAGCGGGTGAAGCTGGGCGGGAAGGGGACCGTCGTCTCCTACTCCGTGATCCACGACGCCCCGGCGCAGTACGAGATGATGAAGCCGTACGTCCTCGCGATCATCGAAATGGCAGAGGGCTGCCGGCTGACCTCCCAGGTGATCGATGTGGACCCCGCCGCGGTGAAGATCGGGATGCCGGTCGAGGCCGCATTCCGGAAGCTCGGGTCCGAGGGCGAGGCTGGGGTAATCCACTATGGGTATAAGTTCCGACCCGCCGGCTGACCACAGCCGGGTACCCATATACTGGCCCATGCGCTTACCTTGGATCGAGCCAAGGGGCCTTTTGCCCGACATTAGACCGCGGGTTCTTTTCCTCGGCCAGACGGTATTGCTGCCAGGCCGTTGCTGTCATGATGCAACGTGCGCCTGTGTTCAGATTCAAGCCCCAGCGGGCGGCCTTCCTCCAAGAGACGTTTTTGGCGGTCGCCCAGCTCCCTGACTAGGTGGCTAGCGGCCATACCAGAGGACCCACTCCCTCAGGCGAGATCTTGAGGGTTTTCGAAGGGCCCGTTGGCCATCCTCGTTAGCCAAGGTGTCAACGAACTGTTTGGACAGAGCAAGATGCCTTCGACGGATACTAGAATCCTTCATTCGAAGGCCGGCGATGTCAATCTCTACTTGTTCTTCTGCTATCGAGAGGTGAGTAAACCCCTCTTCGACCGCAAGTAGAATCATCCGGCGATGCCGGAGAGTTTGAAGGAGATACTTGCTCCGAACGATGAATGGCGTACTCAACGCGACAAACCGCTTGATTCCTCGGCCTCTGAGCTCAAAGGAGGGCCAAGGGATCTCTTGACTACCCAAGTATAGCCTGACGAGGGAGATGGCGGTTCTATGGTTTGCGTTTGGGAACGGATGCGCAACGATAATCGAAGATAGAATGTCGGCCGTGACTTCGAGGAGTGTTCCACCCCAGTTGAATGATGTTACACAACGATGTAGGGTGGCAACATCCAGTCCTTTGTACCATCGAACAGTCGTTCCGGCGCGCCCCGCGGCCACCACCGTTCGACGGAAAGCTTCGATACACATCCGCGTCGCCTCCCAATCCGTTGTGTGGCTGCGAGGAATTCCGGTGCGCCGGGTCGGACTTACATCGTGCTTGGCGAGGACCGCGAATAGTTTGTTCATTTTCGGCGACATCAGTTCGATCTGACAAGTTTCTAGGCCCGAGTTCTTCAAGTCTTCCTCCTTCGAGGCTGCCTCTTCCGCATCGCGATAGAGCCCCCGAAGCGTGTATCGAACAGCCCCCACCAGTGGGTGCAGATCGAGTAGTCTCGTAATTCAGCTCACCTTACGATCCGTCAACCGCAACGGACGAGGTCTGTTTGAAAGCTTCCTAACTGCACAGCATCGATCTGCGTCCGCGCGGTGAAAATCGGGATGCGGGTCAAGCCCGCGTTCCGGAAGGTCGGGTCCGGGGGGGCAGTCGTCATCCACTACGGGTACAAGTTCCGACCCGCCATGTAGCCCCTTCACTCCGGGCGTTTCTTCGACGGGGAAGGCCCATCTCCTGCAGTTTCGAGGGCGCTGATTAGGTTCCGCAGCGGCTCGGCCACGTCGTTCTGGCCCGCCTTGCGCTCGAGCGCGGCCGAGTTCACGCGGTTCCGGTGGGCTCGAAGCAGCAGCATCGCCTGCTCCCAGTCCGTTCGCGACTTCCAGTACGTCGCGGCGAGCAAGCGGTCCACGATGAGGTCCTCCAAGCTCACCGTTGGAATCGAGTACCCCGCGAACTCCACCCGCACGACATGCTCGGTCCTCCGCAGGTCTCGGCCTGCGATGTCGACGACGAGTTCCAAGTCCGTGTTCCACCATGTCCGCGCGGATTTCGCGAACCCCGTGGCTTCAAGCAGGGGGACGATCGCGTCGCGGTCGCCGATGACATCGATGTCCCCAGTGACGTAGCCCCCGCTGGTGTAGAATTCCACGAGCGCCCCGCCAACGAGAACGGCCTCGCGGCCCCCCTCCGGCAGGTACTTGTTGAGGATGCCCACGAATAGGAGCTTCCTTTCATCCCCTGGTCGTCCCCGCAAAACAATCTTCAGCTCCCGCCCGAAGGCGGCGAGCTCAGTGCTGCGGCGAGACAACCCGGAACCTTCCCGAAGCAACCTTCCGCTCCCAGGCAGCGGCCGCGACATCCGCGAGGGCCAGGACCTCCGAAACGGGACGACCGCGCTTCCCCGTAAACCGGCGGCCGGACGTACGCGGCGGCGCCGATCTCCCGCGGCGCATCGCCTCCGCTTGGGCGGTCGCCAGTAAATGCCGGAGCCCATCGGGTGAGACGCCGACCACCCGTTGCCGGGTCCCGTCCGAGCGCACGACCTCCATGTCCCATCGTTCGAGAATCGGGCTCGTATTCCTCCATGCATGGATATTGATGATTCCACTCTTGGCGGTCATCCTTACCCCTATGGGCTAATGGGTAGGTAGTACATAAACGGTCCCGTCTGGGCACAATCCGTGGTGGGTTCAAAGCCCAGGCTCTGAAGCGCCCTCGGACAGATGCGAAAGTTGAAACCATGTCTTTGCAGTCCCCCGCCGGGGGGAGAGACATCCTATTGCTCCGATTACTATTGGCTCGTGTAAGAGGAGCGTGGCCGAGCTATCCGAAAGACTTCGTGGGGCTCATCCTAATCGCTTGGGGGATTCCAGCCCTCTACACGCTCGCGAACACGTTCTTCATCGGTCGGATGGAGATGGAAGCAATCGCCATCTCCGAGCAATACGAGACCATCGGTGTGATCCTCGAGATTCTCTTGGAGATGTTCCCCCTCGCGGTCCTTGCCCTCGTCGCGAGGGACCTCGCGCGACCAGAGAACGTCAAGCGAGTAATGCGCTCCGCACTCCTCATGCAGCTGGTCGCGACGGTGGTGTTG
>VBMI01000149.1 GCA_005878955.1 Methanobacteriota archaeon
CTCGGGACCGCGACGGCCTCCCAGGTCCCGCCGATCGCGCGGGTGCCCCGCACCCGGATCTATGCGACGATGCAGCAGCTCCACGGGAAGGGGCTCGTGGAAATCATCCCGGAGGCCCCGCTCAAGTACAAGCCCGTCCCGTTCTCGAACTTCCTCACGAAGCGGGCCACCGAGCAGCGGGAGCGGGCGGAGAACCTGGAGGCGTCGATCGCCCAGCTTGGCCAGGAGTTCGCGATCACGGGCGGCCAGGTCGTCGTGGAGGCGGGCCGCTTCGAGGCCGTGTACGGTCGACGGAACGCGCGGGAGCGACTGATCAAGATGTACTCGAGCGCGAAGCGCGAGGCGTATGGCATCGGGACGACGAGGAGTCCGGGGCGGATCATGAAGGCGTTCGGCTCGATCCTCCAGGAGAAGAGCCGGGAAGGGGTCGCCCTCCATTACGCGTTCCCGTGGTCGGAGGTGAACTGGAAGGACGTCGGGGTGCTGGAGAAGGTCGCCGAGGTGCGGAGCATCGACTTCTCGATGCCCGTGTACATGCACGTCGTCGACCGGCGCGAGTTCCTCATGAGCCATCCGATCCCCGACGACGACTCCTCGTACCGCGGGGACGACATCGCGATCTGGACGAACGACGAGGCAATCGCGGGGGCGATGCACGCCATGGCGGAGAAGATCTGGTCCACGGGCACGCGGCCGACCCTTGCGGACGTGACGGACCGGGCGGCCGCGAAGCGAATCGCGTGAGGTCCGGGCCTCAGCGGATCAGTGGGTGAAACCGCCCTGGGCCCGGGGCACCCGCCCCCGAGGGAGGGTGAGGTTCTGCATGTACTTCTCGTCCATGAACCGGAAGCGGTTCCGGAGGGTGACCTCGCTGACCCCCGCGACCTTCGCGATCGCCTTCTGTGGGCGCCGCTCGCCCGCGGCGAGGCTCGCGAGGTAGATCGCCGATGCCGCGGTGCCGATCGGACTGAGCGATGCGGACGGGTCCGCAGCCTCGATCTCCTTGATAATCCGGAGGGCTTCCGCCTGGACGCCCTGACTCAGGCCGAGCTCGGAGCAGAAGCGGCTCACGTAGTCCGCCGGCTTCGAGGGCGGCACCCGCAGCCCCAGCTCCCGGAGCAGCGCGCTGTACGTCTTCCCGATGACCTTCTTCCGGACCCCGGTCGTCTGCTGGAGCTCGTCGAGCGTCCTGGGAACGCCCGTGATCCGGCACGCGGCGTACGTCGCGGCCGCGACGAGGGCCTCGATTGACCGCCCCCGCAGGAGACCGCGCTCGAGCGCCTTCTTGCAGATGAACCCCGCCTCCTCCCGCACCGGGCGGGGGAGGCCGAGGAGGGCGTTGACGCGGTCGACGGACCGCAGGGTCTCGGGCAGGCTGCGCTCCCCGGGCCTCGAGTGGCTCGAGTGGCGCTGCAGCTTCCGGATCCGGTAGAACTTCTCCCGCTCCTTCATCGGTATGACGTTCCCGCGGGCGTCCCGGTTCGCGGACGGGATCACTGTCGTGAGGCCCATCGCGCCCGTGGAGAAGCTCCGGGGGGCGCCGGTGCGGGCGAGCTTGTCGCTCTCCTCCGCGCTGTAGGCGGTCCATTCTGGCCCCTCGTCAATCTGGCTCTCGCTGATGACAAGGCCGCAGGTATCGCAGACGATTTCTCCGCGGGCGTAGTCCCGCACGATGTGCTCGCTGCCACATTCGGGGCAGCGGAGCTCTTCCTCCACGACGACTTCCGTCTTGGAGGGTTTCGATGCTTGCATCTGATAGTTCACTTCCCACCGGTCTGTGGGCATCCCCATAATGGTGTTATAACGGCTTTATATTTGCGGCTGTCACCCGGGACGATTACAGTCGGTTCCACTTCTCGAAGGCAGGATGTCATCGTGCGATGTATTAGCATGCCTCGACCGGGGCGTAGGGGACTGCCGCGCCGAGCGTACGTGCATGGAGAGACCCTTCAAATACCCCCCATTCTATCGAAGGACTCCCATGGGTGAATACCGCGTGGAGAAGGACTTCCTGGGCGAGGTCCGGGTGCCTAAGGACGCCCTGTGGGGGGTCCAGACCCAGCGGGCGATCGAGAACTTCCCCATCAGCGGGCTACGTTTCGGGCGGCGGTTCATCCACGCGCTCGGCCTCGTCAAGAAGGCGTGCGCGGAGGCGAATCAAGAGCTCGGCCTGCTCGACCCGCGGCTGGCCCACGCGATCGTCCAGGCGTCCGAGGAGGTGATGGCCGGGACCCATGACCCCCAGTTCCCCCTCGACATTTTCCAGACCGGGAGCGGCACGTCCACGAACATGAACGCGAACGAGGTGATCGCGAACCGGGCGAACCAGGTCCTCCAGCTCGCGCCAGGGGCGAAGGGGGGCGTCCACCCGAACGACCACGTGAACATGGGGCAGTCCTCGAACGACGTGATCCCCACCGCGATCCACATCGCCGCCCTCGCGGCGGCGGAGCAGGACCTCCTACCGGCATTGGGCGAGCTCGAGGCCTCCCTCCGAAAGAAGGCGCAGGAGTTCGATACGATCGTCAAGTCCGGTCGCACCCACCTGATGGATGCGACGCCAATCCGGCTCGGCCAGGAGTTCGGCGGGTACGCGAGCCAGGTCGAGCACGGGATCCGGCGCGTGTCGAACGCCCGGGCCTCGCTGTCCGAGCTCGCCATCGGGGGGACTGCGGTGGGGACCGGGATCAACGCCCACCCCGCACTGCCGGGGAAAGTCGTTGAGCGTGTGAACGCGGCCACGGGCCTCCGGTTCCGGATCGCCGAGAACCACTTCGAGGCGCAGGGGGCCCAGGACGCCCTCGTCGAGGCGAGCGGGGCCGTCCGCACCGTGGCCGTCAGTCTCCTCAAGATCGCGAACGACATCCGATGGATGGGCTCGGGCCCCCGCACGGGACTCGGCGAGCTCAACCTCCCCGCGGTCCAGCCCGGCTCCTCGATCATGCCCGGGAAGGTGAACCCGGTCATCTGCGAGGCG
>VBMI01000150.1 GCA_005878955.1 Methanobacteriota archaeon
CGCATGTGGGCGACATGGTGCCGGTCATCGCCGGGATCGCGCTGACGTTCAAGATGAAGGGCGAGCCCCGGGTCGCCCTCACGTGGGTGGGCGACGGCTCGACCAAGACCGCCACCGCCCACGAGGGCACGAACTTCGCGGCGGTCCAGAAGGTGCCGGCCATCTTCATCATAGAGAACAACCAGGTCGCCCTCGGCACCCGGCTCGAGCAGCACCACCTCCCCGGCGACTTCGCAGAGTGGGGGACGAGCTACGGCGTGTGGAGCGCCACCTTCGACGGGAACAATGTGCTCGACGCCTATGCCGCCTCGCGGCTCGCGGCCGAGCGCTGCCGGGCGGGGGAAGGACCGGCCCTGCTCGTCGCCGAGACGTTCCGAATGGGGGGCCATGCGACGCATGACGAGCGGGAAGCGCGGGAGACATTGCCCGCCGAGCTGTTCGCGCATTGGGGTCAGCGCGACCCGATCGGGCTGTACGAGGAGTACCTGAAGGAAGAGGGCGTCCCGGCGGCGCGCCTGGTGGCGCTCGAGGCCGAGGTGACGGCGCAGGTCGAGCGGGCGGCGGAGGAGGCGATCGCGAGCCGGGAGCGGATGCCGCCGGGAGAGACGGCGTTGGAGGGGGTGTATGCGGACGGGCGGTAGGGCGGACCCTAAAGGACTCCCTGACGGTCGCGGGCGGACGGGCGGGCTGGGCCTGGCTGGTCTATGGTTCGTTGCGCAGACGGCGGCGGGCCAACAGCCGGGGATCGACGTCAAGAGCTACATGTTTTTCATCACCCTGCCCGACTCGGGGCGCGCCATCCGCGGCGACGCGTTGGTCAACTTCGAGCGGCGCACTTCCACGGACAGCGTTCTCACGCTCGACCTCGTGGGGATGACGGTCGACTCCGTGAGGATCGCGTCGATCCTGCGCGAGGGACCGAGAACGCCATTCACGTACGATGGGCGCGTCCTGCGCATTCCCGTGCCGGCCGGACCTCCTCCCTTCAGCGTGGTGGTGAGCTACCACGGCGCGCCGCAAGATGGGTTGATCATCGGGCCCAACGCGCGGGGGCGGCGTGGCGCGTTCGCGGATAACTGGCCGCAGCGGGCGCGCTTCTGGCTGCCGACGGTGGATCACCCGTCGGACAAGGCGACGGTCACGTTCGCGGTGTTTGCGCCGACGCCGTGGCGCGTCGTCGCCAACGGCCGCTTGAACCGGGGCGCCTGGACCGAGGCCCGGCCCATTCCCACCTACACCATGGTCCTCGCTGCCGGCGAGTTCGCCGTCAGCAGGCACCGCGCCCTGATCAACGGGCGCGATACGGTCCCCATCGACGTCTGGACCTACCCGGAAGACTCGGCGCACGCCGACTCCGTGCCGTTCCGGCGCGTCTCCGAAATCACGGAGGGGCTGCAGCGAATCATCGGCCCGTTCCCGTACGAGAAGCTCGCGCACGTGGAGTCGGCCACCCGCTTCGGTGGGATGGAGAACTCGAGCGCCATCTTTTACGCTGAAAAACCGTACATCGAGCGACGGATGCGCGAAGGGGTGGTACGTCACGAGACCGCGCACCAATGGTTCGGCGACGCCGTGACCCCGCGCGACTGGCATCACCTCTGGCTGTCCGAGGGTTTCGCGAGTTACTTGAACCTGGTGGTCGGCGCGGCGCTCGACGGGGATACGCTGCTCGCAGGCGGGATGGCGCGCAACGCGGAGAGTTACTTCGCCTCGGACGTCGTCGACCGGCCGATCATCGACACGACCGTCACCGATCCGATGCTGCTGCTGAACGCGAACAACTACCCGAAGGGCGCCTGGGTGCTCCACATGCTCCGCGGCGTGACCGGCGACTCGGCGTTCTTCCGCGGGCTGCGGACCTACTACCGCACCTACCGCGACTCCACCGCGACCAGCGAGGACTTCCAACAGGTAATGGAAGGGGCGGCGGGCGTGGAGCTGGGTTGGTTCTTCCGGCAGTGGCTGCGTCAGCCGGGGTATCCCCAGCTCGACGTCACCTGGCAGTACGACGCGGCCTCCGGCCGCGTGCTCCTCGGCGTCACGCAGTCTCAGAAGGCCACCTGGGGCCTCTTCCGAATCCCGGTGCTCACCCTGGAGTTTCGCGGGGCGGACGGGACGGTGTGGCGCCGGGACGTCCTCCTGACGGGTCGACAGGCCTTCCCGCGTTTCGACATTCCGTTCGCGCCCACGGAGGTCCGCGTAGACCCCGGCGGGAAGCTGCTGCTGCGCGCGACCGTGACCCGCGCAGCCGGGAACTAAGCCCTTTCGCGAAGGTATCCGAGCCATGAATCAGCGCCTCGTCGTCGCCGTCGTCGCCCTCGCCTGCGAAGGCCATACGCTCGCCGGGCAGCAGCACGATCTGCGCGTGCCTCCCGGCTTTCACGTCGGCGTGTTCGCCCAGGACGTGAGCGGCGTCCGTTACCTCACGCTCGGGCCCGGCGGGGTCGTGTACGCGTCGCGGCCCGGGACGGGCGTGATCGTGAAGCTCCCCGACGCGAACCGCGACGGCGTCGCGGACTCCGTGGTGACCGTCGCCACCGGCCTCAACCGCCCGTTCGGGATCGCGTTCCGCGGCGACACGATGTTCGTAGCCGAGAACACGGAGGTGGTGCACTTCAATCCGGGGTCGGCGAACAAGATCGTCGATGTGCCCAACGTCCCGGGCGGCACCGGTCACTGGACGCGGACGATCGTCTTCGGAACGGACGGGAGGATGTATGTGAGCGTCGGCTCGTCGTGCAACCTGTGCGTCGAGACCGACTCGATGCGCGCGGCCGTCATGCAGTTCAACCGCGACGGCAGCGGCGGGCGCGTGTACGCGCGCGGCCTCAGGAACTCGGTGGGGCTCGCGTTCAACCCCACGACGGGAGAGCTCTGGGCCACGAACAACGACCGCGACAACCTTGGGGACGACGTCCCACCGGAGCGGATCAACATCGTCAAGGACGGCAAGTATTACGGATGGCCGCAGTGCTACCTCCCCGGCCAGCGGAACCCCGAATACGCGGACGCCGACTGCTCGACAGTCGAGCCGCCGGCCATCACCTTTCAGGCGCACTCGGCGCCACTCGGCATCGCGTTCTACACGGGTACGACGTTCGCGGCGGATTACCGCGGTGACGCCTTCGTCGCCTACCACGGCTCGTGGAATCGCACGGTGCCGACCGGCGCGAAGGTGGTGCGGGTCCAGGTCCAGAACGGCCGGCCCGTGGCGGTCGACGACTTCGTCACCGGGTGGCAGCTGCCCGACGGCACGCGCTGGGGCCGGCCGGTGGGCATCGTGATGACCCCGGACGGCGCGCTGCTGATCAGCGACGACATGGGCGGGAAGATCTGGAGGATCACGTATGGTCGGTAAGAGGCGGTATGGGACGGT
>VBMI01000151.1 GCA_005878955.1 Methanobacteriota archaeon
TGGTGGCGGCGGGCGGCCACCTCGTAGTTGGTGGGAAATTCCTCAAAGAGATCCACATCGGTCGCCAGCCCGGCGCGCGCGAACGAACTCTCGAAGAGATCGTGGCTGAGGAGAGCGTTCTCCGGAACCTTCCCCTCGAGGGCCGCCTCGAAGGCATCGAGGTCGTAGATCCCCTTTCCCGTGTACGACCCCTCCCCGAAGAGATCCTGATACACATCGGAGATCGCGGCCGCGTAGGGATCCACACCTCCGGGGCCCGAGATGATCCGCTGGTACGTCGTGCTTCCCGGGCCTGTCGGCAAGGACGGCGTGAGGCGGGGCTGCAGGATCGCGAACCCCTCGACGACACGTTCCTTGCGGGGATCGAAACGCGGCCGATTCAACGGGTGCGCCATCGCCCCGACCAGGCGGCGGGCGGTTCCCCTGGGCAGCCGGGTGTCGGCATCCAGTGTGATGACGTAGCGTACGCCCTGAGGGACCGTGGGCTGCCGACCGTTGATTGGAATGAACGTGGTGTCCCCGGCGCCGCGAAGAAGCCGGTTCAGCTCATGGAGCTTCCCGCGTTTTCTCTCCCACCCGATCCACTTGCCTTGCTTCTCGTTCCAGAGACGCCGACGATGCAACAGAAGGAATCGCTCCCCGCCGCCGGGCGGACTCCCGTACCGCGCGTTGAGGCGCGCGATGCCGTCGGCCAGCGGGGCCAGGAGATCCTCGTCACCGGGCATCCTCTCATCGGTCGCGTCCGCCCAATCCGTAAGGAGGCCAAAGTGGAGATGGCCTCCGGGATTCGCGAGATAGTGGACCTCGAGCCGCTCGAGCGGCCCCTCGATGTCGGTCTGACGCGTGAGCAACGTGGGCACGACGACCAGGGTCCGAAGCTCCGCGGGCACGCCCTGGGCCAGCTCGAGCTTGGGGAGCAGCCTGGGTGGAACGAGAAACGGAACCAGCCGGTGGACGAGTGCCACCGCGATATCCGAGGCGGGCACCAGACCGAGGATCCCCAGCAGGACGAGGATCCAGGAGGCTGCCCCCGCGGTCCAGGTCAAGAACAGAAGGCCGGAAAGCAGCAGTGCGGTGAGGGCCGCGATCGCTCCCAGGTAACCCGCGATCGCGTGGGCGCGATAGGCGCGGCGGAGCCGGATTCGTAAGGGGACGCGAAACCCCAGGCGTTTCTCGAAAGCCCTCCGGCCGCCGGCAACGATGTGGTACCCCGGGTCCTCCTCGGCGCGTTCGGGAACGCCGGGAAGCGTTTCCGCTGGCCCGTTCTCCTGGCCTGCGCTCCGGGCCAGGAGCACCGCTTCCTGCGCCACCTCGATTTCCGAATGACCCGAACCCCGGGAGAGCAATTCAATCCGGGACCGGTACGCGTTGCGGGTCGTGAAATCCATGGCGGCGAACCCGGGAGCGGTACGAAGGACTCCGTCCACCAGGCTGACGCTCTCGAAGAACTCGGTCCAGTCGATGGAGGACATCCATCGCATGCTGGTGATGATGTTCCTCACCGTGACGTTGGCCGCGGCCTGGGCCTGGTGTTCCTGGGCGACCACTTCATCGGCCGAGGTCCCCTGGGCGGTCAGCCTTTTTTCGAGCCAGGCCAGGGCCGGCATGATCGAAGGGTCCTGGCCACGCAGCCGCTGGACGAGCTGCACTGCGAACGCGCGGGCCAGGGGGGCGTTGCCCAGACTGCTCAAGACCTCGTCCGGCGGCTCCACCTTACGTTCGCTCAGGCCCAGCAGGCGGTCCGCCAGCTCATCGGCCCGGGCCCGCTCCTGGCGGGAGCGGATGATCAACTGCGACAGCCGTCGAAGGTTTTCCACGAGAGCCACGCGGAGATGGATGGCGACCGCCCACAGCTCCCCGATGGTCAGCGGCAGGACACGCTCGTAGGCCCGGACGAATCGCTGAAGGGTCTCCAGCTCGAAGCGGCTGTCGGTGTGGGCGACGTAGGCCCAGGCCAGCCCATAGACGCGCGGGTATCCGGCGAGGTGGCCCGCGGCGATCTTCGGCAGCACCCGGTAATAGCTGCCCGGGAGGTGGTCCCGGATCCCTCGCAGCTGTTCGTCCACGACGTGGAAGTTATCGAGGATCCACTCTGCGGCGGGCGTGATCGCGTGCTTCGCCAGGACGGTCCCGGCGATGTTCCGGTACGCGGCCAGAAGCACGTGCGCATTCTCGCGAACCCTGGGGAGGAGAGTCTGTCCTCTGGGGGGCTTGACGGTCGTGCGATGAGCCTCGGCCAGGCTCTCGGCGTGTTGTTCCAGGCGTTCGATGCCGAAGAGCTCGGCGCGGATCGGTTCTTCCCCCGGAGAAGTGCTGTCGATGACGGCGCCGGTGGCCTTCAGTTCGAGCCTCCGTTCCGGGACACTGAGAGGGCGTTTCCGATCCCCGACCCAGGGAGGTTCGGGACCAGTGGGTTGGATCGTTGACAGGCGGCGTCCTGGACGCTGGCCCGGTTTCCGGCGCCATCCGTGAGTCGAGGTTGGGCCG
>VBMI01000145.1 GCA_005878955.1 Methanobacteriota archaeon
ACACGTGGCAGGCGCTCGCGGACCACTCCGGCGACTCCTGTTTCGAGTTCTGCTACATCATCGATTTTCCCGCCGCCCTCGAGGCGTTCCGGGACCACGGCGGCCCGGCGGGATGGTTGCGGTGGTACTGGCGGCAGCCGAACCGGCGGAAGGAGGGGTTCTTCCACCCGCTGAACGCGCTCGGCATGGCGGCGCACTACTCCCCAAACCCGAGGAGTCCGCACCTGGGGATTGACTTCCCCTTCGACCTCGAGACGGGGGAGTGGCGGCCCGAGGTGTGGGCCCGCTGGCGGGCGTGGGACCCGGTGAACATGGTCGAGCGGTACGCTCGCGTCCTCCGGCGGATGCGGCTCGTATACATCGACTGCGGGACGAAGGACCAGTACAACCTGATCTGGGGCGCGCGGACCCTGCACGCGAAGTTGACGAAGCTCCGCGTGCGGCACGTGTACGAGGAGTTCGACGACACGCACTCGAACATCACGTTCCGGTACGACACGAGCCTTCCCTTGATGTGGAAAGCCCTCTCCCGTTGAGGCTCCCCTAATCCTTCTTATAGCCCGTCCGTCCTTCGCGCGCCGCGCATGACGAACGTGAGCCTGCAGTATGACGAGCTGATTGAACTCGTCGCGAAGCACCTCACGATCGAGGAGTTCGTGGACCGGATCACGATGCTCGGGGCGGGCCACGAAGGCACGGAGGGGAGCGTGCTCACGTTCGACATCTTCCCGAACCGCCCGGACCTGTACAGCGTCGAGGGGATCGCCCGGGCCCTCCGCGGGTTCCTCGGGGTCGAGGTCGGCCCCGCGAGGTTCCCCGTGAAGGCGGGCGGGATCGAGTTCCTCGTGGACAAGAGCGTCGAGGCGGTCCGGCCCCACGCCGTGGGCGGCGCCGTCCGCGGGGTCGAGCTCACGGACGAGTCCGTCGCCTCCCTCGTGGCGCTCCAGGAGAAGCTCCACCTCACCCTGGGCCGCCGGAGGCGCAAGGTCGCGATCGGCATCCACGACCTCGACAAGGTCGCGCCCCCGTTCACGTACAAGGCGGTGTACCCGAACTCCGTCCGGTTCACGCCCCTCGGGATCGCGGAGGAGATGACCCTCGCGGAGATCCTCGTGCGGCACGAGAAGGGGCGGGAGTTCGGTCCGATCCTCGCGGGCAAGCCGCTCTATCCGGTGATCACGGACGCGAACGGCGTCGTCCTCAGCTTCCCGCCGGTGATCAACGGGATCGCGACCCAGCTCACGCAGGACACCCGGAACCTGTTCATCGACGTCACGGGGACGGACCTGCAGGCGGTCCGGACGACGCTCACGATCCTCTGCACCGCGCTCGCGGAGCGGGGCGGGACGATCGAGACGGTCACGACGGTGTTCCCGGACCGCCGCCTCCTCACCCCGGACCTGGAGCCGAAGTACCGGATCGTGGACATCGAGCGGGCGAACCGGCTCCTCGGGCTCTCGCTGACCCCGGACGAGGCGGTGGAGCTCCTGCGACGGATGCGGCACGACGCCCACGCGCAGGGGCCGAAGATCGCGGTCGAGGTCCCCGCATACCGCGCGGACATCCTGCACGACGCGGACATCTACGAGGACCTCGGGATCGCGTTCGGCTACGACAAGGTGCCGCCGAGCCTCTCCCGCCAACAGACGATCGGCGAGCCGCTCGCGGCGGGCGAGTTCACGAACACGCTGCGGGCGCTGATGATCGGCTACGGGTACCTCGAGGTGATGTCCCTGGCGACGACCTCCGCGAAAGGGGCCGTCGAGGGCCCGAAGCCCGCGACCATCCTCAATCCGGTGGGGGAGGAGTTCAGCGCGATCCGCGCGGGCCTTCTCGCGGGCGTGCTGAACATGCTCCGACTGAACAAGCACCGGGAGCTCCCGCAGCGGGTGTTCGAGATCGGGGATGTCGTGATCGACGGGGCGAACGTGCGTCGGGTCGCGGCCGTGTCGATCCACCCGAAGGCCTCCTTCACGGAGATGAAGAGCCTCGTGCAGAGCCTGCTCCGGGACGTCGGGAAGTCCTGCGCGGTCGAGGCGGCGAACGACGGGAACTATCTGCCAGGTCGATGTGCGGGGGTGTTCCTGGAAGACACCCGGGTCGGGGTGTTCGGCGAGGTCCATCCCAGGGTCATCGAGGCGTACGACCTCGCCCACCCGATCGTCGGGTTCGAGATCGATGCGGGTCCTCTCCTGTGAGAGCGGGAAACCTTTTAGCGACCCGATACGATGAAACTCGGAGCCCAGGTCGCGAAGCTCGGTATCGCGGCGGTCTTGAAAACCGCTTCCCGCAAGGGAGCGCAGGTTCGAATCCTGCCCTGGGCGTCCTGCCCAAGGGGCCGCGCCCACGCGGTGAAAGATTGGAAGGCCGGGCGCCTACGTGGCGCGGCGGACCGCGATTTCAGCCACGCGCGCCTTCACGATGCGCGTGACCAGCCTCGCGGGCAGCGGCCGGTCGGGGGTGAAGCGGGCCGTGCCCTTCCCTGTCATGAACGGCCCCAATTCGGCGGAAAACTGGCGACGGACGCCGGCGCTCCCCACGAACAGGCTGCAGTGGTCCTTGAACGCGGCAAAGTACACGAGGATCCGCCTCTGCCGGAACGCAGGCATCCCGTAGCTGAGGACCTCCTCGGCGTCCGGGGCGGCGGCCTGGATTGTACGACGCAGCCGCCGCAACATGGTCCGGAATTTGGGCGGTACTCGCGCAATGTATTCGTCGATCGTCTTTGGGGGCGAGCTCGGTCCCGGGACCACGACAGCCGAACGATGTCGGCGCCTTAAGGGTTCTCGGCTCCGCGCTACCGCCCCGCGAACACCGCCGATCGCCAGGGCCAACAGGATGAAGAGCGGATTCGAACCTTCTTCAGGCCTCTTGGCCTGGAAGTTTCTCCAGCTGCATCACTCGGAGAGCTAAGCGTTAAGAAGGCCTCCCGTAATCCCCGGCGCCTCGGAAGGGGGAATAATTCTCGTGGGCGAGGAATCACTGAAGCAGCTCCAGGGTCAAGTCAGAGGAGAGGTCATCCTGCCGGCAGATCGCACCTACGACGAGGCGAGGCGGGTCTACAACGCGATGATTGACAAGCGTCCCGCCGCCGTTGTGCGGTGCGCGGGCGTTGCCGACGTCATCGCCGCGGTGAAGGCGGCGGGTGCCGCGGGCCTCAGCGTCGCGGTCCGCGGCGGGGGCCACAGCGTCCCCGGCTTCGGCACCGCGGACGGCGCCGTGGTCGTGGACCTGGGCCGGATGCGGGGGATCCGCGTCGACCCCGCCGCGAAGCTCGTCCGCGCGGAGGGCGGCTGCACCTGGGGCGACTTCAACCATGCGACCCACGCGTTCGGCCTCGCGACCACGGGCGGGATCATCTCCACGACGGGGATCGCCGGACTGACGCTCGGGGGCGGAATCGGGTACCTCACCCGGGGCCATGGGCTCTCCTTGGACAACCTGCGGTCCGCGGACGTCGTCCTCGCGGACGGATCGTTCGTGACCGCGAGCGAGAAGGACCACGCGGACCTGTTCTGGGCCCTCCGCGGCGGCGGGGGCAACTTCGGCGTC
>VBMI01000146.1 GCA_005878955.1 Methanobacteriota archaeon
CGACCGTGACGACGACCTCCGAGGTCATCCGCTGGTTCGGCGCGTCGTACGACGGGAACCACGCCCGGTTGTCCTCCTGCTCGCCCTGAGTCCAGACCATCCAGGGACGCTTCGGATATTCCTTCGTCGGCCGCACGAAGAACATCCCCTTGCGGGGCCGGCAGTCGTACGCGACCTTCAGGGAGAGCTCAGCGTCCGCCTTGTACGCGCGCCCGAGGCGGACCTTCAGCTTCGAGCCGTCGTAGTCGAAGTCGAGGGACCGGCCCTCGCCGTCCGTCACCTTCCGGACATGGAGGCTCTCCCCGTCGAGCTCGATGTCCCGCAGCCCGTCGTTCACGGGCGTGAGGAGGAGGGTCGACGTCCCTCGGACCTCCCTGTTCGGTTGGTCGATCGCGACGTCGAGGCGCACGTGGCGCACGTTGAACGTCCGGTCCCGGGGGAAGTGGTCCGGGGCGGAATCCTCCGCGAAGACCTTGTCGAAAGCGCCGAGGTGGTACGCCCTGCAGAACAGGAAGGACTCCATCGACTCCCCCGCCGCGACGGGAACCGCGCGCGAATCGGGGCGTGTTATTTAGGGTTATCCGTGAGGAGGCGCTCCCGCCGTCGCATCATGAAGGCCTCGAAGAGCAGGAGGATCCCCACGAGCAGGAGCGGCGCCTCGATCAGCTCCAGACCCGCCGTTCCCTGGGGGTGTTCCCAAGCCATCACCCCGAGGCCCGCGAGTACGAGGGCGGCTCCAGAGAGAAGCAGGGTGCGGCTCCGTCGCCAACCCGGCATCACCGCGGCATTCCGCATCCGGTAATAAGCGTGCGCCGAACGACGGGGCTGAGGAAACTACTTGAGAATCAGTCGCGTCCTCCCGTTCGAATGGAACATCGGACCATTCGGAAGGCTTCGAACGTCGCGCCTCTGAAGGCCGCGATGCGACGGATGCAGATCCCGCTACGGAGAATCCGACAGGGGTTCGAGACCCGGGACGTGACCGCGGGCGGCCTCTACGGAAAGCTCTGGTGGCGGAGCGTGGACGGCGCCCGGGTGGGCGGCTTCTTCGGCTTCATCACGACGGACGGCGGCCGTTGGGCGCACATCGACCCCGCGGTGCCCGAGGCGGTCGTCTACGCGTTCGTCCGCCCGACCGGGCATCCGCTCGCCCGCCGCCTGGTCCGCCGCAAGGGCTCCCTCTTCGAGCGGGTCGCCCGCCGAAGCCGCTACGAGTCCGTGCCCTTCGAACTGTTCCGAGACCGCGAGGAGGCCCTCGTCCGCCACCGCTCGATGCGGGGCCGCCCCGACGAGATCCTCACGCTCAGCGCCTGCGACTTCTTCATGACGTCCTTCCGTGCGTTCTGGGCCTCCGACTTCACGGCGGAGCTGCAGAAGATCCGCGGACGGAAATCGGGGCGACGCTAGGGCGCCGCCACCGCCGCGTCGCCCGCGACCGCCGCGTCGAGGTCGGCCTCCGGCACGAGCTCGTACACCTTCGTCCAGTGGTCCCGCTCGCTCCGGACCCAGCGCACGACCCCGATCCGGGCGAGCCGCATCGCCCGCCGCCGCGTCGTCTTGTTCCCCCAGCGGTACCGCGCCGCCATGAAGGCCGTGAGGTCCCGCTCCCGTTCCACGCGTCCGAGGAAGTCGACTTCGATCACCCGCGCGAGGAGGGCGAGGTTCCTCTGGTCCTCGGTCTCCTGCACGCAGTCCGCGATCCGCTGCCATCGGTCCATGCACGTGCAGCTGCGGCCCAGGGGATGAAACGGGGTATTGCGTGTACGCTACCCGTTGCCTTTTTTGGCGGGGCCCCATACGGGGGGCGTGGACTGGTTCACCCACATCTTCACGGCCGTCGCAATCGCGATCGCCCTGCGGTCGAAGCGGCCCACGGCGCTCGCCCTGGCCTTCGGGGCGATGGCCCCGGACCTCGATGCCCTCTTCACCCCGGTCACGATCGTCGCCCCGCAGCTCTGGTTCCTGGACCACCGCACGTTCTCCCACTCATTGATCCTCGGGCTGCCGTGGGCCCTCGCGGTCACGTGGGTCATCCAGCGGCCCGCGCTCCTCGCGCTGTGGCGGCGGCTGTTCCGCGTGGACATCTCCCTCCCGCTGAACCGGGCCATCGTCCTCCCGATGCTCGCGGGCGTCCTCCTCCACATCCTGATGGACACCCTGACCGTGCAGGGCCCTGCGCTCTTCGCGCCGATCTCCGCCACCCGCTACCAGCTCGACTGGTTCTACTTCATCGACCTCGCGCCCGTCGCGGTCTCCGCACCGCTCTTCGTCGTGGGGCTGTGGCGGCTGGGCACGCCGAGGCAGCGGGCCCTCGGGATCGCGGTCCTCCTCGTAGCGGTCGCCGCGACCGGGACGTGGCGGGGGATCACGCGCGCCGAGGTCGCGGGCGCCCACCCCGGGGAGGCGATAATCCCCACGTGGACCCCGGAAGAGTGGTGGACCTGGAGGGAGCTCCCGAACGGCACCGTGCGCGCGTCCCTCGTGGCGGCGGGCGATCGCTCTCCGCGGTTCGTCGCGTATTTCCCCGCGCTGCAGGTGAACGGCTCCCCACAGGGGCTTCCGGGGGCCCGGGCGATCGCCGAGGCCACACTCGATTTCACCGCATTCCGGATGAACACGTACGCCGTGGCGCTGAACGCGAGC
>VBMI01000147.1 GCA_005878955.1 Methanobacteriota archaeon
CGTGTTCACGGTCGTCGTGCTCCCGAAGGAGTTGCTGATGATCTGAGCCTCGTCCCCCGTGTTCGGCAGGCCGTCGTACCCGACCGCGGCGAAGTCCCGCTGGTCCTCGATCGACCCGAAGAGCCCGATCGGGCCCGGGGCGTTGCAGCACGCCGCGATCCCGATGATGTGCGCCGCGGGCGCGGTCCCGAACACCTCGAAGAGCGGGCTCGCGAGGTTCCCGAACGGGTGGGCCGCGATTGTCGACGAGACGAAGGACCCGTGGCTCTGTCCGTTGTCGAACTCGCCGTGGAACGCCACGAGGTCCCCGTTCGCGGGGATGAACGTGTCGTACCCGTGCGCCGGCCCGTAGATGTCGCTGTACGGGATTGGCACGCCGTAGTCGTAGTCCGCGAGGAGCCGGTGGTTCGTGGGCAACGCATGGGCGAGCGTCAGGACACCGGAGACAGGCTCGAGCGTGTACGTGTCGAGCTGGTACATGATGAACACGACCTCGCCCGCAGGGAAGTCCCGGAGCCAGGTGATCGTCCCCGTCGCCATGTTGATATTGTAGTCGACACCCGCCACGAGGGTCCCGGTGGAGTCCTCGATGTCATACACTAGGCTCACGGGGAATCCCATGGACCTGATCAGGGTCGCTGTATCTGTCGGCTGGCCCGTGATCTGGCCGGTGAAGAAGACCGTGCGCGTGATTGTGTAGGGGCCGAACGACGTCAGCGGACCTCCGAGGGCCCACGTCGTGCCGCTCTCATTGGCGGCACCCGCGGTGAACTCTTCGTAGGCGTCCTCCGTGGATCCTGGGAGGTACGTGTCCGCGCCCGGTGAGATGGGCCGGAGCCACATCTGGGTCGGCGCGCGGAAGTCGAACCAGCCGGTGATGTCGGTGGCGACATCGGGGTGCGCGAGGGTCGCGGTCGTCTCCGAGCCGGTGATCGAGTTGATGACCGTCTCGCCGGTCACGGAGGTCGAGCTCGCGATGAAGTAGAGGAGGCCCCCGGACACGTCCGGGATCCCGTCGCCCGTCAGGTCCGCGACGGCGAGCGGGCTCGCCCGCGTTTCCGCCTTGTCATCCGTAAAGTCGTAGTTGTCGTTCAGGTCGACGTACACGGTGTCGTAGACGCCGGGTGTCGTGGAGTCCACGACGAGCATCCCGACCTTCTCGCCCCACAGGCCCGTGAGACTGTCGTCCCTGGACACGCCGAGGCGGTAGATCCCGGAGGCGCTCACGATGTGGCCCGGGTCACCCGGCATCCCGATCCAGTAGTTTCGGTTGATCCGCGAGTTCCAGTTCGCGCGGTAGTTCCCGTACTGCTGGGGGTTCGCCCGTGGCGTGTACAGCGGGAAGCCCGTGACCGGGTCCGGCGTGAGATGGCGGTACACGAGGAAGCCGTCTAGGTTCGAGTCGTTCGCCCGGTAATCCGTGTTCGAGTACCAGGAGTCCCCGTCGTTGGCGCTGAGCCAGAACGGGATCGGCTGCCGGTCGAGGTCGCTGCCAGCGGTCCACCAGCCGTTCCCCATCAGCCCCTCCATCGAGGCGGGGTGGAACATGATCGGCCAGCCGAAGTACGGCGAGGCGGGGTTCGGGTCGATTGCCCAGGAGTTCCGGAGGCTCGGGTTCCCGAAGTCCTCTCCCGTGTCAATGACGGCGACGTTGACGCCCGTCCCCTGGTAGCCCAAGTTCTTCCACACGTCGAAGGCCTTGTGCTCGCGGGCGATGGCCCAGCTCGTCGGGGACACGGAGCCGCCGCTGCGGTCGCGCGTGATCCCCTGCGGCGGGTACGTGAGCGTCCCGTCGCGGATCCGGTCCCGGACGGAATTGAAGCCTTCATGGTCCTCGGCGGTGGCCTCATCCGAAACGATGGCGGGCGCGTAGGTGTCCCGCTGCTGGATGTACTCCACGCCGCGGAGGCTCGCGATGTCCAGGAGCGCGGGGGTCGGCACTTGGACATAGATGCTGACCATCTTGTCCTCCGCGCCCCACGGACGGGCGATGAACCGCTCGGCGCGGGTCTGGTCGTCCACGGTGTAAGCGATGCGGGCCCCGACGTTCTCAAGGGCCTTGGCGAGCCCGGGCATGTCCGTCGTGTAGATCAGGACGCTCGAGTAGCCCTTCTGTCGGTTCAATGCAACTGGCTGGAGGGACGGGTCCATCTTGTCAAGCGCGGGTTGGAAACGTGAATCGTCTCCTTGCACGCTTGTCGTTGTTGTGAGAGAGTCCCCCGAGTGGGTCAATGGTGTGCTGCCGTTGTGGGCGGCGAGGGCCGGCAGGGCCGTGTCGTCCGCGCGGGCTCCGCTCATCGCGATGAGGAAGCCCGAGAAGACGAGCGCCCACAGGACGAGCAGGCTTACGAGTCTGCGCATTAAGGCGTTCGACATCCTTTTCTCCTCCCTATTCAAACTGTGTCGGGAAAAGCGCGCGGCAATGTTTGGCACGCTATTTATAGGTTGCCCATATGGAGAAGGAGGGGTCAGGAGCGCCCGAATTTTTCCACGATTTTCTCCATGAGATTGGCGCCACGGACCCGTTCCACTTGGAGGCGGCGGAGTCGCGCCTCCGTGGTCGGATCTGTGACACGAAGGATTGGGATGTCGTACGAGACGTCCATGAGGGTCAGCGGCTCGGCAGGAGCTAGGCCGAAGTCCCTTCGGGGCGGCCGTTCCAGCGCCTCTTTGAGATCCGACACCCGCACGGCGCCAGCCTCCACCCGGAGCGCGGCCGCGACGAGCCGTCGAACAAGGTTCCACCGAAAACTCGGGGCTTTGAAGTCCAGCACGGTTCCGCCCCCATCCGCTTTCGCTCTCGCTATGTCGATTCTCGCGGACGTGCGGACCCGATCTCGCGTGAAGTTCCGGAAGTCGTGTTCCCCCTCGAACGTGCGGAGCGCGGTGTCGAGCGTCGCGACATCGTGGCCCGCGGGCAGGAGGTATCGGTACCACCGCTCGCGCGCACCCCGGGCGCTGAAGTCGTCGGGAACGGAGGCCGCGGCCCACGCCCACACCCCGCCGGACTTCGCATTGAACGATCGCACCGCCGCGGTCGGCGTGCGCTGGGAGTCGAACGCGACAACGTTCCCGAGCGCGCTCACACCGCGGTCCGTCCGGCTCGCGCTCTGGAACCGGGCGCTGCGGGCGTCGCGGATCGCTCCGGTCCGAACAAGGGCGTGGATCGTCTCCCCCTCCACGGTCCGGAGGCCGGGCTGGCGGGCCTGCCCGTGGAACGCCTCGCCGTCGTACGCGATCTTCATCGCGATCCGTTGCACGGCCGCGTGTATTCGACGTATTATATAGAA
>VBMI01000148.1 GCA_005878955.1 Methanobacteriota archaeon
CGCTCTCCCCCTCCGCGGCGAGCCGCCCGTCCTCCTTCACCCGCATCTCGTACCGCAATGCGAACGACGAGGTGCCGATCCGGACGGGCCACACCTGCACCGCCACGGTCTCCCCCCACTCGATCGCGGACCGGAAGTCACACTTCGCGCTCGCGAGGATGAACTCGATCTCGTCGAGCCGCTTCGTCTGGGCGGTGCGCATGTAGTATTCCGTGCGGGCCTGCTCCATGTACGTGAAGTATACCGCGTTGTTCACGTGGCCGAGGGAGTCGATGTCGCGGAACCTCGGCTTGATTTCGATCTCGAAGGTCACGGCCATCCCTCCCTAGAACAGCTTGTCGAGCCCCGCCACGCCCTCGATTCGGACGCGCGTCGACGGGTCCGCCGCCCGCTCGGGCCGCGCGGGGAGCGTCTTCCGGGCGAGCTCGGCATACACGCGCCAGGAGGCCTCGATCCGGAGGCGGTGGAAGTCCTCGGTACGACGGAGGACCTTCGCCGGGACGCCGAGTGCGAGACTGTCCCGCTGCACCTCCATTCCCTCCGGGACTACGGCACCCGCCCCGAGGATGGACCCGCGGCCCACCTTCGCGCGGCTCCCGACGATCGCGCCCATCCCGATGATGCACTCCTCCCCGATCTCGCACCCGTGGACGACCGCGCCGTGGCCCACGGTCACCCGGTCCCCGATCACCACGGGGTTGCCGAGGTCCACGTGGACGACCGCGTTGTCCTGGACGCTCACGTACTTGCCTACGACGATCGCGTCGAGGTCCCCGCGCAGAACGGCACCGTGCCATACGCTCGAGTCCCTCCCGATCGCGACGTCCCCGGTGATCGCGGCGGTCTCCGCGACGTAGATCATCCCCGCGGGCAAGGAGGGCGGTGGACTCAAGCCTTTCGCCCCGTGGACACGCGCCCCGCCACGGCGAGACCGGCGCCCTCCCGGCGAGTTGGTCTGAATCGAGACCGACGGCATCCTCGATGGCGGACGGCCCCATGACGCATCACGCGGACGTGTTCCGTTCCGAGATCTCCCGCCAGCCGCTCGGCTTCGGGGGCCAACCCTCCATCATGTACCGGATGAAGTCCTCCTTCGACTTCACGGTCAGGGCCTCGTTGAACCGACGCTCCTTCCCGAGGGTCGTGAATCGATCTTCCGGGAGGCCGTGGTGCGGTCCGTAGTGCGCTGGGTACACGACGACCTCGTCTGAGAGCCGCAGGATCTTGTCGAAGATAGAATGATACAGATCCTCCGGTCCCGCGGGGTAGAAGTCCGCGCGCCCGACGGTCCCGACGAGGAGGCAGTCCCCGACGAGGGCGGCGTCCCCGAGGACGTAGGTCATGTGGTCCGGGGTGTGGCCCGGCGTGTGGATCGCCCGGAGCTCCGAGTCGCCGAGCCGTAGGCGGGAGTTCTCTGCGATCGTTTCGTGCGGGTACTTCGCCGGGGACTTGAAGGGGAGGTGGATCGGGACCTGCAGGCCGACGGCGAGGGCCTTCGCGCCCGAGAGATGGTCCTGGTGAGTGTGGGTCTCGATCACCCGCTCGATCCGGAGGCCGAGAGTGCGGGCCTCGTCGAGGAACACCCCTGGCTCCTCGGTGGGATCCACGACCGCGGCGGATCTGGACGACGGGTCCCCGATCAGGTACGACATGCACCCCGTCTCAATCCGGGGAATCTGGCGGACGATCAACGCCTCACTCCAGACCGACGTTGACGGTCTTCACGCGGGTGTAGAAGTGCACCGCGTCGATCCCCTGCTCGGCGCCGAGGGCGGACTGCTTGAACCCGCTGAACGGGGTCTGCGGGAACGTGATCGGGTACTCGTTGATGTTCACCATGCCCGCCTCGAGGCGGGAGGCGACCCGGAACGCGGTCTGGAGGTTCTGTGTCCACACGCCCGCCATCAGCCCGTACTCCGTCGCGTTCGCCTGGGCGATCGCCTCGTCCACATCCGTGAAATCGAAGGCGCACAGGACGGGGCCGAAAATCTCCTCGCGGGCGATCCGCATCCCGGGGTCCACGCCCCCGAACACGGTCGGGAGGACGAAGTTCCCCTCGCGGAGCTCCGCGGCGTCCGCCTTCTTCCCGCCGACGAGGACGGTCGCCCCCTCCTTCTGGCCCGCCTCGATGTATCCGAGGACGGACGCCTCCTGCGGCCGCGAGACGACCGGGCCCATCTGCGTCTCCTCCTTCGTCCCGGGACCGAGCTTCATCTTCTGCACGTTCTCCGCGAGCTTCCGGAGGAAGTCGTCGCGGACGGAATCGTGGACGAACACGCGGCTGCCCGCCCAGCACATCTGGCCCGAGTTCTGGAAGGCCCCGAACAGCACCCCCTTCAGGGCCTTGTCGAGCTTCGCATCGGGGAACACGATCTGCGGGTTCTTCCCGCCGAGCTCCAGCGTCACCGGAGTGACGTGGCGGGCCGCGAGCTGCATGATCTGCTTCCCCGTCTCCGTGGAGCCCGTGAACGTCATCGAGTCGACGTCCGGATGCCCCGCGAGGGCGGAGCCCGCGGAGGAACCGGGGCCCGTGACCACGTTGAACACTCCGGGCGGGAACCCCACCGTGGCGGCGATCTCCGCGAGCTTCAACGCGCTCAGCGGCGTGAGGGAGGCGGGCTTCAGCACGACCGTGTTCCCCGCCGCGAGGGCGGGCGCGATCCCGCGGCACGCGAGGACGAGCGGGTAGTTCCACGGCGCGATGTGGCCCGTGACGCCGACGGGCTCCCGCACCGTGTAATCGAGGCGGTTCCCCGGGACGGGGATCGTGTCCCCCTGGATCTTGTCCGCGAGGCCCGCGTAGTACTCGAACAGCTTGTACACGTACGCGACATCGCCCTTCGCCTCCCGGAGGGGCTTGCCCACGTTCAGAGATTCGATGCGGGCGAGCTCCTCGAACTTGTC
>VBMI01000049.1 GCA_005878955.1 Methanobacteriota archaeon
TAGAGGGCCGTGGAGGTGACACGGCCGTTCCGGCCGCGGGCCTCGACGAGGCGGTCCGCGGCGATCCCCGCGACCGGGTATCCCGCGGGATTCTGGTCATCCGTGTCCACGTAGATCTGCAGGAGGTCCTCCGCCGCGCGGCGCGGGATCGAGGTCGGCCCACCCGTCCCGTTCGGTGGCGTGAGGGCCGGGATCGCGCGGCGCTCCGGGAGCAGGGCTCCGCTGAACGCGTCGCCCTCCGTCCCCACGTAGAAGAACGCGTCGGTCGACGCGTTAAACCCGTACTGGAGGATGTCGACGGACGCCGGGACGGCGTCGTCCGGGTCCGCGCTCAGGGCGACCCAGTCCGCGAAGACACCGTCGACGAGGTGGCCCGCGGGGATCGCCTGCACGTAGAACCGCGCGCCCGGGCCCACGACCGTGACCGGCACCCGCCGCGTGGTGCCCGCGACGACGGCATCGATGTCCGTGAGGCGCAGGGCGACGAGGGAGCCGGGGGCGGCCGCGGCCGTGTCGATCCCGATCGTCTCCGTCCGCGTGCCGCCCGCCGGGATCGTGAACCCCGCGTTCGGGACGACGATCGTGCCGCCGCCGGTGTGGTCGAAGACGAACCCGCGGACCTCGACGTCCGCGAGGTACCCTTGGAGCGTGAGCTGGAGCACGGGCGCGCTCGAGACCACGACGTCCGTGAGGGGCCGCTGGTCCACGGAGAGCGCCCCCGGCGATAGGCCGACGGACACGCCCAGGTCGAGCGCGTCGCCCGACCGTGTGGCTAGCGTGAACGTGAGCCCGGGGACGAGGCCCGGGTCCACGTCCGTATCCCTTATCTCGAGCTCGAACTCCGACCCGCTGGACGCCGCGGCGAACGGCCCGCGGTATCGGAACGACGACGCGTTGTTCGCGTCGGAGTCCCCCGCCCAGGCGCGGAACGAGGTGTCCCGGAGCGCGCCGCCCCATCCCCACGCCTCCGCGAGGAAGTCCACGTCGCGGTCCTGGAACGCGTACCCCGTCGCGTTCGGGTCGTCGATGAGGAGGTACACACTCGACGTCTCGTTCCCGGGGAACAGGGGTCCGCGGGTACGGCCGTACACGAGGAGCCGCCACGGTTCGTGGACGATCGCGAACTCGACGAGGTCCGCATGCGCGGGCAGGCCTGCGTCCACGCCGTCCACGTACTTCGGCACGGCGGTCCAGTCCGAGAAGGTCCCGTCCACGGCGAATGGCGAGGGGCTGGGCTCGCCGAGGTAGAAGCTCACGGCGACCATCGCGAGGAGCGACACGGCGAGGAACGCGCCCGCGCGCCGGTAGTCGGACGACGCGACGACGCCGAAGGTGCTCCGCCGGAGCGGGATCCCGTTCGTGTACCCGACGCCGTTCACGAGCCCGTTCGTGTGGCCACGGCTCCGCACGAGGCCGTTCGTCCGTCCGATCCCGCTCGTGAGGCCGTTCGTCAGGCCGTTCCGCCGACTCATCCCGTTCGTCAGTCCGTTCGTGCGGCCATGGAGCCCGTTCGTCAGGCCGTTCGTGCGGCCCAGGGCCCGCGGGTCCGCGCCCGGGGGCGCGCTCATCCCGCCGCGGAGGGAGGGGGTGGACAGGGAACGCCGGCCCGGGGGGACGGATGCGTCCATCTCATGCCCCGTGGGCGGCGGCCTTGCGGCGGCCCCGCCCGTGGTGCGACCCGGCTGCCATCGTGACGGCCCCGGCGACGACGAGGATCGTGCCGAAGATGATCGAGGTGACGTTGACGGGGCCGAAGGCGCTGTACGCAGAGCCAACGAAGGGGACGCGGAAGAGATCGTGGAGGAACGACCCGAGGATCAGGCCGGACCCGCCGAAAGCGACCTGCGCGGCGCCGATATAGAAGGCGGCCCGGTCCGCCCGCGAGGGCTTCGGGGCCCGCCCGGGCTTCCGGACCGCGCGGGCCGTGCTCGCGGCCTGCACCGCCGGCTCGACGCGGACCCGGGCACCCGGAGCGGGGGGCGGAGGCGCCTGAGGGATCGCCTTGCCGAATCTCGTCCCGCACGAGGGGCACATCGGTGCGTCCGGGGCGACCTCGGTCCCGCACTTGGGACACTCGAACACCTCGAGTTCCCCGAGGGGTTCCGGCTCTGCGGGGGGCTCGGCCTCCAGCTCCTCGGGTGCTTCGAGCTCCACGGAGATGGAATCTGCTTCCGTCCCTGTCGCGCGAGCGGGCTCCGGTTCGGAGCGTGCGATGTCGGTGTTCGCGAAGGGCTCGGGTACCGGCGGCGGGGGTGCGATTGCCTGTGCGACCGGAGCCGCGGCCGGAGGGACCGCATCGACCGGTGGCCAGGGAATCTCTCCGGGGGGCAGCGCCTTTCGCTCCTCCGCCGGGGCGGGGAGGACGGGGAGGGGCGGAGGCGGCGAGCTCGATGAGGGCTGGGGCGCTTCGTCCGATGAGGGTTCAGGGGCTTCGGGCGACTCCGCGTGCACCTCCGCTCGTTGCCGATCGGTCTCCTCGGCAAAGGCTGTGAACATGCCCAGGAACTCGTCCGTCTCCGGTGCGGGGGTCGTCCTCTCCGCGTCGGCCTGCGGCCCGGGGGGCCCCGGCTCGGAGGGTTCCTGCGCTCCCACGAAGGTCCCACACCAGAGGCAGGCCCGGTCCGGCTCGTCCTCGGCGGGCTCGAGCGGCCCACCGCACTTGGGACACCGGTCCGGGGCCGGGTCAGGCCCCCGCTTCGCCGGCGGGCCCTCGGGTTCTGGCATCGGTTCGTGGGACGTGGGTGACATCCTCCATAAACGTAGGGGGGTCGTTAGCGTGGGTGATAATCGAAGCCCTCACTCGGCCTTGATGAAGGGCGGCCGCGGGGACGCGACCGGCGGGGCTCGGTTGGAAGGGGATCGGTGGGAAGCCAATGGGTCCTGCCTCTCCATAGGTCGAAGAAAAGGGTGGGGCGCCGCGAAACCCGCGGCGCGCTTTTTCGATCCGGGCAGACGGGTCTAGTGCCGGATCAGCGGGCGGCACATCTGCCGCGCGATCTCGGAGATCACGGACCCCACGGTCTGACCGGGTTCGCGGTGCCCGAGGGCGGCGTGGGCGGCGTCGGCCACGGCGCACGCCTGATCGCTCGGAGCGTGCGAGCCGGTCGTGTCCGCGGGCATCGAACCCGCGACCACGGTGGCTCCGACCCCGAGGGTCGCCACGGCGAGGACCGCCAGCACGGCAAGGCCGGATATGACGGAGACCATGTTTTTCACCTGCTCTTAGCGTAGAGCCCGGGGGCTACTATGGTTCCGGTGCCGCAATCGCCCCTGATTCTGAGACAAGGCATTGTCCTAGATTGGACGGTCGTCGAATCGCCAATATCTGCCGTGAAGCTCCACGAGACGACCGCCCGGCCCCGCGACGCGGGGTCCCCTCAGAGGGCCCCTCACGCCGCCTTCGCGTCCTTCCAAGAGGGGAACTCCCGCGCCATCCGGACGGCGAGGTCGAAGTTGTGGACGCTGATCTCCTCCACGTTCACGCCGAGGGGCACGGGGTGGCGGGAGCCCGCGTTCGCGTCCCGGATCCTCGCCCAGATCCGGCGGGCCACGTCGAACGACGCCCGGCCCACCTCCCGCCCGCGATGGGCGAGGAGCGCCTCCTCGGTCTCCGGGGTCATCGTCGCCCCGAGCCACGCGAGGAACTCGATGTCCTCGTAGTCTGCGACGGGCGCGAAGCTCAGGAGGACGGTCGCAGGCCGGACGCCCGCCGAGGCGCACGCCTCTCCGTACTCGCGGAGGACGGAGGAGATCGGCTCGGGCTCGAACAGGACCTGCGACGTGAAGAACCTCGCGCCCGCGCGGGTCTTCTCGACGAGCCGGCCCACCTCGCCCGCGCGCTCCGGGATCGTGATGTTGCCCGCCGCGACGTCCCGGCGGCCCCGGGCGACCTCCCGGAGGATCCCGTTCGCCCGGACGACGTCGGGCCCCGGGTACGCGATCCGGCTCGATGCCCCGCCCACGAGGACGAAGGTGCGTAGGCCGTCGACCTCGATCGACTCCTCAAGCCACGCGCGCAGGTCCCCCTCGCCCTTCGCGTGGACGACGACCTTGTTCACGATCGCCTCCGCGGAGAAGCCGTCGCGAAGGCGCCGAGCGAACTGGCGGGGACCGAGGTTCCGGTAGAACGGGAGGCCCGCATGGTTCTCGTCGAGAACCTCGGGGATGTTCAACGCATCGAGGTGAGGCACCGACGAGGCGGCGTCCTGCACCTTCTGCACGAGGCTCGCGATCGTCTTCTCCCCCGCGCGCCGGTGCGGCGGGACGACCTCGAGCACGATCGGGAGCGCATCGAGCCGGTCCACGAACGCCATGGGGGCGGTGGAAGCGCGGCTCCCGCCATAACCCTTGTTCCGCGTTCCCGGGAGGCACGTTGATGGCGCCACCCGCCATGCGGCCCGTGTCATGGGCGTCCGCGGCCCCTCGGCCCTCCCCCCGCCACCGGGGTTCGCGCCCGCGGAACGGCGGCTCGTCCGGTTGCTGTCGACTCCCGCCCGCGTCCAGCGATGGTTGAGGGGCCTCCCATACAACTACGAGGAGCGCGGCGAGACCCTGAGGACGTTCCGGGTCGTCGCCCGTCTCCGAACCGCCCACTGCCTCGAGGCCGCCCTGTCCGCGGCGACGATCATGGAGGCGCACGGGCGTCCGCCGTGGCTCCTGGACCTCGAGTCGATCGACGACCTCGACCACGTCGTGTTCCTCTACCGCGAGGGCGGCCGATGGGGGACGGTCGCCAAGTCCCGCGACCCCGGCCTCTTCGGCCGGAGGCCCGTGTTCCGGTCGCTCCGGGACCTCGTGTGGAGCTACTTCGACCCGTACATCGACCTCACCGGGCGGATCAACGGCTACGGGGTCCTCGACCTGCGGGCCCTCCGGGGCACCGACTGGCGGCTCTCGGACAGGAACGTGTGGACCGTCCAGCGGGCGCTGATCGCGATGCCCCACCGGCGACTGAGCTCCTCCGACGCACGGTACGATCGGTGGCATCGGAGATACGTCGAATACCGGCGGCAGTTCCCGGACCGCAAGCCCGTGTACTACACGCGCAAGGAGCGATGGCTGTGAACCGCCCGGTTACCTTTATCTCCGGCCCCGCGTAGCGGATGGCGGACCCGATGCCGCCGCAGCCCGCCCCGCACCCGGAGGAGTGCCCGAAGTGCGGGAAGCTCACCCGCCAGTGGTTCTATGCGGGGAACACGATGTACCTGGAGTGCGAGCACTGCGGGTACTCGGGGACGAAGTCGAAGTACGCGATCCGGATGTGACCCGTCTCGCGGTCACGCCATCTTCGCGCCGCAGTGCACGCAGAACCTCTCGCCCGCGTGGATGTGCGGGAACGGGTTGCTCCCGACCCTCGAGGCCGCCGGGCGGTCCATGAGGCCCCCCAGGGCGCCGAGGCCAACGATGCTCAGGGTGATCAGGAGCAGCGGGATCCACAGCGTGACGAGCACGGACACCACGGCGATCGCGTCTGCCCGGAGGGCGACCGTCATCACGGTGAGGACGACCGCGAGGACGAGGGCGACGCTCGACGCGACGGTGAACCGGCCTTCCCAGGTCATCTCGACACCACCGCCCCGCGAATCGGGGGGCGGGCCGATAAACCCTCGCCTCCGGCTATCGGCAGGTTCATGCCGGGTCATGCGATACCATGTCACGGTTGCGGAGGTCGAGGGATGAACGAGGGATATCTGAAACCGCGCGGCCCGATGGGGTGGCGGTCGACGAGCACGAACCACGCGCCCGCGTGGGAGGAGGCGAACTCGTCGTACGTGCCGCCCCTCGTGTACGCGGTCGTGGCGAACCGCGGGAGCGTCCTGGGCTCCCTGAAGAAGATCCTGTCGAAGGCGGAGAACGAGTAGCCGCCTCGGCCCGCCGTCCGCCGTTCACGAACCCGTGAGCGTCTCCATGACTTTCGGGAACGCCCTCGCGAACTTCTCGCACTGCTCCGTGGGGACCGTGAACGAAACCCGCACGAACTTGGACCCGAAGCGCTTCGACAGGTACCCGCCCGCGCGGACGTGGATCATGTGGTCGTGGAGGAGCCGGTCCTCGACCGCGTCCGGCGCGACTCCCGTCGCCGCGGTGTCGATGACGAACATGTTCGCCTTCGACGGGAACACCGGGAGCTCGCATCCGTCCACCCGCTTCACGGTGTCTCGGATGATCTCCTGGTTCCGGCGGACGATGTCCCGCACCGCCGGGAGCCACTCCCGCTTGCACCCGAGGGCGGCGAGCGCGGCCCGCTGCGCGAGGACGTTCGTCCCGAGGACGTTCGTGTCGTACCGGCGGATCTCCTTCAGGGCCTCGGGCATCCCGAGGAGGGCGCCGACCCGCATCCCCGCGAGCCCGGGCCCCTTCGAGAAGCTGTACGAGAGCAGCGTCCGCTCCGGATAGAACTCGGACGCGAGAACGTGGTCCGGGTTGAAGTCGCGGTACGTGATGTCGTGGAGGAGCCACAGCCCGTGGTCCTCCGCGACCCGGGCGAGCCCCTTGACCTCCGAGCGCGTGTATCCGACGCCGAGCGGGTTGTTCGGATCGATGAGGAGGAGCGCCCGTGTCCTCGGCGTGACGGCCTTGGCCGCGGCGTCCGCGTGGAGCTTGTAGTCCTTTCGGTAGATGTCGAGCTCCACGGCCCTCGCCCCCGCCATCGCGATCTGGTCGTGGATCGGGAGGAAGCTCGGGTCCGTCGAGACGACCTCGTCCCCCGGCTTGAGGAGGGCGCGCGTCGCCATGTACTCGCCCTCGATGCCGCCGTTCGTGATCAGGACGTCCTGCGCCTCGAGCCCCAGGTCCTCCCGCACCGCCTCCGGGAGCCCGAAGAGCCCCCGCTTGAACGGGTAGAGGTTGTACTCCGCCTCCTCCACGCTCCGGAGGATCGCCTCCTTGATCGGCCGCGGCATCGGGATCGTGTTCGTGTTCTGGGACATCCACACGACGTCGCGGCGGTGCTCGTGCGCGAATTCGAAGTTATCGATCGACGGCATCGGATCACGACACCGTCGTGAAGTGCATCAGGACGCCCGTGCCCTTGAGCTTGGACTGCACGCGGTCCACGAAGTTGATGACGACGTCCGGGGTCACGTCCCGGTCCTTCCACCGGAACGCGAAGTCGTGGTTCCCGAGGGTCGTCTCGAAGCCGAGCTCCTTCAGCCGCCGCGTGACCTCGGACGCCTTCTCCCCGTCCGCGGCCACGTAGAGCGTGACGTACGTGATCATGCGGGACACCGCCGCGCGTCGATGGCGGGCGGGACTAAAAGGCGTTGCGGTCCGTCGCGCCGGGACTTTCGCGGGCTCGATTATCGAGACGGGGAATTCCAAATCAACGCTTAAATAGCGAACCTCTCATAGGAACGCGCCGTGACCCTGCGGGGCAAGGCCCTCCCGCTTTTGATCGCCGCCCTGCTCGTCGCGGGCCCCGCCCTGATTGTCGCCAGCGGCCTCGCGACGTCTCCCCTTCCCACCACGACCGCGATGAAACGGGCCCCGCAGCACCTCATGTCCGCCGCCCCCGGGGCGGTCGGAGTGCCGGAAGTGGAGTCCGGGCCCGCGCTCACGACCCGCCCCCTCGGCACCCGCGCGACCGGCACGGCCTGCGTGATCGTCATCCCGGTCGAGTTCACCGACGTGACGCACGCCGGGGCCCACACCCCCGGGTTCTTCGACTCCATGATCAACGCGCCCTCCGGCCAAAGCGTGAACGCGTTCTACCGCGAGAACTCGTACGGGACGTTCGGGTTCTCCGGGGCGGTGGCGAACTGGGTCCGGAGCACCCACACGATGGCGTACTACGGACAGGACGGGTCGGGCGTCGACGACGCGACGGGGCCGATCTACCGCCTCGTCGCGGAGGCCGTCCGCCTCGCGGACCCCTTCGTGGACTTCTCCACGTGCGACCAGAACGGGGACGGCGTCGTGGACCACATCGTCGTCGTCCACGCGGGCGGCGCGCAGGAGGCGAGCGCGAACACGAACCTGATCTGGTCCCACCGGTGGGCGGTCATCGACGGCAACCCCGCACTCCCGGGCGACCAGCAGCTCACGGCGGACGGCAGGCAGATCTACGGGTACGTGATGATCAGCGAGGACTCCCCGTTCGGCGTCCTCGCCCATGAGTTCGGGCATGACCTCGGCCTCCCCGACCTCTACGACACGGACGGCTCGAGCCCCGGGATCGGGGTGTGGGACGTGATGGCGAGCGGGTCCTGGAACGGGAACCCGCGGGGGACCTCCCCATCCGACTTCAGCGCCTGGTCGAAGAGCAAGCTCGGCTGGGTCGTGCCGATCGACGTCACCTCCCCCCTCCTCTCCCACTCTGTCCCGCAGGTGGAGAACAACTCCGCCGTGTTCCGGCTCACGGTGAAGACGGCCCCCGGCGGGGACGAGTACTTCCTCGTGGAGAACCGCGAGCAGAGTGGGTTCGACGCGGCGCAGCCCGGGAGCGGCCTGCTGATCTGGCACGTCGACGATTCCGTCCCGAACAACGACAACGAGGCCCACCGGCTCGTGGACCTCGTCGAGTCGGACGAGGCGACGGCCGGGGACAGCCCCAGCGACGCCGGGGACCCGTGGGCCGCGAGCGCCGCGGGGTGGGGTCCCGACTCGATCCCGAACTCGAACGGCTACGGGAACATCCGGACCGGATGGAAGGTCCGGAACATCTCGCCCGCCGGCTCCGTGATGGTCGCGGACCTGTCCCGCGAGGTCGACGACGACCTGGCGGTGCTGAAGGTCCTCCACCCGTACGCGATCCTCGTCGGGCAGCCCGTGGACGTGACCGTGACCCTCAAGAACCAGGGCGGGCGGACGCAGTCCAACGTGGCCGCGAGCCTCCGGGTGTTCCTCGATTCGCTCTCTCCGGCATCCGAGATTCCGGTGCCGAGCGGCACGCAGGTGATCCCGACCTTCACCGCGACGGCGTTCCAGAACCTCACGTGGCAGTTCACCGCCGGGAGCCAGGGCCGGTACATCCTCGACGCCCGCGTGAACCTGACCGGGGACGAGATCCCGGAGAACAACGAGCGCCTCGCCCACGTCACCTCCCGCGCGTTCGTGGACAGCTTCTTCGACGACGTCGAGTCCGGCCCGATGTGGACGACGCCGGGGCAGTCGGGGACGGACGCGTACCAGTGGCGGATCGTGGACGACTCCCAGTCCTACGGGCGGTCCCACAGCCCGACCCATGCGTGGCGCTTCGGGTACGTCGGCGGGCTCCCGAGCCTGTTCGCGTACCACACCCTCGTCTCCGCCACCGCAAGCGTCCCGCAGGGACCGTTGTACCTCGTGTACTACCAGACGTACGACCTGTCGCGCACGGAGACGCCGACGCAGGCCGAGACGGACCACGGGTACGTGGACATCATGGTCGATGGCGGCCCGTGGCAGCAGGTCGCCCATTACTACGGGAAGAACCCGAGCTGGCAGGCGGTCGGCCTGAACCTCACCTCGTACCTGCCGCCCGGCGTGTCGACCCTGCAGATCCGGTTCAACGCGACGTCGAACATCATGCCGAACACGGGCGGCTGGTGGGTCGACGACATCATGCTCACGACGACGAACATCAGCCGCGCGGTCGCGGTGACCCCGGTCGTCTCGGACCGGACGATCGAGCCCGGCGCGGAGGCGGTGTTCACGCTCAAGGTCTCGAACATCGGGGACTTCGACGACGAGTTCCGCTTCGCGGCGGTGCTGCCCTCCGGGTGGACCGCGGTCCTCGTGAACTCCACCTCGGCCTCCGCCGTGACGGACGCCCGGGTGCGGCTCGCGTCCGACGCGGAGTCGACCGTGCAGTTCCGCGCGCAGTCTCCCGCGGGCGTCCTGCGGGGGAGCGTCGAGCAGATCCCGCTCACGGTCTCATCGACGACGGACGCGAACCAGCGCGCGGTGTTCGTCGCGACCGCCCGGATCAACGATCCCCTCGGCCTCGGCGGGATCCAGAAGTACATCGTGTGGCTCATCGTGCTCGGGATCGCGCTCGTCGTCGTGATCATCCTCGTGGACCACGCGAAGTCCCGGCGGTTCCGGGGCCAGATTCGCTGACCCCGGGGAAAGGTTCATTCCCGCCCGCCGGGATGGGCGGGCCGTGTTCGTGGACCACCCGCTCGTCCGTCGCGAAGCGATCGAGGAGCGGGACTACCAGCGGAATATCGCGGAGTCCTGCCTGAAGCGGTCGACGCTCGTGGTTCTCCCCACGGGGATGGGGAAGACGGTGATCGCCGCGCGGGTGATCGCCGAGGTCCTGCGATCCCGGGGCGGGACGATCCTGTTCCTCGCGCCCACGAAACCCCTCGTCGAGCAGCACGCCGCGTTCCTGAAGGACGTGTTGATCCTCGATGCGGACCGGATTGCGGTGTTCACCGGAGAGGTCACGGCCCCCGATGAGCGGGAACTCCTGTGGAGGGAATCGAAGATCGTCGCCTCCACCCCGCAGGTGATCCGGAACGATCTGCGCCAGGGCCGGATTGACCTCGAGGGCGTCTCCCTGATCGTGTTTGACGAGGCCCACCGCTCCGTGGGGAACTACGCGTACGTGGATGTCGCGGCGGCGTACAAGGAGAACCCCGCGGGCCTCGTCCTCGGGATGACCGCGTCCCCGGGGAACCAGGCGGAGACAATCCTCGAGGTCTGCGGGAATCTCGGAATCGGAATCGAGGCCGTCGAAATTCGAGTGGAGGACGACGCGGACGTCGTCGAGTATGTGCAGGACGTCGACGTCGTCAAGGTCTTCGTGGAACCCACGGAGGTCTCGCGGACGATTCGAGATCTCCTCCGCAAGGTCCTCGAGGACCAGATCCAGAGACTGAAGACCTGCGGGTTCTTGGCGGGGGTTGCGAGACCGACGACGAAGGACCTCCTCGCCGCCCAGCGGGAGATTCGCCAGCGCCTCGATTCCGGCCAGCGACAGGGGCCGGTGTTCACCGCCGCCACCGCCCAAGCCGTCGCGATGAAGGTGAATCACGCGATCGAGCTCGCGGAGACCCAGGGGATGGAATCCCTCCGAACCTATCTGGACCGCACGGAGGCGGAGGCGAACAGCCGCGCGGACGGTCAGTTCCTGAACCGTCCCGAGGTGATCAAGGCCCGCCAGCTCGCGACGGAGGCCGAAGCGGAGCACCCGAAGGTCCGGATGGTCCTGCGGGAGGTGCGGGAGCAGTTCCTCCGAAAATCCGATTCCAGGGTCATCGTCTTCACGCACTACCGGGACACGTCGGAGCAAATCACGCGGGAGCTCCGGACCCTCCCGGGAGTCGACCCCGCCCGGTTCGTGGGACAGGCGACGCGAGGAGAGGATGTCGGCCTGAAGCAGAAGGAGCAGGTCGAGATGATCGAGCGGTTCAAAAGCGGGGCGCACAACGTGCTCGTCTGCACCGCCGTCGGCGAGGAAGGGCTCGACATCCCCGCCACGGACCTCGTCGTGTTCTACGAGCCGATCCCTTCCGAGATCCGGACGATCCAGCGGCGGGGCCGCACGGGCCGGGGGCGGGCGGGCCGGGTCGTGATGCTCGTCACGCGGGACACCCGGGACGAGGCGTACTTCTACTCCTCACGGAAGAAGGAGCGGAGGATGCACCTCGAGCTCGAGCACCTCCGGGGGGAGCTCCGGCAGAAGATCTTCGTCGGGGCACCGGCGGGGGAGACGTTCGCGGAGGTGCGGCCCGCGGAGCGGC
>VBMI01000050.1 GCA_005878955.1 Methanobacteriota archaeon
AGATGTCCATGCAGCTCGTGACCGCGCCGCTCTCGGAGAAGAAGATCCCCTCCTCGACCCGCGGGTACGGCCGGAGGAGGGCCTCCAGCGCCTCCGCGCGCTGCCTCGGGTCGGCGAGCGATCGCGAGGCCCACCCGCCGCGGCCGAGGTCGCCCGTCACGACGACGACGTCTCCAGGCCGGGCCCCGACCCGGAGGAGGATCCGCTTCTTCGGCACCCGGCCAAAGGCCGTGCCCGCGAGGGTCATCGCGTCCGACTCCTTCGTGTCCCCGCCCACGACCGCGATCCCGAACTGGCGGGTGCAGTCGTCCATGCCCCTCGCGATCCCGCGAAGGACCTCGAGGTCCGTGTCCCTCGGGAGGGCGAGCGCCGCCACGAAGCCGAGCGGGACGGCCCCGGAGGCCGCGATGTCGCTCAGGTTCACCGCGACGAGGTACCACCCGATCTGCATCGGGGTCGCGCCCGCCGGGACGTGGGTCCGGACGTTCACCGCGTCCGTCGTCGCCACGAGGTAGTCCTCGCCCCAGTCCACGACCCCGACGTCGTGGCCCAGCCCGACGGGGAGGCCGCGGTCGAGAATCCGGAGAACCTGACGGACCGCTTCCCGCTCGCCGACGTCCTTGAGGGCGGGCACGCCGCGGCATCGCGACGGGCCGTCTTAACCGTTGGGAGCCCTGAGAAAACGAAGTGCGGCGACCGGGATTTGAACCCGGGCAGATGGCTTGGCAAGCCATCATACTAACCAGGCTATATTATCGCCGCGCGGCGGCCCCGAGAACCCGGGGCGGTATAAAGGATGCGCCCGCAGGCTACCCGCCGATTGGCGTACCGCCGCTGACGAGGGCGGCGATCGCGAACCCGGCGAGCGCGGAACCGATCCCGATGAGCAGCATCTGGAGCCCGCTCCTCCCGGGCCGCCCCACGGTATGGCGAGCCTTGTACCACCCGATGAGGAACAGGGTCGCCGCGCTGACGACCAGCGAGGAGGCGATTCCCACCCAGAGGTCGCGGGCCACCTCGCCGCCGATGACGACGGGCCGGACGACGAGGAACGGCGCCAGCGGGATCAGCGACCCGATGATCGCCGCGAAGCCCACGAGGACCGCGCTCTTCCGGGCCTGCGTCGGGTCCACGGGGGCGAGGTTCAGCTCGTGGGCCATCATGATCTCGAGCCACGCCTTGGGCTTCGAGGTGATCTTGTCGACCATCCCCTCGAGCTCGTCTCCGCGGAAGTCCCACCGCTCGAGGATCTCCCGCACCTCTTGCCGCTCTAGGTCGGGGAGCTGCACCATCTCCTCCCGCTCCCGCTCGACCTCCGCGGCGTAGTGGTCCCTCCGGGCGATCGTGGATGTGTACGCGACCGCTCCCATGGAGATGGACTCGGCGAACGTGGCCGCGAGGCCGCCCGCGAGGATGATCGCGAACGGGTCCACGAGGTTCCGGGACGCGACCGCGACCCCGAGGATCACCCCGAGGACGTTCACGAGCCCATCCTGGCTCCCGAGGATGAAGTCGGAGAGGAGGCTGGGCTGCGCGTGCTTCTCCGCGAGCGCGTCCTCGTTCACGCGGCGCCAGAACGCGAACCTCGTGGCCATCGGGCGGTCCCCACCGGCTCGGGAGCGGCCGCTCGGATATGATGGTTTGTGTCCTCTCGGGTCTGGAGAAGAAGGTTTTTCTTCGCCCCGGCGATGGACGGCGGGATGCCGGCCTCCCCAGCGCCCGCGTGGTCCACCGCCCTCGGGGATGCGATTCGCGGAGGCGACGCGGACGGCGCGATGCGGGCGGGCCTCGCGGCCGTGGAGGCGAAGGTCGCCCCCGTTGAAATCGCGCGCCCGGCCGCCCTCGCGTACGGGGAGTCCGTCGACACCGCGAAGCGGGAACCGCTCCGCGGGCTCCTCGCCCTTTCCGCGGCGGTCCGGCTCTCGCGGACGCTTGGGACGCGGCTCAAGGCCTTGCCCGTCCTGCGGGCGCTCACCCTCGCGGCGGGGGACGCGAAGGTGCGGCCCTCCGAGCGGCGACGGCCCCGGAGGGTCTCCGGTGAGATCAGCCACCTGACCCGTTCCTTCGAGTACGCGGTCCGGACGGGGGCGTTCGAGGACGCGGTCTCGATCTTCTCGGGCCTCCTCGTCGAGGGGAAGGAGCGAGTGATGGCGGGGGACATCCTGTTCCGGGTCGCGGCGGAGGACGGCGTGGGCGGCGGGCACAAGCTCGTGTACGCGGTGAAGGCGTGGCAGCTCGCCTCCGCGCTCGGTTGGCGGGGCGGGGACGTCGTCATGGGCCCCGTCGTCGCCCGAGTCGCGACCGGGATCCAGGACGATTCCGCATACCGGACGATCATGGGAGCGTGGGGGCGGGAGAAGGTCGACGTCGCGGCGGTCGGCGGGAACGCAGGCCCTGCGGAGGGGCCCGACCGGGAGGCGATCGTCGCGGCACTGAGGGCGTCGACGCCGGAGGAGTCCGCGAAGGCCGTGGTCCTCGCGTTGAAGCGGGGGGTGGCCCCCGACGCGCTCGCGTCCCTCGTGGTGAGGGAGGGTGCGTTCCGGGTCGCGTCCGCGGCGAAGTACGACCCGGGCGCGATCGGGAGCCTCGTCTTCTCCGACGCCGCACGGTGGGTGCTGCGGTTCTCGAAGACGGAGAGCCGCGTGCTCCCGGTCCTCCAGTCGTGCCTCCTGCTTCGCGCCCAGCCCGCGGCGCGCGGGGCGCTCCGGGAACGGCCCCAGGCGAACGTCGAGGCCGCCCTCCGGGACCTCGCGGCGTGCGTCGAAGCCTCGAAGGATCTCGACGCCGCGGAGCTCGCGCAGTCGATCCTCGCGAAGGGCGCTCCCGCGGTCCCCGTCGTCGAGACGCTCGTTCGCGAGCTCTGCAAGGACGGACCTGGGGGGAACCTCGGGCCGAACTTGGTCCTCGCGGACGCGGCGGTGGAGGCCGCGACCGCCTACGCGCCCCCCGTGCGAGAGGCGCTCGTCGCGCTCGCGCGAGGTCTCGCCCAGAGCCCGAGAGATCGAAGTGGATGGCCCGCGGTCGAGGCGGCGCTCGGCCCCGCGATCACTTCTTCTTGAGATCCTGGCCCGCCAGGACGAAGTGGGCGATCAGCGCCTCGAGTTGGATCCGCTCGTTGCTCCCTTCGACGAGGCGGAACTCGGCCTCACCGATCCGGTCGATCAGGTGGACCTTGAACGCGTCGGGGACGCTGAGGTCGAACACGCTTCGATGAACGGCGCGGATCACGTCCTCGCCGGAGAGGCCGTATTCGATGAGGAGGCCGTCGAGGGCGTCGCGGGCCTTGATGAAGTCCCCGCTGAGGGAGACCTCGAGGAGGTTCTTCACGAGCTCCGGGCGGGCCACGCTCGCGGCCTTGTACAGGGCGTCCTCGTCGATCGTCGTGCTGACCGCGGCGGCGACCTGGAGCGCGTTCACCGCCTTCCGCATGTCCCCCTGTGCGATGTACACGAGGGCGTCCATCCCCTCCTTTGTGACCTTCAGCTTCTCCGACTTCGCGATCCGCTCGAGGTACGTCCGGATCGCATCGGGCTTCAACGGGCGGAAGCGGAACACCGCCGTCCGGGACTGGATGGGCTCGATGATCCGCGACGAGTAGTTGCAACTCATGACGAACCGGGCGGTGCGGGTGTACGTCTCCATTGTCCGTCGGAGGGCCGCCTGCGCGTCCGAGGTCAGGTTGTCCGCCTCGTCAAGAAAGATGATCTTGAACCCGCGCTCGCCGATCGGCGCCGTGCGAGCCATGTCCTTGATCTTCACGCGGACGACGTCCAGGCCCCGTTCGTCCGACGCGTTGAGTTCAGCGAAGTTCGTCCGCCAGTCCTCCCCGAAGAGCTCCCGCGCGAGGGCGATCGCGGAGGTCGTCTTCCCGGTGCCCGCGGGCCCTGCGAAGAGGAGGTGGGGGAGGTTCCCCGCCCGCACGTAGGCCTTGAGGCGGGAGACGATCTCGTCTTGGCCAACAATCTCATCGAGCTTCGTCGGGCGGTACTTCTCCACCCAGATTTCCTTCATGTCTCCCCCAGGGAATCCCGTCGAAATCGGTGCGCGATATAATAGCCTTTGGAGGAGGGAAGGGCGAAGGCGTCCGCCGCGGGTGTTCAGAATTCGATCCCGAGGGCCGCCGCCACCCGATCCGCCCGGTTGAACACGGTCGTCCGGTCGCTCCCCGCGAACAGGAGCCCGACGGCCCGCCCGTCCATGTCGAGGAGCAGGGACCCGCTGTCCCCGCCCTCGGACATCGGCCCCGCGACGAGCTGGTCTGTGAAGGTCGCGACGCGGTCATCGTAGTCCACCTCGACCGTGGCGTCGGTGGCGAGGATTTTCCCTTCCGTGACGCCGGTCGTCCGTCCGCTCTTGCGTACGCGCGAGCCCACGCCCGCGCTCGCGAGTCCGGGCGCGCGCCTGAGCTCGAGAATGTCATCGGAGACGAGGTCGTCCCGCTCCGGGGTCGCGATCGCTGCGTCAACGAAGTTCCTTGGCGGCAGCGGCACGGCGCGAATCCCGAGGCGCTCGGCGAGCCGGCGCAATATGGCGCCCAGGCTCGATCCCGCCGCCTCCTCGAATCGAATCTCCACGAACCTCTCGAGCCTCCCGATGACGTCGGCCCCGGTGCCGGAGTCCGCGGGGCCCGGCTGTAGGATCGGGTCCCCGGGACGCCCGTCGTTCGAATTTCCTACCACGTGGTTGTTTGAGAGGATCACCCGCCGTCCGCCCGCCTGCACGATGGCGCCCATCGTGCCCGCCGTGATCCGGATGTGCCCGATGCTTACGCCCCCCGGCGCGGGCCGCCATCGGTCCGTGCGGGACCTCCCTCCTGGCGCCGCCGCCTGGGCCTTCAGGCGTCCGGTCTCCACGACATCGGTCTTCACTTCGTCCACGGTTTTCGGCACGATGTCCTTCCTCTTCAGTTGGGCCTCGGGGAGCTTGCGCTCGACGAACACGATCACGGCGGGCTCGTCCGTCTCCTCGCCGTCCACCACCTTCTTCCCGATGCCGACCCCGATCACGTTCGCGCGTTCGATCAGGGACCTCTCGAACTTCTCCTTCGCGGCGCGGATGCGGTCCCAGGTCACTTCCGCTCCTCCTTCTTCGGGTATGCGGCAATCTCCGTGAGGGCCTCTCCCGCCTTCCCCCCGACCGCGATCCCGACCGCCCGCACGATCACGTTCGCGAAGAAGCCGAGGAAGATCCCGATCCCGTAGTACCCGAGGAGATCCGTCTTGTACAGGAACATGTACAGCCCGACGCCGAAGAGGACGGCCATGAACGTCGCGAACGCGCCCCACTGGACCTTATACCGGCGGACCGCGAACATCACGAGCCAGCCGAGGACGACGCCGAGGAGGAGGATTCCGATCTGGTTGACGTCTGCCATCGCATCCGCTCCTTTAAGGGAGTAACCTCGCATCGGCCAAAAAGCTTCGGGACGTCACGGGGCGACCTCCGTGCGGCTCCGGCGACGGGACTCGGACGGTCCGTTGGTCAAAATGTGTCCTAGTCTCCGCGATGTCAAAATTCGTTCCACAACGCAAGTATATGGTACCCCAAATCGGCGCCCGCTATCTCTGCCTGTTGCGGATGGGCTCTGCTTTTCTGCTCAGGACTGGAGGAGGGGCAGTCGATGAACGTAAGAGGACTAGGAAACCTGATGAGTGGGGTCGTAAACCCGACCCTAAGGACCCTCGCCCTGGGGACGCTGCTGTTGACGTCGATCGTCGCAGTGGCCCTCATGTCGCCGGGCCCGGCTCCGACAAGCGTTACGGGCTTGTTCGAGCTCGGCCCCGCACAGGGCGCGGACATCCTATGTGTGAGTCCCGATCCGCCACCGGACTGGGGCTGCATCTTCGACGGGAATGGGAACGTAGCGAACCTGTACGGCGGACTCGCCGCGGCCTTCGAGAAGGACCAGCTGTCGCAGTCGAGCTCGACGGACTGGACCACGTTCTCGGGCGCGGGGACGTCGAACAAGAACGACGATCCGGTCTCCTGCCCGACGATCAGCGTCACGACGTGCTGGCACTGGGACACGGGCAATGTGCCGGCGAAGGACGACTTCTCGAACGGGTATGCGTGGGCGAAGATCGACCCGGCGAACGGGCATCTGATCGTGTACGCGGGCTTCGAGCGGCTGGACCCGAGCGGGGACAGCCATGTCGATCTGGAGTTCTTCCAGAACCAGGTCGCGCTCGACGAGGCCCCCCCGTGCAACGACCCTGGCATCTCGGATCCCTATCCGTGCAACTTTGTGGGATCGAGGATGGCGGGTGACATCATCGTCTCCATGGACTTCACCGTCGGCGGCAGCTTGGGTTCCGTGACGGTCCGCGAGTGGACCGGCACGACCTACACCCTCGTCGGTTCCGTGGGCGGCGAAGGCTGCAACTCGGCACTGACGCTCTGCGGCTTCAACAACGGCGGGAACATCGACGGTGGCCCTTGGCCAAACTACGACCGGCACGGGTCCGAGATCACGACGCTTCCGCGGAACTCCTTCACGGAGTTCGGCGCGGACGTCACCGCCCTCTCCGGAGGCTCGACCCCGTGCATCTCGACGTTCATGGGCAAGACCCGCAGCTCCCAGTCGTTCACGGCGGAGCTGAAGGACTTTGCGCAGCCGGTGCCGTTCCCGATCTGCGGGGCGAGCATCCAGATCTTCCCGAACGGAGTCAATGAAGTCCGCCAGCCCCACACCTTCACGGTGACAGTGTTCCAGCTCACGGGCGGGGCCCCGAACCCCGCGCCGGACGGAACCCCCGTGACCGTGACCCTGACGAGCACGAACGGAGCCCTCGCAATCGTCTCGAGCAACACGTGCGCCTCGAACCCGGGGACGATCGCCGGGTCGTGCAGCGTCACGTTCACCTCGAACAGCGCGGGAACCGTGACCGGGCACGCCGCCGCGGACCTGACGATCGGCGCGATCACCTTCCACGTCGAGACGGACGGCGAGGCCCCGAACAGCGGGGACGCCGTGAAGATCTTCGTGGACGGGTCGATCACGATCGGGCCGCCTCTGGACACGAACAGCATCCAGGAGACCCACACGTTCACGGTCAACGTCCGCCAGAACATCGGGGACGGTAACGGCTTCGTGAACGTCGCGGACGGCACCATCGTCACGGTGACCCTCACGCCGACGGGCGGGGCGACCATCGTGGACGTCGTCGACAACTGCGCCTCTCCGGGCACGGTGTCCGGGACGTGCACGGTGACGTTCACGTCCCTCACGACGGGCACAGTGACGGGCCATGCGGCCTCGACGTTCTCGGTCCTCGGCGTGTCGATCCACCGCGAGACGAACGGTGTTGCCCCGAACAGCGGGGATGCGGTGAAGATCTTCGTCGCCGGCTCGCTCCGGTGGACGAAGGTCGACAACGCGAACCGGTTCCTCGCGGGCGCAACGTTCGAGGTGTGCCGCACCGCCAACTACAACAGCGGCACGGGAACCTTCGACCCGATCACGCCCGTATGCGTGAGCGTGACGGACAACGTCGCACCGGACTCGGACAGCGCGGGCGGCAAGTTCCTGCTCGTCAACCTGCGGCTCGGGCGGTACACGGTCCAGGAGACCGCTGCACCACCCGGGTTCCAGGGCGACCTGTCGATCGGCACCGTGGAGCTCAGCCAGGCGAATCCCGACGGCGTCGTCGGGTTCTCGTTCGTGAACCAGCGGCCGATCGTGAAGATCACGGGCTTCGGGTACTCGAACCAGGCCGTCGGAACGCCGACGGACGGGGTCGTGACCGGGCACACGGTGTTCACGTTCAGCCTGAAGAACTACGGCGGAGCTGGGGCGTTCCTCTCGGGAGGCCTCTCCGTCACGTTCTCCAATCCGGCGTACTTCACGTGCACACCGGGATCGTGCATCGTGGACCTGAGCGGGATCCTGCTGGGCGCAGGCGCCGAGCTGACGTTCTCGCTCTCCGTGGACTACGTGAACGCGCCGAGCGGCTCGACGGTGACCGCGAACCTCAACGTCCAGTACACGTTGAACGGATTGACGCGGACGGCCTCCGGGTCGCCCGCGATGATCATGTTCACGATCCAGGGCGGGTGAGCAGAGCCAAGGGCGTGGGCAACCACGCCCCCTTTACCATTTTTCTTCCACCTTTTCGACCCAGGCCGAAGGCTGATATTGCCCCCCGCGATGACGGCCTCGATGCGGTGCTCGACGTGCGATTCGTCCGCCGTCACGCTGATCCGCTACAGCGGGCAGCACCTGTGCGAAGCGCACTTCCGGGGGTTCGTCGAGAGACGGGTGAAGCACGAGATCCGCTCCCAGGTCGAGTTCCGCGGCGGGGAGCGCGTCGCGGTCGGCCTCTCGGGGGGGAAGGACAGCAGCGCGACGACCGTGCTCCTACACGACATTCTCGCACCGCGAGGTGACATCGAAATCGTCGCGATCACGGTCGACGAGGGCATCGCGTCCTACAGGCCCGACGGGATCCGGTTCGCGAAGGCGCTCTGTGAGCAGCTCGGGATCGAGCATCACGTGGCACGGTACGAGGACACGGTGGGATGGCAGATGGACGACGTCGTCGCCGCGGACCCGGCAGCGATCCCGTGCGGCTATTGCGGCGTCTTTCGACGGAGTGCCCTCAACCGAGCCGCCCGGGACCTGGGGGCGGACTATCTCGCGACGGGCCTCAACCTGGACGACACCGCCCAGTCGATCCTCATGAACGTCGCCCGCGGGGACGTGGACAGGCTCGCGCGCCTCGGGCCCCATGGGCGGGCCCAGCCCGGTCTCGTCCCCCGCGTCCAACCCCTGCGGATGGTCCCCGAGAAGGAGGTGTACCTCTATGCCATGCTCCGTGGAATCCACTTCCACGACGGGACGTGCCCCTACGCCGAGCGGGCGCAGCGCGGCCGGTTCCGGGAGATCCTGAACCGCCTCGAGGCGGACTCCCCCGGCACCCGCCACGCGATCGTGCGCGGGTACGACCGCCTCCGTCCCGTGTTCGCGGCGACCTTTCCCCCCGCGCCCCTCCAGGAGTGCGTGGCGTGCGGCGAGCCGACCACGGGGTTGCTCTGCAAGGCGTGCGAGCTCCGGTCGAAGCTCGCCACCCTCGCGACGTCGGCGGCCCCCCCGGTGGAGCTTCCGAGCCCTCGCCCGTAGGCCTCACGTGGCGAGGTGGATCGTCGCTTCCCTCGATTGTCCGACGCTGACGACGCGGATCGGCGCCCGCATCGCCTTCGAGATCGCGTCGAGATACGCCCGCATCGTCTCCGGGAGGGCGTCGTAGCCTTTCCTCGCGAGGCGACCCCACTCGTCTTCCTTGAGGTCGGGCCAGCCCGCGAACTCCTCGAACACCGGGCGGGCCTTCGAGAGGACCCGCAGGTCCGCGGGGAACTCTTCGATCCGTTCCTCGGCGAACGTGTACGCGGTGCACGCCTTCACCGTCGGCAGCCCACCGAGGACATCGAGCTTGGTGACCGCGATGCCGGTGAGGCCGTTCACCCTCGCGGCGAGGCGGAGCATCACGAGGTCGATCCATCCCACGCGGCGGGGCCGGTGCGTCGTCGTCCCGTACTCCCCGCCCCCCCGCTCCCGCAGATGCTCCGCGGTCGCGTCCTGGAGTTCGGCGGGGAACGGGCCGGTCCCGACGCGGCTCGTGAACGCCTTCACGACCCCGATGACCTCGCCGATCGCCTGCGGCCCCACGCCGGACCCGATCGACGCCATCGCGGCGGCGCAGTTCGAGCTCACGCCGAACGGATAGACGCCGAAGTCGACGTCAAGAAGGGTCCCGTGGGCGCCCTCGAAGAGGATCCGCTTCCCGGACCGCAGCGCTGCTTCGACGAGGATGGACGTGTCCGTCACGTAGCGGGCGAGCCGCTCCCCGTACCCCGCGTACTCCCGGAAGATCGCCTTCGCGTCGAGGACCTCGTGGCTCCCGTACGCCTGGAGGAGCCGCTGCTTGATCGGCACGACGGTCTCCAGCTTGTCCTGGAGCATCGACGGGTCGAGGAGGTCCGCCATCCGGATCCCGAACCGGCCGACCTTGTCTTCGTACGCGGGGCCGATCCCGCGCCCGGTCGTGCCCGCCTTCAGCCGGCCCTTCAGGTCCTCCTCGACGCGGTCCTGGACCTTGTGGTACGGCATCACGATGTGGGCGCGGTCGCTGATGCGGAGGTTCTCCGCGGCGTGTCCCCGCTTCCGCAGGTCCTCGAGCTCCTGGAGGAGCGCGGGGGGCTCGACCACGACGCCGTTCCCGATCACGTTCATCGTCGCGGGGCGCAGGATCCCAGAGGGCACGAGGTGGAACGCGTACTTCTCGTCGCCCACGAGGACGGTATGACCCGCGTTCGCCCCGCCGTGGAACCGGACGACGAGGTCCGCGCGCTCCGCAAGATAGTCGATGACCTTGCCCTTTCCCTCGTCGCCGAATTGACACCCTAGGACTACTACTCCCGGCATTACCGACGGCCCCGTTGACTCATTTCTCGCAGTCTCCAATAACGTGATTCGGATGCAGGAGATTGACCATGGCGACCCTTGACTTGAGTCCCGAGATGCTCGAGCACGATGATTGCGCGGGCCTTCTTGAGTCTGAAATGTGGGATCATAAGGGGCAACAACCAACGGAGGGTATTCGGCCCGATTTTGAGGTGGTAGAGAGGCCTCTTGGATTTGAACCCTGGGTTGCTCCGTGTCCAGCAGCCTTCCCCGATTAGTCTTTGGATCTCATCCAGGAAGTCTAGATGCACGCTCGCGACTTCCATGTCGCAGACGTAAACGAACCCGCTCTGGGTCTTCTCGGTCCTCCGTCTCAGGATTCCAACGTACCCATCTCCGTCAACCAATCCCGCTAGGTAGGCCGCCACCTCAGGCGCAACCGCCCGCGAGTCCCGCATAAGCGCGCCCCTACTGATTAGGGACCAAAAGTACCCTTGCGGTGCACGTACGTCGCAAGTAGGTTCCTCTTCGCGGGGGGTAGCATCTCCAATGGTAACTCAGATATAGTCTCCCCGGGATTCGACGGCGGGTCCCCTCGGGGGTCGCGGGGTGAGGGTGTCGAAAGCAGATAGCGAACGCATCCCAACCTACATTGCGGGCCTCGACGACCGGCTCGGCGGCGGGATCCCGAAGGGTCACGTCGTCCTCGTCTCGGGCCCGGCGGGGAGCCTCAAGTCCACGATCGTCTACCGGATCCTGTTCCACGAGGCGACCGAGCGGGGCGCCTCCGCGCTGTACCTCTCCATGGAGCAGTCCCGGAAGAGCCTCCTCTCCCAGATGTCCGCGTTCGGCATGGACGCCGCGAAGGCAGAGACCCTGAACGTGATCGACATCCGGGGGCTTCGGCGGGAGCTCGAGACGAACTCGATGCAGCCCCACTGGTTCCTCGGCCTCCGGCAGCAGCTCACGCGGTACAAAGCCGAGCTCGGATGCGACCTCATCGCCATCGACTCCCTCGACGCGCTCTACGCCCTCACCCCGTTCGAGAACCCCCGGAACGAGATCTTCCAGTTCCTCGAGGAGGTGCGGGACCTCGACGCGACGACGTTCCTCATCTCCGAGATGCCCGCGGACCGGAAGACGTTCGGGCAGTTCAACGTCGAGGAGTTCCTCGCGGACGGGATCCTCCACCTGCGGATCAAGGAGGTCGAGGTGGGCCTCACGACGTCCGTCCGCCGGTTCATCGCGATCCTCAAGATGCGCGGGATCGAGCACGACATGGACTACTACCCCCTCCTGGTCCAGCGGGGGAGGTTCGAGATCGTCACGGACTAGGAGGTCGCGGGCGTGAATCCCTGGGCGGCGGCGTCCCTCGCGGGCCTGGCGGGGAC
>VBMI01000154.1 GCA_005878955.1 Methanobacteriota archaeon
CCAGTGCCCTTACGTTCGCCGCGGCCGCATTCCACATCCGCGTGGACCCAGTGGACCTCCGTTCGGTGACCCGCAATGAGCTGCGAGTGATCCAGCTCGGCATCGCCGCGGGCCTCTCCGCCACGATCATCCTTGTCCCGCCCCTCTGGCCGCTCGGACCGCTCGCCGCCCTCGGATACCTCGCCCACCTCGGCGCGGTCGCCCCACCCGCGGAACTCGCCCGCGCGTGGCGGGCAGCCCCCGCGGCGGATGCACGCGGAAGGCCGAAATAGCGGGCGGGGTTCGACCCCATGTGAAGCGGGTCGGCTTCGTCGTGAACCCGATCGCAGGGATGGGCGGCCGGGTCGGCCTCAAGGGGACGGACGGTCGCGCGGAGGAAGCCGCGGCTCGGGGTGCGGGACCCGTCTCCCCCGGTCGAGCGCAGGAGATGTTAGAGGCGCTCGTTCCCATGCGCTCCTCCGCCGACATCCGCTGGATTACCTGTAAGGGGCCCATGGGTTCCGATGTCCTCGGGGCTGCTCGGTTCCCCGCCTCCTCGATGGAAATCGCGACCACACCTCCGTCCGCGACGAGCGCTGAGGACACGAAGGCGGCCTGCCGCGAGTTCGAGCGGCGGGGGGTGGATCTCATCGTCTTCTGCGGGGGGGACGGAACGTGCCGCGACATGGTCGAAGCTGTGGACCGGCGGATCCCGATCCTCGGGGTCCCCGCGGGTGTGAAGATGCACTCTGGCGTCTTCGGAGTCCATCCCGCGACCGTCGCGACGATCCTCGATGCGTGGGTGCGCGGACTTCTTCGCGTCGGCGAGGCGGAGATCCTCGACGTGGACGAGGAGGCCTACCGCCGCGGAGAATGGACGGTCCGCATGTACGGGACCGCGAAGACCCTCGTGGAGCCCGCCCTCGTGCAGACCGGGAAGATGCTGTTCGCCGAGGTCAGCGACCAGGCGTTGAAGGATGAGATCGCGGACCACGTGAAGGAGCTCGTGGAGAAGGAGCCCGACACGCTCCTCCTTCTGGGCCCGGGGTCCACCGTCGAGCACATCGCGAAGCGGCTCGGCGTGGAGAAGACGGTCCTGGGGGTCGACGCGGTCCAGGGCGGGGCGCTCGTGGGGAGGGACCTCGACGAGGCCGGGATCTTGCGGCTCCTCGACCGGTTCCCGAGGGCGAAGCTGATCGTCTCTCCGATCGGCGCCCAGGGGTTCGTGCTCGGACGGGGGAACCTGCAGGTCAGCCCCCAGGTCATCCGGAGGATTGCACTGCCGAATGTAATCGTCGTGGCAACCCCCTCGAAACTGAATGCGACGCCCGTCCTGCGAGTGGATACGGGGGACCCTGAACTCGACCGAGAGTTCGCTCGGAAGGAGTACTTGTTCGTCGTCATCGGGTACCGGACCAGCAAGCTCCACCCGATTGTGGCGTAGCTCCCGTAGAAAGTAGGTGACAGTCGGTAGACGGGGTATCAACGATTGAAGCCGCATTTGTGTGAGATGCGGGAACTGGATCGTCGAATCCCCGGCGAATGCCGGAGGTGGAACACCATGTGCAGTCTTGCTGGGCTGATGATCCTGCACGCCAAGCGCATAGAGCATCCCCCCATTGATCCCCCAGCCTCGGAGACCTCTGTGTACGGAAAAACGAGATTGCGGAGACTCGACGGCTGGCCCGTCCTCTTTTACGCCTTCCAGAAGTTGTGAACGAAGACACTCCCTGTCGCGTACAGATCGCAGTCAGCAACCCCAAACGTCGCGTTCCCGTTCACGACCTGGCTTGCCGGGACGACGTAGATGCCACGGCCGATCTCGCTCCCGTTCACGATGAAATCGACCCGAGCGTATCCATCCGCATCGCCAGTGTTCTGAAGGCGGAAGTCGAAGCGGTAGAACTGTGGCGGAATTGGGGCAACGGGGCCAGGTCGGCAGTACCAGATTGTCACGTCGGCGCCGACCATGCTGACGTTTGGCTGGACGATGGCGTACCGGATAGGCGGGGCGGCGACAATCCCGATTGCCAATGCGGCGATGATCACCGCGACAACGGCCAGACGCGGCCGCGTCAAGGTGCGCGTTGCCGGCGTTCTTGCCGATCCCGGCGCCGCGGTGTTCACGGTTTCCCCCTTTTTTTCAGCACACGCGGCAGAGATTGAAAAGGTTTCGCTCATCCGTGGGGCGAGGCTGGCTTCCTGTCCGGGGTCACCGTCCCGAGTCCCTTCGGGGCTTGAGAATGGAGACGAGGGAAGCCTTGGGCAAAATCTCTTTGAGGCCCGTCGGGCAGCCGTTTGGCGATCCCGCGATGACTAGCGTATGTCCGGGACACCTCATGACTCGGTATTGAAAGACGATACGACCGGAGCTCGCGACAACCGTTAATCAAGGTGCGCCGCCAGGCTCGGTGACAAGGTTTGGGTCTACGCCATCCAGTAGGGTCCCCGGCGGGCTATCAAAGAGGGAAAGACGGCCTACCGAGTGTCACCGGCCATCCCTGCGTTCCATATTTTCCCGCGCAGAAAATCTCGCTGAATCGCGCCCCTCGATCATCCTGCGACCGGATACAAGGTTGAAATACCGCGAGCCCTTCCGCACCCCATCGTCCGTGCTGGGGGGTCGGCATGGTCTCGACGATGAAAGCGGCCGTGAAACTCAAGTCCGCGCCGAAGAGCACGGAAGTCCAGAAGGTACCGGTCCCCGAGCCCACTCCAGACGAGGTCCTCATCCGAGTGAAGATCGCCTCGATCTGCGGCACGGACGTCCACATCTTCGACTGGGACGCGTGGGCCGCCGCCCGCATCAAGACCCCGCTGATCCAGGGCCATGAGTTCGCGGGGGAGGTCGAGCACATCGGCTCGAACGTGAAGGGCCTCCGGAAGGGCGACTACGTGAGCGCGGAGGGCCACATCGCGTGCGGGCGGTGCTACATGTGCCGCACCGGGAACGCGCACGTATGCAAGTCCGTCTCGAT
>VBMI01000152.1 GCA_005878955.1 Methanobacteriota archaeon
CTCGGCGTCACGTTCGCTACCGGGGTCCTGGGGATCCTCGCGATCCTCGTCCTCGCCGTCGCGTTCGGCATCGCCTGGTCCGGGATCTCGACCCTGATCGCGCTCGCGACGCGGAACGCCGAGTCGACCCTGATGATCAGCATCCTGACGACCTTCCCGCTCCTGTTCCTCTCGACCGCCGTGATGCCCAGGACCGCGCTCCCGGAGCTCGTCCAGAACATCGTCCCGTACAACCCGATCAGCTACGTCGCGGAGGCGATGCACGGGCTCATCCTCAACGGCTTCGACTACTGGACGCTCCTCGGCCAGGCGTTCCTCGTCATCCTCGTCGTGGGCGCGCTCACCCTGACCGGCACGACGATGATGTTCCGGAAGGCCGTGTCCTCCTAGTCCCCCCGCCTTCCGGCCGGCAGGTTCATCCCCGGAATGTGGATGGGGACATGGGCAGAGGGGTAACCGTGGGCGTCATCCCGCACCGGCTCGTGCGCGTCCTAGTCTTCTCGGCGATCGCCCTGTTCTTCGTGTTCGTGCTGCTTTCCCTTCTCGGGCCGCCCGCTTCGGCGTCGGGGGGACCCTACGGGTCATCGGATCAGCCGGGCGGGGGCGTGGCAGGTCCTGCGGGGCACCACGGCCACTGCCGCGAGGAGGGATCGACGGACGCGGGCGTGCTGTCGTCGGATCCCACGACTCCGAGTGCGCCGCCCAGGACCACCCGCGAAACCGTGCCCGTTGACTCCCACCACTCCGGCTGCTTCCTTGGAATCCTTGTGGGGATTCTCGCCCTCGCGGCGGTCGTCGTTTTGCATCTGACCGGGCGGCTGCGCTAGGGCCAGATCTTCCTCGCGTTCGACACGAGAATCTTCTCCCGCAGGTCCTTCGTCAAGAGGAGTTCGCGGATCCCGTCGAGTTCCTCCTGGATTCCCGGCACCCCGGGACCCGGCCAGTCGCTGCCGAACAGGACCTTGTCCTGGATCTCCTCGATTCGCGGGAAGTAGCTCAGGAGCCGCCTCGGAGGGATGCTCGAGAGGTCGATGTACACGTTCCGATGGCGGCGGGCGAGGAAGAAGGCGGTGTCGCACCACAGCGGGCGCCCGCCGTGGGCCAAGATGATCGTGAGGTCCGGGTGGTCCACGGCCACGTCGTCGACCGTGATCGGGTCCCCGTAGCGGGACTTCGCAGCGGGGAACGCGCTCGTGCCAGTGTGGACCATCACGGGCACCCCTGCATCCTCCGCGACATCATAGAGGGGATCGAACCGCGGGTCGTTCGGGGCCAGGAGCTGGTGCGGCGGGTGGATCTTCAAGCCGCCGAGTCCGGCCTTGACGAGCGCCTTCGCCTCCCGCTTCACGTCCTTCGCGTGGGCTGGATGGACCGAGCCGAACGGGATCAGCCGCTCGCGGTCGGCCTTCGCGTATTTGAGGACGTATTCGTTGACGGTCGGGAGGAAGCCCATCACGTCCGGCGCGACGTAGTTGATCAGGCACGCCCTCTCGACTCCCGCTCGGTCTAGGATTTCCAGGAGCACGGCGGGGTCCTCGGACATCTTGAGGAGTTGCGGGAACTGCGGGCGCTCCCGTTTCATCGCCTCCAGAATCTCGGGCTTCAACATCCGGAACGGCTGGACGTGGACATGGACGTCCGTGATCCCGGCCATCGGCGGGCGGGAAACCGGATTGCGGGAAAAGGGTTGCCGTTCCGAGCGCGGGTTCGGTGACTCATGGGGCGCCGGGGTTCAGCTGTCGCACGAGCGCGGAGTAATCGCGGTACGGATTCTCGCACGGGCTCCCGTTCGCGTACAGGAGGATGTGCTGCCCGGGGTCCGCATTGTGGAGGGCGAGGATCGTCGAGGAGACGGTGCCGCCTCCAGGGAAGTGGACGCAGAGGGGGACGGTGGCGCTGCCGCCATGATGTCGGAGCGTGGACTCGAGCCAGCCAATCGCCTTCTCCCCGCTCGGGAACTCCGCACTGCCCGCCAGGGCGCGGATCGTCGCGACCTTCTCGTCCCCGTCGACGTTCCCGCCGTTGTTCGTCAAAACGTTGAGCCCCTCGCGCCCGCGCGACATCCGGAGCTGGCCCTCGTACGCGAAGAAACGGAGTTCCTGCCGCGTGGCGGCGAAGAGGTTGAAGAAGTTGTACTCGCTCGCGGAAACCTCCCGCTCGATGGCGATCTCGGCGGCCCGCGGGTGCGCTGCCTTGAGGACCTCGAGCATCAGGAGGCCGCGGGATTTCGCGGTCGTCGAGGCCTTGCCGCGGCGGTTCGAGAGGGCGGCGATCAACCCGAGCTGGTTCACACCGAGCCACGTTCCCCCCGCGCGCGCGTCCCTCGGGGCTACGAACGGTGGCGGTCCGGGAAGGGCCCGGGGCGGTTCCGCGGGCCGCGTCCGGTCCTCGTCGCGGTTCATCCCGATGATGAGGTCGTACCCCGGGACCGTGTGGAACCACGCGATGAGGGTGCACATCGCGGCCCCTACGGCGCGGGCTGCGCGAGGTCCGTCGCGCGCACCTTCGCGACCTGTGCGACCTGCATGTTCCCGGACTTCATCGCGGCCTCGTGGGCGAGCTCGTACGCGCGGCGGGCCGCCTCCCGGAGGGCGGGATCGCGTGCCTCCGTCGCCTGCTCGCTGATCGCCTCCGCGGAGTCGAACAGGTACCGGGCGGCGGCCGCGTGGTCTCCGAGCCCCATCAGGAAGACCCCGCCGAAGAGCCCCTCGTGGGTGAGCCCCTCGGGCCCGCCCTTCCAGTTCTCCGCGAGGACCGACTTGTACTCGCCCGCGATCTCCTTAAGGGACGGGTCCCCCGCGAGGTCCTGCACCGCGTTCCGGTACTCGACGAGGGAGAGGTACTGCCGCTCGTCCTTCGCCATCGCATCGTCGGAGAGCGTGAGGTAGGCCGACCCCGCCTTACGTCGCCACTGCCCCGCGGACTTCACGTCGCCGAGCTTCTCGTGGCACCGCGCGAGGGCCTGATAGATCCCGATACGGTCCATCGGCGTGGATTGCATCGATGAGATGGGACATCTCGCCAGGGAATCCGCGCCGCGATATGAGGATGCGCCTACGCGAGGAAATCGACGCCTTTCATTCCACGAAAATGGGGATCACCCGTGAGGATTCGTGCGCTGAACTTTCGGGAGACCGCGAGGACGACGGCGTCGGTGAGATCGAAGTCGCGGATTTTCGATCGATAGGCGGCGTGGAGACCTCCGGCCGACCGGGCCGTCTCCGCGTCGAGAGGAAGAATGGTCGACCACGCTCTGAGGGCCTGCCAGGCGATTGCAGGGTCTTTCCCGGAGCGGACAACCTTGCTCGTGACTTCTGCCAGGACGGGAGTTGGCGTCCATCGGTCTTCGGCCTGTCCCAGCATCTGTTCCACTCTTGCGCCCGAGGCAGAGCCCTCTAGGTATTCGATCCACGCATACGAATCGACCACGTAGCGAGTCATTCGTGATCCGCCCGGTCCGCTTCGGTAAACGCCCCGATGCCCCGAAGCGAACCCAGGAAGCTCCTCCGGGGGAGCTGGACCTCCAGCTCCACGACATCCCCTTCCACGACTCCCAGTAGGTCGACGATCTGCTTCGGAAGAGTGACCATGATGGAGCCCCCAACGCGCTTTGCTTTCGCGAGAACGGCTGGCATATAACCTAGATTAAATCTAATATAATCGCGAATATATGAAGCTTCCGTCGTCGTCCACAGGCATTAATATCGGGTCTTCCTCCCCATCGACATGGTCGAGGCGTCCGCGGTCATTGCCGTGGTGTTGCGGTTCTTCCACATCATGTTCGGTATCGCGTGGATTGGCGCGGTGATGTATGGCGTCGGCGTCCTTCGGCGGGCCCTCGGCAAGATGGACCCCGCCGCCCGGAAGGAGACGATGAAGCGCCTGCTCCCGGTCGTCGAGCGGTACCTACCCGGCAGCGCCGCGATGACGATCATCTTCGGCGTCGCCCTGTATCTCTACCTCGGCTCGTTCGACCCCGAAATCCTCGTCGGGACCCCATGGGGCAAGGTCCTGATTACCGCCCTGGTCCTCGCCCTTGTCGCCTTCGCGCTTGGAATGATCTTCGGCATCGGGAGCGCGAGGAAGATCCTCGGTCACCTGAACGAGGAGGCGTGCACCCACGGCCCGGAGGTCGGGGCCCTCCAGAAGCGGTTCAACATATCGCAGTTCGTGAACCTCGGGCTTGGCTTCGTGATCATCGCGCTGATGGTCGTCGCCACGGAGCACAGCTTCCTGGGACTATAGCTCCGCCCACTTCCCGTGCCCCTCCCACACCCGCACGTGGAAGGGGAAGCGGAGCTTCGCGTTGAGGTCCTTCTGGAGGAGCTCGCAGATGTTCTCCACGCTCGGGTACTCGAGGGCCTCGTTCCAGTCGCGGTGGTCGTATTTCGCGAGCGCCTCGCGCACGACCTTCTTCAGGTCCGCGAAGTCGAGGACCATCCCGCCCTTGTGCTCCCCCTCGATCGTCACG
>VBMI01000153.1 GCA_005878955.1 Methanobacteriota archaeon
AAGCGCGCGAGGCCCTCGCGGAAGAGCACCGAGTCGTCGGCGATCGTCACCCGCATGGGAGGTCCGCCCGGACGACGGTGCCGTGACCGTTCGGACTCTCCACGTTGAGGCTGCCCCCGATAGCCGCGGTGCGGTCCCGTAGTCCGAGGAGACCGGATCCGTGGCGCGAGTCGACGCCACCGACGCCATCGTCGCTGACCTCGACGCGGAGGCGGCCGGCCTCCTCCTCGATCCGGATCTTGATCGACGATGCGTGCGAATGCTTCGCCGCGTTCGCCAGCGCCTCGGCGACCACGAAGTAAGCCGTGACCTCGACCGGCTCGGCGTAACGACGATCGGGAACGCCGACCACCGACGTTTCGATCGGCGAGCGGTCGGCGAGCGATGCGACCGCGGCATGGAGCCCGGACTCGGTCAAGAGCGGGGGATGGATACCGCGAGCCAGGTCGCGCAATTCCGAGAGTCCGGCCTGCATCTCGCGGGCGGCATGCTGGAGCAGATCGGACGTCTCCGACATTGGACCCGCGATGGCCTGTGCCATCCCCACGTTGAGCATGGCATTCACGAATCGCTGCTGCGCTCCGTCGTGCAGGTCGCGTTCGATCCGCCGGCGCTCCTCATCTTGTGCGGCGATGATCCGCGCGCGCGATTCGCGCAGCTCCTCGAACAGCCGGAACCGGCCGAACACCAGACCGGCCTGCGACGCGAGGTCGCTGACAAG
>VBMI01000092.1 GCA_005878955.1 Methanobacteriota archaeon
GGCCTGGTCCGCAATCCCCCGCAGGGCGTCGTGCCGCATCTGCTCCTGCTGGGCCAGGAAATAGGCGACGACCCCCGCGAGGAGAATCAGGGCGGCGAGCGACATCGCGACCTTCGAGGCGATCCAGTCGATCACTCACACCACGCTCACGACGACCCGATCGTCGCGGACCTCCAAGTGGATTGCGTATAGACCCGCCCCCAGGGCGAGGGTCCGGTTGTCCGGGCCGACCAGGGCGACCGCGGGCCGGTCGACGAGGACGACGCGCTCCCCCTGCCCGCCGATTCGATACCGGACGACGTTCGCGAGGGGGCCGCCGGGACGGTCCCCGATGGCCACGTACTCGATGGACGTGAAGAGCCCTCCCCGGAAATCCAGCGCGAGGGTCTCCGCCCCGCCGCCCGCAATCGCGTACTGCTGGGCCGCCCGCGTGAGCCGGAGGACCTCGCCCCGGACGCGCGTCTCCAGCTGCCCCCGGTCGTAGGCGTCGAGACCCGCGTAGACGACGGGCGCGGTGAGCCCCGCGACGACCGCGACGATCATCAGCTGGAGCGGGAGGCCCTCGATCCCCGCCGCGTCCCCGCGGAGGCGCATGGGATCACTGCCGGACGACGAGGATGTCGTCCGTGGCGGTCGGAAATCCGGAGGCCTCGACGGTCACGTCGATCCTCGCCGTCAGTTGGTTCGCCGGGACCCGCACCTGGACGTTCTGGAAGGTCGCGGTGCCGTCCGTGGTGCCGTCGCCCGCGTCCGTCCCCGCCTTCACGACTCCGGCACCCCGGAGGCTCACGACGATCCCGGCGATCGTATTCCCGTTCTGGTCAAACGCGCGCACGGTGATCGTGACCGTCTTCACCGCGTCCTGGTTCACCGGACCGGAGACCCCGACCGTGTCGGGGGCCGCCTCGATGCGACTGATCGTGCTCGGGGTCCGGATTGAAAGGGCCCACCCCAGGATGATCGCGAGGGCGATGCCTGCGACGATCACCGCGATCATCAACTGGAGGGGCAACCCCTCGATCGCCCCGCCCTCGTCTCGACGGATGAGAATTCGCTGTGCCAATCGACTCCCCCCACGACCTGTCGAACTCCCCCTCGGATAATAATGGTTTCCCGCGGATGTATCATGTACTTTCCGCGGAACTGCCGCGCGGCGGCCCGACCCGGAGTCCTGGACGCCGCTCGAGCCCTTGGGAAGCCACCGGAGAGAATCGAACTCCCGACCTGCGGTTTACAAAACCGCCGCTCTACCGACTGAGCTACGGTGGCAGTGGGGGGACGATGACCGCGGTCTGCAAAAATCCTTTCTCCTCCGGGGGCGGGGCCGCCTCTGCTCAAATACTTTTATGAGGGTTCCCATATATCGACTCCCCAGAGGGGAGGTCACCTTGGCCCTTCCTTGCCCGAACTGTGGCGCAGACCTCCGGTTCATCGAGGATTACGGTCGCCAGTACTGCGACGCCTGCGGGCAGTACGCCCCGGACGGGTACGGCGGCGGGAAGGGCTTGAACTGCCCGAAGTGCGGCGGCGTCCTCACGTTCATCAAGGAGTACGATCGGTACTACTGCCACAAGGACCAGGAGTACGCATCGGAGGACCTCGGGCGGGCCGAACCCGCACCCCCCGAGCCGGAGGTCCAGCTCTCGTCGATCGACGACCTCCTGACCCCCGAGCCGGAACCCGCCCCGAAGCCGATGGAGACGCCGGCTCCCGTGGAACCCGCGCCCCCTGCACCCGCGCCGGCAGCAATCGTGGAAACCACCCGTGCGTCGGAAACGTCTCCGCTGGAGCCCCCCGCCGCGCCCGAGGCGCCGAAGGTCCAGCCGAGGCAGGAACCGAAGCGGGAGGTCACGCGCCCTGCACTGGTTCGCGACGAGATCCTGAGGGCGAAGAAGGCCCACTTGATGGACCTGGCCTCCGCGTACGACTTGGAGACGATGGGCACGAAGGAGGACCTGCGGGAGCGCCTGTTCGCGAAGCTCGTGGACCTGGAGAAGGAGGAGGAGCGGCGGCAGAAGGAGGAGCACGCGAGGCCCGAGGAGAGCGCGCCGGCGGCCGCTCGCCCGGCGAGCGTGCCGGAGCCCGCCGCCTCGCCCGTGGAGCCGCCGATGTCCCCCATCCCCGTCCCCGAACCCGCGGCCGTGTCGCCCCCGACGGTGACCCCGCCCACCTACGACCCGCCCCGTTTCGAGGCCCCCGCCTCCCCGATCGAGGACAGCGCAACGATCGTGAACCTCCCCAAGGTCGAGTTCTTATCTCCGCCCATGGAGACGGTCGCCGCACCGCCGCCGGCCGCCCCCGAGGCCCCCAAGGTCATCAACCCATGCCCGACGTGCGGGCGGGAGCTCTCGTTCATCGAGAAGTACGACCGGTACTACTGCGAGCACTGCAAGGCGTACGCTCCGCCGGTCGTGAAGGTCGTCACCGTCCCCGCACCGCCCAAGGTCGGCAAGCCCTGCCCGACGTGCGGCCGGGAGCTCACGTACATCCCGGACTACGGTCGCCACTACTGCTACCACTGCAAGAAGTACGCGGCCCTCGAGGGGAAGTCGGAGGCGGCGCCCTCGGCCGAGATGGAGGTCCTACCGCCGAAGCCGGAGCCCACCCCCGCCCCTGCACCGCCGCCCGCGGTCGAGATCGTCGCAGTGCGGAACCCGTGCCCGACGTGCGGTCGCGAACTCTCGTTCATCGAGCGGTATGGGCGGTTCTACTGCTACTCCTGCAAGAAGTACGCCCCGCCGAGGCCGAAGAACCCGTGTCCGAACTGCGGGAAGGAGCTCTCCTACGTCGCGCAGTACGGCCGCCACTACTGTCCGGCGTGCGGGCAGTACGCCCCGAAGGAACTCACGGCCCAGATCCTCGCGGCCCGATCGGCGGCGGTCACCGCGACGATGGCGGGGGGCGTCGCGCCGCCCGTGGCGGCGACGGCGGCCGCCACGCGCACGGTCACGATTCCCGTCCACCACCACGGGAGCCCGGGCGGCGCGATCGGGCTCGCCGCGGCGGGGATCGTCGTCGTCCTGATCTACGAATTCCTGTGGGCGATGCCCGTGGCGTTCGGCGGGGCCCCGTACGTGAGCTTCGACCCTTCGAACCCGCAGACGACGGTCGCGATCGGCTGGATGCTCCAGTTCATCGGGTTCCTGATGGTCGGGCTCGCGGTCATCGTGGGGCTCATCCGGGTCCGGACCTCGAAGTAGGAGTGGCCCTCGGCGACGCGAACCCTTTTACCGCCTCGTCCCTTGGGCGCGGGCGATGAAGGTCGGAGAGCTCGTCCACGAACTTCGGGTCGATCGGGGCTACGACCCGGGGGAGATCATCTCGACGTGGACGGAGAAGGATCTCCTCGACGGGAAGGTCGTGGACGCCTGGGTGATCATCTTCCGCACCCGCGGGTGCTACTGGGCGCACGCCTCCGGGTGCTCGATGTGCGGGTACGTGAACGACACCGCGGTCGAGGTGGGCGACGCGGACCTCGCCCACCAGCTCACCTCCGTGCTCCCGCGGCACCAGGGCCAGCCCATGGTGAAGGTGTACACGTCCGGGAACTTCTTCGACGACCACGAGCTCTCCCCGGACTCCCGCCGGTCGATTCTCCGGGATCTCGGGGACCGCTGCGACAAGGTCGTGGTCGAGACGCTCTCCCACATGGTGCGGAGGGAGCAGCTCGAGGACGCGATGGGGCACGTGGAGCGCCTCGAGGTCGCCTTCGGGCTCGAGTCGACGAACGAGCGCGTGCTCCGGTACGCCGTGAACAAGATGTGGGGGCTCCGGGAACACGCCCGGGCGGCCGCGATGGTCCGGGACGTCGGGGGGACCGTGAAGACGTACCTCCTCGTCAAGCCGCCGTTCCTCACGGAAAGGGAGGCGATCGAGGACGCCGTCCGCTCCGGGCACGAGGCGGACCCGCATTCGGACACGATCTCGTTCAACCCCGTGAACGTTCAGAGGGACACGCTCGTCGACCACCTGTTCAAGCGACGGCAGTATCGCCCGCCGTGGCTGTGGTCCGTCGTCGAGGTCCTCGAGCGGACGAGGGACCTGAAGGCGCATGTGAAGAGCCACCCGACCGCGGGCGGCCTTCGGCGGGGGGCCCACAACTGCGGGACCTGCGACCGGCGGGTGATCGACGCGGCGACGTCGGGGCCCTCCTCGCCCGGTAAGGCTTTTATCCATCTCGAGGGTTCCGCGCCGGGATTCTGATGCGCGCGTACGAGCTCCGACGGGGGTGGGGAAAGACGATCGCGGGGGACGGCCTCCGGAGGGTCGCGGGCGAGGTGTTCGGCGCGGCGGACGCGGTGGAGGGGAAGGTCACGGCGAGCTTCGGCGCGTGCACGCGGCTCACCGCCTGGACGGACGGGAAGGCCCTCTTCGTCGAGACCGAGATGAACCCCGGGGTCCCGAACGACGTCGCACAAGAGACGATCCGCGCGTTCAACCGCTTCCTGGAGGCCGCCACGGGCTACACGTCGAAGGAGCGGGCGAAGCGGGCGCAGCAGAGCGCGAAGGCGGGCGCGGCGGAGAAGGGATAGGCGGTCGGAATCGGACCGGACCCCCGCGGCTCTCGCTCCCGCTCGGACGACTGGGGCGAGGGTGCGGGGGGGCCGCTCGGCCTACAGGCCGAAGAGCGCACCGAGTCCGGCCGCGGCCTCTTCCTCGCTGACCTTCTCCTCTTCCTTCTTCTCCTCCTTCTTCTTGTCTTCTTTCTTCTCGCCCGCGGCGGGCGGGGCAGCGGCGGGGGCGGACGGCATCACCGCGGCCGTCGCGATCGCCTCGTCGATGTTCACGCCCTCGAGGGCGGCGGTCAGCGCCTTCACGCGGGTCTCGTCGACCTTGACGCCGGCGGCGGTGAGGACCTTCTTCAGGTTCTCCTCGTTGACCGGCTTGCCTGCCGCGTGCAGGACGAGCGCGCCATAGACGTACTCCATGTTTCGTTCACCTCCTGGACTGGATCGTCACGTAGCATCTTTCTTCGTCTCCTCGGCGGGCCCCGGCGCCATCGCCGCCAGGGCGAGGGCCTGCGCCTGGGCCTTTGCGAGGAGGAACTTCACGCTCTCTTTCGTCGGGAACCCGGATTCCATCGCGAGGGCGAGCCCCCGCCGGAAGGCGGTGGAGAGCAGGGGCCGGATCGTCGCCTTCGATGGATATCCCACGAAGACGGCGAGGTTGAGGGCATGGCCGCTTGCGAGGGAGAGGTCTGCGCGGACCCTGGCGTCGTCCACAGAGAGGACGTCCCTCCGGAACACCGTCCCAGCCTCGTACACGCCGCGGAGGTCGAGACCCACGATGAGCGGGAAGATCTCGAGGCGGGTCAGGACCTGCGCGGTCTCTCGCGGGATCCGCTCGCCCGCCTTCACGAGGAGCTTGTCCTTCTTGATCACGACTTTCCCCCGCTCGATCGCGGCGGGGACGCCCGCCTTCTGGAGCTCGCCCACGATCGGCCCGGGCTTGAACGGCGTGTCGCCCTCCCGGACCCAGAGGTCCTCGGGGGCCCGTTCCCCGCCGCGGGCGGGGGCCTTCGTCTTCGTCGCCTCCATTTCCTTGAACAGGCGGAACGGGTTCATCTCCGCGGTCACGACCGCGGTCTGGTCCGCGACCACGTCCACGAGGCCGTCGAGCCCCGTCTTCTTCCCCGCGGCCTCCTTCAGCGCGATGCGGAGAAGGTTGTTCTTGGAGACCGTGAGCTTCGCCCGGCCCGTGAGCCGCTTCCGCATCGCCTGGATCTGCGGGGCGGGGATCGCCATGGGTCACCTCACAGGTATTTCACCGCCGGCCCCATCGTCGTCTTCACGTAGGCCGACTGGACGTTGAACCGCCCGCGCTCGAGCTTCCCGAGCACCCGCCGCATCAGGAAATCGAGGTTCTCCGCGATGTCCTCCGGGCTCATGTCCCGCGTCCCGATCGCAGCGTGGAACGTGCGCTTGTCGCGGGACCGCACCCTCACGGTGTTCCTCATGGAATTGATCTGCGGGCTCGGGTCGGACCCGGGCGGCACCGGCCTCGGCATCTTCCCGCGGGGGCCGAGGACGATCCCGAGGCGCTTCCCGATGACGGGCATCAACGGAGCCTCCGCGATGAAGAAGTCGAACGAGTCCGCGAGTTCCTTCGCTTTCTTCTTGTCCCCCGCGTACGACTCGATCTCCTGGGGCTGGATGATGAGGTCCGCGGCGACCCGGGCCTTCACCGCCATCTCCCCGGAGCCGAAGACGCAGACGCGGATCCGGCGGCCCCGCCCCTTCGGGAGGACGACCTCCTCGTCGATCCGGTTCTTCGGGACGGAAAGGTCGATATCCCGAAGGTTCACGGCGACCTCCACGGTCTCCTTGAACTTGCGCTCCGGGGCGGACTCGAGCGCCTTCCGGACCGTGTCGATCGTCTTCTTCTCGGCCGTGCGGGACACCCCCTGTAGTGCAGCCGGCGCAACGCGCCTCCTACAGGCGAGAGGGCGCACGAAGAAGCGCGTCCTATTTGAGCGTTGCGGGGTTCGATGGGCGTCGCACAAAGCCCTTAAGCCGCGGGGGCGAGGGAGGGGACGAGGTGATGACGACATGGTGTCCATCGCCCTCGGTGCCGCGATCGGCGCGGCGATCGGGGCGGTCGCGCTCGGAGCGGCGGCCGCGGCCCATGGGGACGTCCCCGGGCTGACCGTCGCCCTGCAGCACATCCCTCCGGACACCCACGGGTACGCCGTGGTGACCGCCGTGAAGAACGCCCTCGTGGGCGGCGCGGCGGGCGGTGGGATCGGCGCCGCGGTCTCCGCGGCGGCGAAGGGCGCGCACGGTGCAGCGGTTGCGCACTGAGCGCCTTCTCTTTTCCTTTTCCCGGAAATTCATTATCATCGGCGGGATGATAACTCCCGCAAGGTTTATTCCGCAACCCCGCTTCGCGCGCCCGATGCGGGAGGACGAGGCGCTCGCGTCCCTGGAGACGCTCGGGTTGACGCGGAAGGAGGCGAACGCGTACCTCGTCCTCGTCCGGAACGGCGCGTCGACCGCCGCGGACGTGTCCCGGCTCCTGTCCGTGCAATATCCCGCGGTGTACCGGATCCTCCACAGCCTCCAAGGAAAGGGATGGATAGAGGCGTCGCGGGACCGACCGAACCGGTATCGCGCGAGGAACCCTCGGGTCGTTTCTGAGCAGGCGCGCCAGTCCCGCATCGATGCGCTGGGCGACGCGGCCGAGAGGGCCGCCTCCCTCGTGGACGAGGTCCGCCCGGGGACCCGGGCGATGGAGGCGGACCTCTACCTATACAAGGGCCCGGAGAGTGTCGTGGGGAAGCTACGGGAGGTCGTCCTCTCCGCGACGGGAGGGATCCTCGTCGTGTCCCCGTTCCCCGTGGACCTCGAGGTCCTTCGGATCGTCCTCGGTGCACTTCGGCGGTCCCGCCAGAAGTCGCGGCTCGTCCTGAACCAGGGGAACGCGGACGACGTCGAGAGGCTCCTGGGGGATCTGCGCGGACACGCCCGGATCGAACTCAGGTTCCCCGCCTCCCCGCTCCCCGACACCCGCCTCGCGCACACGTTCGTCTTCCCGAGCGACCGGGAGCTGTACATCCTGAACTCGTTCTACCGCGACGGCGCTCTCGTGCTCGAGAAGCTTCAGGGGCTCTGGATCGGGGACGCGGACTACGTGCGCCTCCAGCTCGAGGCGATGGTGCGGGGACTCGCGACGGCGCCCCGGCGATCCTCGCGGGCATTCCCCAGGAAACGCCTCGGGGCGGTGCCCGCCTCCAAGGGTGTTCCAACAGCCCGTCGAAGCGGGCGCGCCTGATGCGAGGAATCTAGGGGCTCACGCTTTCGCGAGTGCCTTGTCGTACTTCCCCGCGCGCATCTCCGCCGTGACGTCCTTCGGCCCCTTCCCCTCGACGGTGACGCCCATCGAGACGCAGGTCCCGACGACCTCGAGGGCGCGGGACTTGAGGTCCTTCCCCTGCATCGCGTCCACCTTCATCCCGGCGATCCGGACGACCTGGGCCATCGAGAGGTTCCCGATGCGGGTCTTGCCCGCCTCGCCGCTCCCCTTCTCCGCGCCGATCTCTTTCAGGATGAGGGCGGACGTCGGCGGCGTGCCGACCGAGATCGTGTACGCCTTCGTCTTGGAATCGATGACGAGCTTCACAGGGACCTTCATCCCCTCGAAGGATCGCGTCTTGTCGTTGATCGCCTTCACGATCTCCATGATGTTCATGCCCATCGGTCCCAGCGCCGGGCCGAGCGGCGGGCCCGCGGTCGCCTTCCCGCCGTCCACTAGGACCTCGATCGTCTCCGCCATCTACTTCTCTTCCTCCTTCTGCAGGACCCGGACGCTCGTGCCGGGGACGGTGACGGGGATCCGGACCATCGCCTCGAAGAGCTCGACGGTGACCTCCTCCTTCGTCTCGTCGATCTTCATCACGCGGGCCTTCTCGCCCTTGAACGGCCCCGCCATGAGCTCCACGATGTCCCCCTCCATGATCCCGCTGACGACGGGCTTCGGGGCGAGGTACAGCTCGATGTCCTCGAACCGGATCGCCTTCTCGCCCTCCGGCTTGACGACCCCCCGGGCCCGCCGGATCCCGCGGACGATCTCCTCGAGGCGGTCCGGGTTCATCGACTCCACGAGGAGGTAGCCCCGGAGGTTCACGGGCACGAGGATCGAGAAGATCCCGATGTCCCGCGCCTTCGCGCGGGCGAACATCGCGTCGGCGACCGTGCGTTCGTGGCCGATGCTCGTCTTCACCGCGATCATCGCCTGGCGGGCGGTCGCGGAGACGGTCTTCGTGTCGTACGTCGCGGGGTCGCCCTTCGAGGTCGCGCTGAGCACGAGGGTGAGCTTGTCTCCGTAGCGGGCCCCCTTCGGGCACGTCACCTGCAGCGTGACCTCCCGCGAGCCGCCGCTGATGAGGGTGACCTCCTTCTCGAACGTCTTCGTGAACGTGACGTCCCAGACCTTCTCCTCGATCCCCCAGAGCTTGATCGTCCACTCCGGCGGATCGGGCGCCTCGGACGCGTAGTTCAGGTCCACCTTCACCTTGACCGTGTCGTCGTCGGACCCCGTGTTCGTGACGAGGAGCTCGTACTCTCGGGACTGCCCCGCGGTCATCGCGACCCGCTCGTCCACGGGCGTCGTGAACTCCATCTTGACGCCGTAGCTCGCGGACGGGGCACGCTCCGGCACGGCCTCCACGGCCTTCGGCGGCGGAGCCTTTGCCTGATCGTCGAAGAGTCCCACGTCGCCCACCTCGTTACTTGAAGAAGTTCTCGATGTACTGGTAGCCGTACTTCATGAACCAGTAGATGAAGAACCCCGTGAGACCGATGAACATGAGGCCCAGGCCTGTGATCATGACGACCTTCGAGTACTCGTCCGACGTCGGCTTGCGGGCCATCTTCAGGACGCGCCCGAAGCGGCCCTTCCCGAGGCGCTTCGCCCGCTCCTCGATCCTGCGCTGGACCTCCCAACTGCGGTCGACGATCTCGGGCATAGTCACCGCACCACGTCGACCCCGGCCTCACGCCCGCGGAGGGCCTCGCCGGGGCCGTAGATCTGCTTCGACTTCACGCCGGTCAGGATCAGCATCACGCGGAGCTTGTGCGGGAGCGCGGGGTCGACCGCCGCACCCCAGATGATCCGCGCGCTCGGGGAGATGCGGGCCTGCACGATCTCGGCGACCTTCTCCGCCTCGCTCACGGTCATGTCCGTCCCGCCCGTGACGTTCACGAGCGCCCCTGTGGCGCCGGAGATGTCCACGTCGATCAACGGGCTGTTGATCGCCTCCTCAATCGCCTCCTCCGCCCGGCGGTCGCTCTCGCTATCCCCGAGGCCGATCATCGCGACGCCGCCGCCCTTCATGATCGTCTTGATATCGTTGAAGTCGAGGTTCACGAGCCCCGGCTTCGTGATCACCTCCGTGATCCCCTTGATCGCCCGCATCAGGACGTCGTCGGCGACCTTGAACGCCGCGTTCAGCGCGAGCCTCGGGACGAGCTCGATGAGCTTGTCGTTCGGGATCACGATCACCGTGTCCGCGAAGTTCCGGAGCTTCTCGAGGCCGAACTCCGCGTTCTCCGCGCGGATCGCGCCCTCCGCCCGGAACGGGAACGTGCATATCGCGATCGTCAGGGCGCCCATCTCCTTCGCGATCTGCGCGACGAACGGCGCCCCGCCGGTGCCCGTGCCGCCCCCAAGGCCGCAGGTGATGAACACCATGTCGGCACCCTGGAGGGCCGTCCGGACCTCCTCCTCCGCCTCGCGGGCCGCCTCCTCGCCGACCTGCGGGAGCGCACCCGCCCCCAGGCCGCGGGTGACCCGCCGGCCGAGGAGGATCTTGTGGGGAGCGCGGATCGTCAGCAGGTGCTGCGCGTCCGTGTTCGCGGCATACAGCTCCGCGCCGATGATTCCCGCCTCGACGAGACGGTCGATCGTGTTCGTGCCGCCGCCGCCGATCCCGATGATCTTGATGTTCGTCCGCAGGCTCGCGAGGATCCGCTCGAGTTCCGCGTCGTCCGCGGCGAAGCCCCCCGGGCCCTGCGTGGGGGCGTCCGGGACGCGGGGCTCCTCCCCCGCGCGTGTGATGACCTCCCTGACGATGGAATCCATGGCTGGCCCTCCGGGTATCCCGGGAAACCGCCGAGAAATCGGCGGCCGTGTGTAACTTGGGTCTTCCTATAAAAGTTTGTTTGGGACACGGCGCGAACACGGGTACAGCGCCGCGCAATGCCGGGTCCGGTCGCCTCTCACCGCGCGGAAACCCCGCGAAGGCGGGGATCGCGGCTCCTCGGTCGTCGGGCGCGGCCTCAGAGTACGGTCGCCTCGCGCCCGCCCAGCCCGAGCTGCGTCAGCAGGCGGTGCGCCTGCCTCTGGGATAGGGGCGGACGGAACCGGAGGCGGGCGACCGTGTCCTCCGCACCCCAACGGAGCGTCAGCCGGACGGAGACGCCGGAATGCTCCCCTTCGCGAATCGCGTTCCGACGGTCCGCGATCCAGGAAACAGGGACGATGCCGAACGCCTTGTGCGGGGGCGCGGGTTCGACGAGCCCGTCGAATCGGCGAAGGGCCCGGCGTCCCGCGTGGGGGGTGCAGCGCACGACGACCTCCCCCACGACCGCGGGGGCCCCCACGCTTCGCCGCCGGGACTTTTCGACCCCGGAGGAGAGCCATGCGTTGACCTCCTTCGGTGCATACGTCCATGGGGGCTCAGCGAGCGCCGTGGGCCGTCGCTTCCGGGACATCCTGCGAGCGAACGCTCGCGGGACACCTTAAGGCCTTGCGGGGAAACCCGCCCCGTTCATCGAATGGAGTCGACCCCGTACCGCGCTCGGGCCTCTGCAGGGTCCTGGCGACCGAGGATCTGCTTCGACTTCACCCCGGTCGCGACGAGCATCACCCGCAACGTGTGTTCGAGGGTCGGGTCCACCGTGGCCCCCCAGATGATCCGCGCCGTGGGCGCGACCTTCTGCTGGACGACCTCGGCGCACCGCTCCGCCTCGCTGATCGTCATGTCCGTCCCGCCCGTGACGTTCACGAGGACGCCGTGGGCCGTGGAGATGTCGACCTCGAGCAGGGGCGAGTTGATCGCCTCCTGGATCGCCTCCGTCGCCCGCTCGTCGCCGACCGCCTGGCTCTCGCCCATGCCGATCATCGCGACGCCGCCGCCCTTCATGATCGTCTTCACGTCGTTGAAGTCGAGGTTCACGAGGCCGGGCTTCGTGATGATTTCCGTGAGGCCCTTGATCGACCGCATCAGCGTCTCGTCCGCGAACCGGAACGCGAGGTTCAGGGACATCCGCGGGACGAGCTCGAGGAGCCGGTCGTTCGGGATCGTGATCACGGTGTCCGCGGCCTCCCGCAGCCTTTCGAGGCCCCACTCTGCGCTCTCCATCCGCATCTTCCCTTCGCCCCGGAACGGAAGAGTCACGACGGCGACCGTGAGCGCCCCCATCTCCTTCGCGAGGCGCGCGACGTACCCGGAGCCGCCGGTGCCCGTGCCCCCGCCGAGGCCGCACGTGACGAAGATGATGTCCGCGCCCTGGAGGGCCGCCTTCAGCTCGTCCTCCGCCTCGCGCGCGGCCTCCTCGCCGATCTGCGGCAGGGCGCCCGCCCCGAGCCCGCGGGTGACCCGCCGGCCGAGGAGGATCTTCTTCGGGGCCTTGATCGCCAGGAGGTGCTGGGCGTCCGTGTTCGCGGCGTACAGCTCCGCGCCCACGACGCCTTCCTCGCAGATCCGGGCGATCGTGTTCGTGCCGCCGCCGCCCACGCCGACGATCTTGATGTTCGTCCGCATCTTGCTGAGGAGCTCCTCGAGCTCCGCGTCGACGCGGGAGTCCTCCGTCACGGGGCCCGGGCTCCGGGCCATGGCTTCCTCTAACATCGATTTCATAGGGTCCACCCTAAGGGCGAAACTTGCAGGTCATCCCATCCCGCAAATTGGGCGCGAATCCGGCTCTCGCTATTTGGGCTTTATGTCAACGCGGGGCTCCGCGGTCGGCGAGAGCTTGCGGCGCGTCTGCCAGAGGAACGAACGGGGGCCCGCCTCCTTCTCCAGGTCGCCCGCGCCCTCGATCGGGCGGGGCTCCCGCCGGAGGGCGCGGACGGCCATCGACACGGACCACGCGATGGCGACCGCGAGGACCCCGCTGAGGAACACCAAGTCGAGGATCCCGCCGCTCCCGAGCGTGATCGAGCCCGTGGATGTCGTCCCCGACGAAAGTGCCAGGAGGGGGACGAGGTCCAGCCCGACGAGCGTGCCGACGCTCGCGGCGACGTACGCGACGTCGAGCGCGGGAATCAGTCTCCGCCGCGAGAACGCGACCCCGACCGCGGCGGCGGCCCCGCTCGGGAGGAGCGCCGCGGGGAAGGGGAGGAAGAACGGGCGGCCCGCGATCGTCCCGGCGACAAGGGCCAGCGCGGCGACGAAAAGCGAACCGACGGCGAGCGGGAGCCAGGCGGGCCTGCGGCGCCATACGATCAGCCCGCACACGACGAGGGGCGCGACGACCCCTCCGATGTTCACGAGGACCGTGGGGCGGGGCCACACCGGGACCTCGATCAGGGAGAGGACGCCCGCGAGGAGCACGATGACGGAGCCCCAGAACAGGGGGAGCATCGGGGACTCCTCCTCCCAGAGCACGACCCCCTCATAGCGGGTGAAGTTCTCGATCCACAGCAACGCGATGATCGCGACGGCGTCGACGAGGAGGACCGCGCCGAAGAGGAAGGAGACGTCGACCACGGCGGGGCCATCGGCGCGGCGGGTTCTTTACGTTTCGGGCGGGCGGTCGTCCCTGGCGAGAGGTGTTTGGGGCGAGGCCTTGGGCCCACCCCCGCTCCCTGCGTCCGCTCGGGCGGCGCCCGCGCGTTTTGCCGCGCGAGCCGAGTCAGCCTTCCGTTCGAGGGCCTCGAGGATCTCGTCGTCTGACGGCCACAAGAAGCGATAGACCTCCCACTCGAGGTACCCGAGCGGGACGAGGAACGTGATCGCGATCCCGTACGACGCGATTCCTGCGGGCCGGGAGAGGAGGGAGAGGACCGTGGCGAGCACGCCGACGTTGGCGAACATCACGAGGAGGCCGTACCAGTACGCGGAGAGGCGGTGGCGGGTCCAGGAGCGCCAGTCGAGGTCCGTGTCGAGCCTCCGGAGGCGCTCCTGCTGCTCCGCCCGACGCCGGGACCGCTCTGCGATCTCCGTCCACAGGTCACGCTGCATGGGAGGGCACCCGGAGGTGGCAGGCGACCCAATGCCCGGGGGACACCTCGAGCAGCGGGGGCTCGAGGGACGCCGACACCTCGGCGCTCAGGCCGTGTTCGTCATCGACGAGCGCGGTGATCGCCTTCAGCGCCCGAACGGTCTCCGAGCGGGCGGCGATGACGTCCTCGACGAAGTCCCGGAACGACCTGGGGGGCGTCCCCGGGCGGAGATTCACCTGGACCCGGCCCTCGAACACCTCGATCGAGGCGAGCGTGTTCGCCTCCGTCCGGCCGGCCTCCCGGGCCTCCTCGACGACCCGGTTCAGGGCCTCCGCGACCTCGTCCGGCGTGAACCCGCACGTCGCGATCGCCACGGGGCAGCGCGTGTGGAACCGGCATCCCGGGGGCGGGTTCACTGGGCTCGGCACGTCCCCCGCCAGGATGATCCGGTCCCGCTTGAGGTCCGGGTCCGGGATGGGGATCACGCTGAGGAGCGCGGCCGTGTACGGGTGGAGCGGGTCCCGGAACAGCTCCTCCTTCGGCGCCGCCTCGACGATCTTGCCGAGGTACATCACGGCGATGCGGTTCGACATGTGCTTGATCACGCTGAGGTCGTGGGAGATGAAGACGTACGTGAAGCCGAACCCCCGCTGCAGCTCCCGGAGCATGTTGAGGATCTGGGCTTGGACGGAGACGTCGAGGGCGCTCGTCGGCTCGTCCAGGACGATGAACTCCGGGTTCAGGGCGAGGGCCCGCGCGATGCCGATCCGCTGTCGCTGCCCTCCCGAGAACTCGTGCGGATAGCGGTACTGGTGCTCCGGGTTCAGCCCGACCTTCGCCAGGAGCTCGACGACGCGCCCCCGGACCTCCGCGTCCCCCATCCTCTCGGACGTCCGCCGCGTGGGCCCGCCGCACACGGGGCACCGCGGGGGCTCGCCGGGGTTCGTGGGGACGGAGCGGGCGTCGACGGAGACGTGGTCGGTGTCGCAGAGCCACCGGTCGAGGCGGTGGACGATCAGCGGTTCGGAGAGGATGTCCTTCACGAGCAGCCGCGGGTTCAGCGAGGAGAAGGGGTCCTGGAAGACGATCTGCATCTCCTTCCTCAGGCGGCGGAGGGCCTCGAGCGCCTCGCGGGCCGCGAGCCCGTTCGCGACAAGGATCGCGATCCCCCCCGCGACGAGGGCGACGGCGCCGACGAACGCGTTCAGGGAGAGCAGGACGAGGGAGGCGATCAGGAGGAGGAGGGTGAGGATGCGCTTCTGAGCGGGCGGGAGGCCCTCGAGGCGGGGCTTCAGGGCGAACCGGTCCTCGAGGGCGGCGATGCGGCCCGCGCGGACGGCGATCTGGACGGCGGCCCCGCCCTTGTCGACGATCGCCTCCCGTTCCGCCGCCAAGGCGTCGATGCGCGCGCCCGGGGCGCCCCCCGGCATCTTTCCCGCCTCGGCGATCCGTCGCTCGATCTCGGCGATCCGGGCCACGGCCCGCTTCACCTGCCGGCTGTCCGCGGCGGCATCGGGTCGGGCGGCGAGCTCGCGGGCCTCCCGGCGCAAGCGGATGATCTCGGCACGGACTTCCGCCGGCATCCGGTACCAGAGCCTCCCGGACGTGGGCTTCGTGAGGAGGAGAAGGCACCGACCCACGGTCGTCTTCCCGCAACCGCTCTCCCCGACGATGCCCAGAGTCTCGCCCTTGTACACGGAGAGGTCGACACCGTCCACGGCCTTCACGGAGTTCACCGTGCGGCGTAGGACGCCGCCGCGGATCGGGAAGTACTTCTTCAGGCCCTCGGCCTCGAGGAGGATCTCAGGCAGGCGGCCACCCCCCGTACTGGTAGCACGCGACGAAGTGCCCTGGGCGGGGCTCGAGCATCGGCGGCTTTACTTGCGGGAGGAGCGTCAGCGCCACCGCGTCCCCGTCCACCGCCACGGACTCCACGGCCTGGAGCGCGACGTCCCCTCCCTTGCGCTCGCGGAGGACCTTCGACACCCATTCGCCGACCGCCGTCGCGTTCCCGTCCGTCCGGAGGACGAGCTTCGTCCGGTCGGAGTCGTCCCACTCCTGGACCTGGTCCGCCACCGCGCTCCCGCCTCCGCCCGTCTCCTTCGCGAACGACTCGAGCCGGGAGCGGACCTCGTCCGAGGACCACCCGCAGTGGGCGAGGGCGACGGGACACCGGGGGTGGAATCGGCACCCGGGCGGGGGTTTCGTGAGGTTCGGGACGTTCCCGCGGATGATCTGGAGACGGTCCTTCTCCGCCGTCACGCGGGGGATCGACTCCATCAGCCCTTTCGTGTAGGGGTGGAGCGGCTCCTTGAAGAGGGAGCGGGTGGGGCCGACCTCCGCCATCACGCCCGCGTACATCACGCCGACCCGTTCGCACGTCTCCGCGACGACGCCGAGGTTGTGCGTGATCAGGAGGACGCTCGCTCCCACCCGCTGCCGGAGGTCCTGCATCAGTTTGAGGACCTGGGCTTGGATCGTCACGTCCACCGCGGTCGTCGGCTCGTCCGCGATCAGGAGCTTCGGACTGCAGGACAAAGCGATGGCGATCATCACCCGCTGGGCCATCCCGCCGCTCAGTTCGAACGGGTACGAGGCGGCGACCTTCTCGGGGTCCGGAATCCGGACCGCGCGGAGCATGTCGACGGCGCGGTCGAGGGCGAGGCGGTACATCACCCTCTCATACCGCCGCAGGACGGGGACGCGGGAGGCGATCTTCAGGAGCGCGTCGTTCGGGTCCTTCGCCATCCGCCGGTAGAGTCCCCGGTACGCGCGGAGGACGAGGGACGACGCGCCGCCGCCGACGACGGGGCCGAAGTACCTGGCGTGGCAGGACGGGCACGAGTCCACCAGGGCGGGGACCTCCTTCCCGCACGCCGTGCACCGGTACAGTCCCGTGGCGGGGTCGACGTCCGCAGAGGCGCGCGGGCGACGCAGGAGCGGGATGCGGCGGTCGAGGTCCGCAAGCACGTCCCGCGCGAGGATTTCCTTCTGGTGGAGGAGGATGTTCTCCGCGATCTGGTCCCCCGCGACGATGACGGGGTTCAGCGCGCTCATCGGCTCCTGGAAGATCATCGCGATCAGGTTCCCCCGGATCTTCCGGAGGTATTCCGTCGAGCGGCCGAGCAGGTCGTACGGGGTCTTCAGCTGAATCAGCCCGCGCACGATCCGGGAGGCCTGCGCCTTCGCCGCCTCCTCCCGGCCCGTGGATTTGAGGGCGCCGTTCACCTCGTTGAGGATCTTCAGGTCGAGGCGCGGGGGCGTCGTCCGGAACACCTTGTCGAGGGCCTTGAGGAGTTTCGTGTCCGGTTCCGCGGCCGACGAGCTCCCCCGCAGCGCGGACCGGAGGGAGGAGAGGGCGGGGATCGCCGCGGATTCCGCGTCGAGGATCTTCGCCCACGTGCCCTGGGGGACGAGGAACAGAACCTCCCCCTCCTCGATCTTCCCGGGTGGGACGGGGACGAGTCGGAGGATGCTCAGGGCCGTCACGCTCTTGCCGCATCCCGTCTCGCCGACGAGGCCGAACGTCTCGCCGGGCCGGACATAGAAGTCGATCCCGTCGAGCGCTTGGACGGTCCCCTCGTACGTGTAGAACCGGGTCACGAGCCCGCGGATGGAGAGGAGCGGGGCTCCCTGGGGGCGGTCCACGCTCGGCTCACCGCCTGAGCCGTGGGTCCAGGATGTCCCGCAGGCCGTCCCCCGCCAGGTTGAACCCGAGGGAGGCGAACAGGATCGAGAGACCCGGGAACGTCGACAGCCACCACCACCCCTGGGCGATGATGTACAGCCGGCCGTCCGACACCATCGCGCCCCACTCCGGGTCCGGGGGCTGGACCCCGAGCCCGAGGAAGCTGAGGGCGGACGCGACCAGGATCACCGCGCCCATGTCGAGGGTCGCGTTCACGAGCACGGGGGCGAAGGCGTTTGGGAGGACGTGCCGGAGGACGATCCGGCTCGAGGGCACCCCGACGGCCCGCGCCGCCTCGACGTATAGGTTCTCCCGGATCGAGAGGGTCTGGCCCCGGATGAGACGGGTGTACCCGGGCCACCACGTGATCACGAGCGCGGTCATGATGTTCAGGAGGCCCGGACCGAGGGCGGCAGTGAACGCGAGCGCGAGGATCAGCCCGGGGATCGAGAGGAAGATGTCCGTGATCCGCATGATCGCCTCGTCGATCCAGCCGCCGTAGTACCCGGAGGCGACGCCGAGCACGACCCCGATCAGGAGGGCGCTGGCGACGACGATGATCGCGATCAGGAGGTCGAGGGGCGCGGCCATGATGATCCGGCTGAAGTAGTCCCGCCCGAGGTCGTCCGTCCCGAAGAGCGTGTACTTCCCCTGGAAGAAGACGACGACCGCGAGGTAGTCGAGGTCCACGGGGCCCGTGGGGGACCCGGGGTCCGTCACGTGCTCGGCCCGGAGGCGGAAGCTCGACGGCTGCAGCTTCGCCGGGGTCCACGAGGTCACCGAGGTGAAGTCGGCGTTCTCGGCCCAGCGGGTGTTGCTGAAGTTCGTGCCGCTCGTGCTCCGCGGGCTCGACCATGAAGCTCCGCCGTCCCAGCTCACGGACACCGCGAGATGGTTCCCCGGCGACACCCGCTGGCGGACCTGGGCGCCCACGAACCCGATGTCGGGCGTGTACACGTCGTCGAGCCGGTATCCGCCGATCTCGAAGGCGTCGCCGGTGAGGTTGCTCCGGGCCACGTTCGCCGGGAGCCCCTGGAGCTCGACCCCACGGGTCCAGTTCAGCGGGTCTCCCGAGATGGGCTTCGGACACGGGCAGGGGAAGATGTACCCGCCGGGGGGCCGCACCTCGTCCGCGTTCCAGCCGACCCATCCCGCCTGGCTGTACTGCGTCGAGAACGTCTCGTTCCTCCAGACCTGGGTCCGCTGGAAGGGCGGCTGGAACTCCTCCCCCCGGTAGTAGATCGCCCCGGCGTCCTGGGGGTACGGAGCCACGAGCCCGGGGGCCACCGCGGCGGTGAACGCGAGCGCCGCGAAGATCGCGATGACGACGATCCCCCCGAGCGTCAGCGGCGACTTCCGGATGAGGTGCGCGGTGTGGCGGAACTCGCGGGCCTTGGGCGCCTGCAGTCGGAGGAACTCGCGCCGCCAGTCGGAGTCGGTCATCCGGAGGCAGCGATAGCCGTACAGGAGGGTGACCGCGGCGCCGAGCGACAGGAACACCCCCTGGACGAAGTGGAGGATCCGGCGGTCGATGACGATCCCCGGGGCGCCGACCTGAGCGAACGATCCGTACGCGTTCCACGCGAGCAGCGCCGTCAGGAGGAGGAGTCCGACGGACGCGAGCAGGAACAGGATCGACCGGAGGTCCAGCCGGGAAACGAGCCCCGCGTGCGCCGCCTTTTCCGTCGCGTCCGCCATCCCCACTACTCCAGCTTGATCCGGGGGTCAAGGTACGCGTAGATGATGTCGACGACAAGGTTCGCGGAGACGTAGATGAGGGCGGTGATGTAGGTGAGCGCCATGACCCCGGTGAAGTCCAGGAGCACGAGCATCGTCACGGCCCACTGCCCCATCCCCGGGAACGTGAACACCGTCTCCGTGAGGACGGCCCCCCCGAGGAGGGCGCCGAAGCTCAGGCCGATCACCGTCGTCGTCGGGATCATCGCGTTCCTCTTCGCGTGCTTCTTGATCACGACCCGCTCGCTCAGGCCCTTCGCGCGGGCCGCCTTGATGTAGTCCTGGCCGAGGACCTCGAGCATCGACGAGCGCATCATCCGGGTGATCAGCGCCATCGTCGTGTACGCGAGGGCGAACCCGGGGAGGACGAGGTGGAGGGCGGCGTCCTTGAACACCTCGAAGTTCCCCTGCGCGAGCGCGTCCAGGGTCGCGATCCCCGTGATCTTGTGCGTCGTGTACCAGTCCTGGTTCGTGATGTTCAGGCGGCCCACGGGGGCGAACCACTCGAAGCCCAGCTGTCCGTAGAAGAGCCAGAGCAGCATAATCCCCAACCAGAAGATCGGGATACTCACGCCGGACAGGGCGATCGCCCGGGTCAGGTGGTCGGGGATGCGGTCCTTCCGCGTCGCGCTGATGATCCCCGTCGGGACCCCGAGGATCACGGCGAACAGCATCGCGACGGAGGTCAGCTCGATCGTCGCGGGGAAGCGGTTCGAGAGCTCGTCGGACACCGGCCGGAACCCCTGGGAGGGCATCAGGCCGAAATCGAGGTGGCTGAGGCGGGTGATGTAGTTCCAGTACTGCTGGTACCAGGGGAGGTCGAAGCCCGCCCATTCACGGATCCGCGCCATCTGGTTCGCGTCGCACTTCTGGCCGCACCAGGCGTGCACCGGGTCCGTGGGGATGACGAACCCGATCGCGAACGTGATCAGGGTGACGCCGATCAGGACGGGAATCAGGAGCAACAGCCGTCGGATGATGTAGACCAGGAGCCGCACGGGTCTCGCCCGCTCCCCCAGGAATGGGTTGGTCCTTCAAGAACCGGGGCGCGCTATAAGTATTGTGGGATGACCGCCCGTGTCCTCCCTGGACCCGGAAGGCCCTCGCGACAGTGCGTGGCCCGGGCTGAACCCGTTGGAAATAGAAAAGGAAAGGTGGGGTGCTCGCCCTCCGCGGGCGGCACCGCCTTCGTCGCTGGCTACTTGTAGAGATACAGGAAGTCCCGTAGCTCCAGGGGGTCGTAGACGTACCCCTTCACCCAGTCCCGCGTGGGGTCGATCGAGTTCGGCTGGTAGATGAAGACCCACGCGGCGTCCTGCACGATGTGCTGCTGGGCGACCGTGTAGTTCTGCGCACGGTACGTCCACACGGACTGCGCGGTCGCGTTGTCGATCGCGCTGTCCACGATGGGGTTCCGGTAGCACCCGGAGTTCGTGCCGCCGTCCGAGGTCGTCGGGTCCCCGGGCACGGGCATCGGGCACAGGGCCGAGTGGAACAGGGGCTTCAGGTAGTCGTCCGGGTCGAGGTAGTCCGGCACCCAGCCGATCAGGTACATGCCAATCCGGCGGAAGTCCATGTTGTCGAGGTGCTGGGGGAAGCTCACGCCCAGGAGGGTCACGTTGATGTTCAGGACCGACTTGAGCTGGGCCTTCACCATCACCGCGATCGCGGACCGGACCGGGTTCGCCGAGTTGTAGGACAGGGTCGTGTCGAACCCGCCGCGCCACACGGGGTTCGAGGCCTGGGCGAGTTCCGCCCGGGCCGTCGCCGCGTTCGTGTTGTAGTTCCAGAACGAGCCGTCCCAACCGGGCATCCCCTGCGGGATGCCGCTCTTCAACTGGGTCGCATGGCCGGCGAGGATCGTGTTCTGGACGGTGTTGTAGTCGAACGCATAGGACACGGCCTTGCGCACATGCATGTCCTGGAAGGGCGAGGTGTTGATTGTTCGCAGCGGGTCGCCCGGCCACGAGTTGTCCTCGACCATGCCCATGTACTGCACGATCAGGCTCGGGTTCTCCTTCACCGCGAGGCCCGTCCAGGTCTTGACCGTGTTGATGTCCCGGGTCGGGATCCCGTCCGCCCAGTCCACGTCCCCGTTCTTGATGAGGAGTTCCTGGGTCGCGGACTCGGGGACGAGCTTCAGCAGGACGGCGTCCATCCGAGGCTTCGGCGTCCCGAAGTACGTCGGGTTCTTCAACAGTTTGATCTCGACCCCCGGCGTCCAGTGGTCCAGCTTGTACGGACCCGTGCCCATCATGTGGTTGTTCACGTACGCGTTCTGGGTGTTCAGGGCCGTGCCACCATGGTCCTCGATCCACCGTTGCGAGACGATCGAGGCGACCTCGAAGTCCAGGGTCTGCAGGACGGCACCGTACGGGACGGCGAGCCGGAGCTCGACGTGCGTCGCGTCCGTCGCCACGACCGAGGCGTTGATCGCGTCCCAGCGCTCGTCGTTGGGGGTCAGCGGGTTGTCGGAGGCGTAGTCCGTCAAGTACTGGTCGATGATCCAGGTCGGCCCGATGTTGATCATCAGGGCCCTCCGGAGCGAGTACTGGACGTCCCTCGCGGTCACCGTGCCGTACGACGATTCCTGCCACGGGACGTTCTGGCGGATCGTGATGTTCCACAGGGTCGGGCTGACCACGGTCCACGAGCTCGCGATCGATCCCGTGAACTGGTCGTTATGGAGGACCGGGTTCGCGGGATCCGTGGAGTCGACGACCCGCTTCACGAGCCGGTCGTACACGTTCTTGATGATCTCTCCGCCCGCCGTCTCGTAGTCAATCGCCGGGTCGAGGTACTGCGGGTCCCCGATCGAGGCGACCACGAAGACACCCGGGTTCTTCACCAGGCTCGCCGCCGCGGTGGACACGCGTACCGTCCACGTCGTCGAGTCCATGGCGCCGCCCGTGACCGTCACGGTCAGCGTGACCGCGTACGTCCCGACGGCGCGGTACGTGTGGGTCGTGTCCGCCACGGTGCCTCGGGCGGAGCCGTCGCCCCAGTCCCACGAGTAGCCCGTGACGACGGAGTCGTCCGTCTCGCAGGCGGGGCAGTTCACGAACCCGTGGGAGGCGCTGCCGTTCGCGGTGATGTCCACGGACCCTCCCGACAGCGTCGCGGACGTTGGGGCCACGGAGGCCACGGCAAGGGCCTTCGTGTCGTCCGGGCCGTAGTTCGAGTCCGTGATGACGACCTGAAGGAGGTTCGCGTCGTTCGTCGCGGTCAGCCCGCCCGGCGAGTGGACCGTCACGACCACGATGAACGAACCGTCCACGGCGTACGTATGGGACGTGGTGTTCGCCGTCGTGGTCACGCTCTGGCCGTTGACGCCGTCACCGAAGTCCCACTCGTAGGTCGCGATGGACCCCGTCGCCGTCGCCCGGAAGCCGATCGCCAGGCCCACGGAGCCGAGGTTCCCGTTCGTTCCTGAGGTGATATCCACCCGCGAGATCGCGGGGGGCGTTTCCTGGGCGCCCTGCCCCAGCCGCCAGACCGCGATCGCGCCGATGATGACGATCAGCACGATCACGACGGCGGCGATCTTGCCCCACGGACTTCCCTTGGGTGTCTCCGAGGGCAGACCGGAGGGCTCGCCGGTTGACATTGGCTCATCGCTGGATTCAGCCATTCCCGTCTCCTCTCCCTTGTTAGAACTGGGCGTGCAAAGGCGGCAAGTTCGATAAATAATTTCTGGTGCGACCTAAGACTGTCCACAGGTCGATTTTCTCCATGTCCGACGCGCCAATCGGGGGGCGGAGGTCCCCCATCTAATTGTCGAAGGTCCCGGGGTCAGAACAGGACCTTGGGCGCCAGGCGCGCGACCTTCGACCGCGCGGCGGGTTCGCACGCGACCATGACGGCCCAGTCCGAGACCGCGCGGAGCTGGAGGGCCCGCCCGAGCGGGCTCAGGCGGGAGAGCCGGGACACCCCGTCGCCGTCGACGATCGCGACGTCCGTCTGCGCGATCCGCGGCTCGGAGACGAGGAGCTCGGGGAGCGGGATGTCGACGATCACCTGGCCGGGCCCGAGGCCCGCGCGGCGGGCGATGGCGTCCTCCGCCTCCCGGCGCGCTTCGCGGTCCGCGGTGAGCCCGCGGAGCACCTCCCGCTGGCCCTCGTCGAGTTCCTCGGGGGACCAGGCGACGGCGCGCTTGAAGAGCTTCCGGTACTTGATCCGGAGCGCGATCTCCCTCGAGAACCCGCCCTGCTCGACGAGCCACCCCAGGAGCTCGTGGTCCACCATCCTCTGGATCGAGGCGATCGGGGCCTTCGAGCGCTCGACCGCGCGGGACACCATCTGTTCCGCGATCCGCACGGTCTTGTGGAAGTACACGCTCGAGTACATCAGCCCGCGAGCGACGAGGATCCCCTCGAGGGCGGGGAGCCCCTTCCGGTCCACCGCCATCTCGCCGTCCCGGAGCACGAGGGTCTGGATCAGCCGGTTCACGTCGATGACGCCGAGCGCGACGCCGGTGTAGTGCGCATCCCGGATGAGATAGTCCACCTGGTCCGCGTCCACCGCGCTGTGGATGATCTGGTACAGCACTCTCCGTTCCCCGCGGCGCGGGCGGGAGAAATCGTGGAGCCGGCCCTGGGCCGGCTCCGGTCCGAGGCCGCGGATGAGGGCGGCGACCCGCGCGGGCTTGACGCCGTGGCGCTCAAGCACCTCCGCGATCCGGGGCACCTCCGGGAACTCCTTCCGCTCGTCCGCCGCGACGTTGTCGTCCTCGCCAGTGATGATTCGCTGCGTGAGGTGCATGTGGTCCACCGCGAGCGCGGACGCGAGGACGTGCTCGAGGGTGTGGGAGAACGGACCGTGGCCCACGTCGTGGAGGACGCCCGCGGCCATTACGAGGTGGCGTTCGTCCGGTGTCAGCCCGAGCGCCTCCGCCATCCGACCCGCGACGTGGCTCACCCCGAGGCAGTGCTCGATCCGGGAGTGGTTCGCCCCCGGGAACACGAGGTACGTGAGGCCGAGCTGGCGGATCGAGTTCAGCCGCTGGAGCTCCAGGGTCTCGAGGAGGTCCAAGACGAGGGGGTCGAGCCGCAGGGTGCCGTGGACGGTGTCCGTCACCGACTTGAAGTCGGCCACGGCGCGACGATGCGGCGCGCTCGGTATATAGGTTCGTCGGGACCGTCGGCCGACCCGGGCAACGATGCACGTTCACATCCGGGGACCCTCCATCGGAACGTTGAAGTCGGCCCCGAGGTTAGGCGTCCCCCGGGCCCGGGTGACAGAGCGGCTAATGTGACCGCCTGCAGAGCGGTTTCTTGGGGGTTCGACTCCCTCCCCGGGCATCGCCCCCGGACGGGGGACGGACCCCGCGGCGGGAGCGAAAAGGTTCTTGGGGGCCGCGGGGATGCGCCGACCGTGAAGCTGCCCACTCCGGTCGCGCGGCTCCTCCTACGTCTCTCCACCTGGCTGCTCCAGATCGCCGCGGTCGCCGGGATGGTCGAGCTGATCGGGGGCGGGTGGGACATCATGTGGCACATCCGGCATGTCCCCGAGTTCTTCTGGACCCCGCCCCATATCGTCCTCTACTCCGGCGCGGGGGTCGTGCTGCTCGCGAGGGGCGCGGCGTTCGTCCTGCGCTGGTCGGGCCGATCGTACCCGAGATCCGTGCGGGCCGGGACGGCGATCGCATTCGCGGGCGCGGTCCTGCAGTTCGCGGCGGGCGGGTTCGACAGCGCGTGGCACGCGAGGTTCGGCGCGGACGACTCGCTGAGCCCGCCCCACGTGATGCTCACGGCCGCGATGGTGATCACGACCCTTGGGATCGTGCTCGCGCTCCATGCGTGGCGGCGGATGGAGGCGGCGGGCGGCGTCCGGCGGGCCTCTGCCTGGGTCGCCCACGCGGTCAGCGTCACGGCGATGACGTGGGCGACGTGGGGCCTCCTGTTCATCCTCCTGTTCCCGGGGCTGTTCCGGACGAACGTGTTGGTGGAGCCGTTCGGCCTCCGGCTGTTCACCGCGGCCGCCTTCGCGGGCCTCCTCCCCCTGATGGTCCTCACCTCCGCACGGGTCGTGGGCCGGCGGGGCGCGGCGACGCTCAGCGCGGCGGTCCAGGCGGGCGGGGCGCTCCTGATCACCGGCCTCATGGGCGACCTCGACCCGATGACCGCGCCCTTCGCGGCGCTGTTCGTCCTCCCCGGGGTCCTCGCGGACCTCCTGTACCGCCCGGACTCCCGCGGCTCGCTGTACGTCGCGATCGCCCTCGGGGCGATCCTCGCCCAGTTCGCGTTCCTCACGGGGGGCGTCGTGGACGCGATGACGCGGCCGGACCTGATCCCGGTCGCCGCGGCCCTCGCGTACGCGGCGGGGGGCGTCGTGGCGGCGATCCTCGCGGAGCGCATCGGGAGCGCAGCGGAGGGCCTCGGCGCAGAACCCGCGGGCCCCGCCCCCGTCCCCGCGTAGGGGCCCGCCAGCGGGACGCCTCCGGGTTCAAATAGCGCGCCGCTGTTCGTTTCGCGGCCGACGTAGGAGGCCCGCCATGCGGTACCACAACAGCATCCTGGAGACGATCGGCAACACGCCCCTCGTCCGCCTGCCGAGGATCGCGAAGGACGCAAAGTGCCTGTTCCTCGCGAAGCTCGAGATGTTCAACCCGGGCGGCAGCGTGAAGGACCGGATCGGCGTCGCGATGGTCGAGGACGCGGAGCGGAGGGGGCTGCTGAAACCGGGCGGCACGATCATCGAGCCCACGAGCGGGAACACCGGGATGGGGCTCGCGATGGTCGCGACGATCAAGGGGTACCGCACGATCTTCACGATCCCGGACAAGATGAGCCGGGAGAAGATCGACCTCCTGAAGGCGTTCGGCGCGCGGGTCGTCGTGACGCCTACCGCGGTGCCCCCGGACCACCCGGACTCGTACTACAAGGTCGCGGAGCGGCTCCACCGCGAGACGCCGAACTCCGTCCTGCCGAACCAGTACGCGAACCCGGAGAACCCGAACGCCCACTACCGCACGACGGGGCCGGAGATCTGGCGGGACACGGACGGGAAGGTCACGCACTTCGTGTGCGGGATGGGGACGGGGGGCACGATCAGCGGGGCGGGGAAGTTCCTCAAGGAGAAGAACCGGAAGGTGAGGGTGATCGGCGCGGACCCGATCGGCTCGATCCTGAAGGACTACTTCACGACAAAGCAGATCACGAAGGGTCACACGTACAAGATCGAGGGGATCGGGGAGGACTTCATCCCGGAGACGACGTGGTTCGACGTGATCGACGACATCGTGAAGGTCGGGGACCGGGAGGCGTACCTGCTCACCCGCCGGCTCGCGCGGGAGGAGGGGATCCTCGCGGGGAGCTCCGCGGGCGCCGCCCTGTTCGCCGCGATGAAGGTGGCCGAGGGCCTCTCGAAGGACGACGTGCTCGTGGTCCTCCTCCCGGACTCGGGGTCGAAATACGTGTCGAAGGCCCACAACGAGGCGTGGCTGACGGACATGGGATTCCTGGAGGAGCCCGCCGCGCCCCTCGTCTCGATCCTCCGTCGGAAGGAGCAGAGGCTGCCAGGGGTCGTGTCGGTCGAGGCCGCCGCGACCGTGCGGGAGGCCGTGGACCGGATGCGGACGTACGACGTGTCCCAGATGCCCGTCCTCGAGGGCGGGAAGCTCGTGGGCGGCGTGTTCGAGGACGAGCTCCTGCAGAAGCTCCTCGCGGACCCGTCGCTGAACGACGCGCCCGTCGCGAAGATGATGGCGGAGCCGTTCCCGCTCGTCGACCCGGGGGCGGACCTCGAGCAGGTCTATCGCCTGCTCCAGCGCGGGAGCCCGGCGGTGCTGGTGGGCACACCGGAGGCGCTGGCGGGGATCGTGACCCGCATCGACGTGATCGAGTACCTCGCGGAGCGGAGCCGGCGCTGACCCGCGGAAAACAGTTAACATGTTAACTGGGACTCGCGGCCCTCCGGGCGAACTGCGCCCACGGCGCTTCCGTGAACCGTTGGCATGTTACTCTGGACCGCGTCGCCACCACGTCAACCCTTTTACCCGCCCGAGGGTTAGCCGCCGCGGGGACATCGATGCGCTTCTCGACGAAGGCGATCCACATCGGGAACGAGCCGGAGGCGCCCTCCGGCGCGGTCACGCCGCCGATCTACATGACCTCGACGTACTCCCAGCGGGACCAGAGTGAACACGACTACGCCCGGGGGATCAACCCGACCCGCACCCGCCTCGAGCAGAACCTCGCGGCCCTCGAGGAGGGGAAGCACGGGCTCTGCTTCAGCTCCGGCATGGGGGCGATCACGACCGCGCTCACCCTCCTGAAGAAAGGGGACCACGCCGTCGTCACGGACGACTGCTACGGCGGCGTGTTCCGGATCTTCACCCGCATCATGAACCGCTACGGGATCGACGCGACGTTCGTGGACATGACGGACCTCGTCGCGGTCGAGGATGCGGTGCGGCCGGAGACCCGGATGGTCTGGGCGGAGAGCCCGACGAACCCGCGGATGAAGGTCGTCGACCTGAAGGAACTCGCGGCGATCGCCAAGGCGCACGACGCGATCAGCGTGTGCGACAACACGTTCGCCTCCCCGTACCTCCAGCAGCCGCTCGCGATGGGGATCGACCTCGTCGTCCACTCGATGACGAAGTACCTGGGGGGCCACGCGGACGTCCTCGGGGGCGCCCTCGTGATGCGGCGGGACGACCTCCACGAGCCCCTGAAGTTCGCCCAGAACGCCCTCGGCGCGGTCCCGAGCCCGTTCGACTGCTGGCTCGTCCTCCGCGGGGTGAAGACCCTGGCGGTCCGGATGGAGCGCCACTGCGACAACGCCGAGGCGGTCGCGAAGTTCCTCTCGGGGCACCCGAAGGTGGAGCGGGTCCTCTACCCCGGGCTCCCCTCCCACCCGGGGTTCAGCATCGCGAAGCGGCAGATGCGCCGCGCGGGCGGGATGATGAGCTTCGTCCTCAAGGACGGACCCCGGACGATGGACGTCTTGAAACGGCTCGGGGTCGTGACCCTCGCGGAGAGCCTCGGCGGGGTGGAGAGCCTGATCGAGCACCCCGCCTCGATGACCCACGCGTCCCTGCCCCCGAAGGAGCTCGAGGCCCGTGGGATCTCCGCCGGGCTCGTCCGGTTCTCCGTGGGGATCGAGGACGGGGAGGACCTCATCGAGGACCTCGGCCGCGCCCTCGGATAGGATCCGGCCTATACCTCTAAGCAGAGGTATGCTCCCGCAGGATCCATCCCTCGACCCGAGCCCGCCGCCGCGCGAACTCCTGCTCCGCCTTCCCGTGGTAGGCGGCGATCCTCCGGAGAAGATCGCCACGGGCCCGATCCGAGTCCACGCGGCCGACGTATTCCTCCTTCCTCAGGGACCTCCCTCCCTCGCGCTCGTAGTGCCAGAAGTAGAAGTACCGCCGGCCATCGAACTCGCGGACCCTCGCACCGCACCCGATCTCCAACGTTCATACCTCTAAGTAGAGGTATGCCGCGGAGGGTCATGAGCCTTCGCCGGGGGTCCCCGAAACTACTCCGTGGTCGGCAGGACCCGACGCTCACGGGACCGGGGCGGCACCCCCTCAACCTTAATACCGGCCCCCCGAATCCGCACCGGCGCATGCCCCTCCGGATCTACAACACCCTCACCCGCCGCAAGGAGGAGTTCGTCCCCCTCCATGGGAACCGGGTCTCGATGTTCGTCTGCGGCATCACCCCGCAGGACTCCGCCCACGTCGGCCACGCGAAGACGTACGTCGCGTTCGACGTCGTCGCGCGGTACCTCCGTCAGAAGGGGTACGCGGTGTTCTACCTCCAGAACGTCACGGACATGGAGGACCGGATCATCGAGAAGATCGAGAAGACCGGGAAGGACTGGAGGGACATCGTCGCCACGTACTGGCGGGAGTTCCAGGAGGGGATGCGGGCCCTCCGGTGCGACTCCGTGAACCTGTACGCGCGGGCGACGGACTACATCCCGGAGATCATCGCGCAGATCCAGGGGCTCCTCCAGAAGGGATTCGCATACGTCGCCCGGGACGGGAGCGTGTACTACGACACGACGAAGTACACGGACTGGGGGAAGCTGAGCGGGCAGAAGGTCGAGGAGCTCCGCCCCGGGGCGCGCGTGACCCCCGACCCGAACAAGCGGAACCCCGCGGACTTCGCCCTGTGGAAGGCGCAGAAGCCCGGCGAGCCGGCGTGGGACAGCCCGTGGGGGAAGGGCCGCCCCGGATGGCACATCGAGGACACCGCGATCTCAATCCACCACCTCGGACCCCAGTACGACCTCCACGGGAGCGCGGTCGAGCACGTCTTCCCGCACCACGAGGCGGAGATCGCGCAGGCGGAGGCGTTCACGGGCGTGAAGCCGTTCGTGCGGACGTGGATGCACACCGGGATGCTGATGGTGGCCGGGGAGGAGATGCACAAGTCCCTGGGGAACTTCTGGGCCCTCAAGGACGCGCTGAAGGTCGTGTCCGGCGACGAGCTCCGCTTCTTCCTATTGAACGCGCAATACCGCTCCCCCATCAACTTCACCCAGGCGGGGCTCGAGGAGGCGAGCGCGGCGTACCGCCGCGTCCGCGACGGCGTCGTGAACGCGAGGGCCGCGGAGCGGGTCGCACCCGCCTCGGGGAGCGGGGACGCGGGGCTGAAGGCCGCAGTCGCGACCGCGCGCGCAGGGTTCACCGCCGCGATGGACGACGACTTCAACACCCGCGAGGCGATCGCGGCGATTCACGACCTCGTGAGTGCGTCGAACCGCGCGCTCGAAGCGGGCGCGGGCCGGGCGGCCCTCCACGAGACGGTGGAGGCGTTCCGGGAATTCGACGAGGTCCTCTCCTTGTTCTCGCCCCCGTCGGCGGACGCGGACCGGATCCTCACGGGCGTCCTCGACTTCCTCGTCCAGCTTCGCGAGGACGCGCGGAAGCGCAAGGACTTCGCGACCTCGGACACGATCCGGACCCGTCTCGCGGACCTCGGGATCGTCCTCGAGGACACGAAGGACGGGGTCCGGTGGCGGCGGAAGTAGGGCCGCTGCAGAGGGGCTTGCGGAGTCGCTTTCAGCGCTGAGAACGAAGGGGGCAGGGGCGGGCTCTGAGTATTTAAGGGGGGGTATTTAAGGCGGGCCCGCGGTCGGATGGGTCATTTTCTCCATACAGACTGGGGTACCAACCTTTATGTCCACGCGAGGGTTACAGAAAGACACCTCGGGATGGGCTGCGGAAGGGGCGGAAATCGGGGTCCGATTTGTTTCGGAAAACGGTGTAGGATAGATGGCACAAGAGGGTACGGAATCCGTCGCGTACGACGCGGAGTCGATCCAGGTCCTGGAGGGCCTGCAGGCGGTCCGGAAGCGGCCCGCGATGTACGTCGGCAGCGTCGACGCGCGGGGCCTCCACCACCTCGTCCACGAGGTCGTCGACAACTCGATCGACGAGGCGATGATGGGGTTCTGCAAGAACATCCAGGTCTCGATCAACGAGGACGGCAGCGCGACGGTCGCCGATGACGGCCGCGGGATACCCGTCGATGTCCATCCGAAGTACGGAGTCCCCGCCGCGGAACTCGTCCTCGCGCGCATGCACGCGGGGGGCAAGTTCGAGCACAAGCTGTACCGAGTGTCCGGCGGGCTGCACGGGGTCGGCCTGAGCGTCGTGAACGGGCTGAGCGAGTGGCTCGAGGCCCGCATCAAGCGGGACGGGAAGGAATGGAGCATCCGGTTCGCCCGCGGGGAGAAGGAGGCAGACCTGAAGGAGGTCGGGCCCGCGGACGGCACGGGCACCGTGATCACGTTCAAGCCCGACCCGCAGATCTTCGAGTCCGTCGCGTTCGACTTCGAGACCCTCGCGACCCGCCTCCGGGAGCTCGCGTTCCTGAACAAGGGCCTCCGGATCGTGATCACGGACCCCGCGCACGGGAAGGGAGACGTGTTCCAGTTCCAGGGAGGGATCGCGGAGTACGTGACGTGGATCAACCGCGCGAAGACGCCCCTCCACGACCCGCCAATCTACCTCTCGAAGGAGAACAACGGCACGCAGATCGAGGCCGCCCTCCAGTGGCACGACGGGTACGCGGAATCGATCTTCACGTTCGTGAACAACATCAACACCGTGGAGGGCGGGACCCACCTGATCGGGTTCAAGTCCGCGCTCGCCCGCGCGCTGAACAACTACGCGAAGGGGAACAAGTACCTGAAGAGCGGGGAGAGCCTCGACGGCGAGGACGTCCGCGAGGGCCTCACCGCGATTCTGTCGCTCAAGACCCCGGAGCCCCAGTTCGAGGGCCAGACGAAGATGAAGCTCGGGAACTCGGACATGAAGGGGATCGTGGACTCCGGGGTGTACGAGAAGCTCACGGAGTTCCTGAACGAGACCCCGAAGGCCGCGGGAACGATCCTGCAGAAGGCGGTCCTCGCCTCGCAAGCCCGCGAGGCGGCGCGGAAGGCCCGGGAACTCACCCGCCGAAAGGGTCTCCTCGAGGGATTCAATCTCCCGGGGAAGCTCGCGGACTGTCAGGAGCGGGACCCGGCGAAGTCAGAATTGTTTATCGTAGAAGGCCCGTCCGCTGGAGGTTCGGCCCGCCAGGGCCGGAAGCGCGAGTTCCAAGCAATCCTCCCGCTGAGGGGGAAAATCCTGAACGTGGAGAAGGCTCGGATGGACCAGATGCTGAAGAACGAGGAGATTCGGGCCCTGATCACGGCGATTGGAGGGGGGGTGGGGGACGAGTTCAATCTTGCCAAGGTTCGATATCACAAGAACGTCACGATGGCCGATGCGGATGTCGACGGCCAACACATCACGACCCTTCTCCTCACTCTCTTCTTCCGATACATGCGACCGCTCATCGACGCGGGATATGTGTACATCGCCCAACCGCCCCTGTACAAGATAAGAAAGGGCAAGGAGGTCTTCTACGCCTACACAGAGAAGCAGAGGGAAGATCTCGCGAAGCAACTCGGGGACAAGGGCGTCACCTACCAGAGGTACAAGGGCCTCGGCGAGATGAACGCGGACGAGCTCTGGGAAACGACCCTGGACCCGGAGCGTCGGGTCCTGAAGCAGGTCACGATCGAGGACGCGGCCGCGGCGGACGCGCTCTTCTCCGTGCTCATGGGTGAGGCCGTCGGCCCCCGCCGGCAGTACATCGAGGAGCACGCGAAAGACGTCGTGAACCTCGACATCTAGGTGGATCATGCCGGAGGGAGCGCAGCAAGAACCGGGCGCGCGCATTCGCCTGCAGCCGATCGAGCAGGAGATGCAGCGCTCGTACATCGACTACGCGATGTCCGTGATCGTCGGGCGCGCGCTCCCCGATGTGCGCGATGGGCTGAAGCCCGTCCAGCGGAGAATCCTCTACACGATGAGGGAAGAGGGGATGACCTCCGGCGCCCAGTTCAAGAAATCGGCACGGGTGGTGGGCGGCTGTCTCGCAAGATACCATCCTCACGGCGACATGGCGATCTACGACGCGCTCGCGAGGATGGTCCAGGACTTCTCCCTCCGCTATCCCCTCGTGCAGGGTCAGGGGAACTGGGGAAGCACGGAAGACGAGCCCGCTGCGATGCGGTACACCGAATGCCGATTGTCGAAGATCGCGGAAGAGCTCTTACAAGATATCGAGAAGGACACCGTCGATTGGGCGGACAACTTCGATGGGACGCAGAAAGAGCCCTTGGTTTTTCCGGCGAAGTTCCCCAACCTGCTCGTGAACGGATCGAGCGGCATCGCGGTCGGGATGGCGACGAACATGCCGCCCCACAATCTCGCGGAGATTGTTGACGGGCTCCTGGTCCTGGTTGACAATCCGAACGCGACGTTGTCCGACCTCTACAACCCGGAGACGGGACCGATTCGTGGACCGGACTTCCCCACGGGTGGCGTGCTCCACGGCGTGGCGGGAGTCACGGAGGCGTACTCCACGGGACGCGGCCTCATCAGTGTGCGCGCGAAGGCCGGGTTCGAGGAGGGCAAGGGTGACAAGGTCCGCATCGTGATCACGGAGATCCCATACTTCGTGAATAAGAGCACGCTCGTCGAGTCGATTGCCCTCCTGGTGAAGCAGAAGCGAATCGACGGCGTCACGGACCTGCGAGACGAGTCTGACCAGGAGGGGATGCGGATCGTCCTCGAACTGAAGCGGGACGCGATCGAAGACGTCGTCCTCAACCAGCTCTACCACCACACGCAGATGGACTCCACGTTCGGGATCATCAACCTCGCCCTCGTCGGCGGGGAGCCGAAGGTCCTCGGCCTGAAGGACCTCCTGCAATCCTACGTCGACTACCGGGTCGGGATCGTTCGAGCGCGGACGCAGTTCGACCTGAACAGGGCCCGCCAGCGGGAGCACATCGTCGAGGGCCTCCTCACCGCTATCGATCATCTCGACGACGTGATCCGGATCATCCGACGGTCGCGGGACGCGGAAGACGCGGCGGGCCAGCTCCGGACGCGGTACCTCCTGAGCGAGGACCAGACGAAGGCGATCCTCGACATGTCTCTCCGCAAGCTCACGGGGCTCGAGACCCAGGCCCTGCGGACGGAGCAGGGGGAACTGAAGAAGACGATCAACGACCTGGAGGGAATCCTCGGATCAAAGGAGCGGGTCCTGAACATCATCAAGGGCGAGCTCCGGGAGCTGAAGGAGAAGTACGGCGACGCCCGGCGCACGACGATCCTCGCCGTGGCGGAGGAACTCGAGGTCGAGGACCTGATCGCGGAGGAGGACAACGTCGTCACGATCACGAACACGGGCTACATCAAGCGGCTCGCGGTCACCTCCTACCGGAGCCAGCGCCGGGGCGGCAAGGGCGTCACGGGCATGGAGACGAAGGAGGAGGACTTCGTCGTGAACCTGTTCGTCGCGTCCACGCACGATTACATCCTGTTCTTCACCTCCCTCGGGAAGGTGTTCAAGCTCAAGGCGTACAAGGTGCCGCTCGCGGGCCGGTACGCGAAGGGGAAGCCGATCGTCAACCTGCTCCCGCGGCTGGAGACCGGGGAGAAGGTGGAGGCGATGATCCCGACCCGGGAGTTCCCCGAGGACCGATACCTCGTCTACGCGACGAAGAAGGGGCGGATCAAGCGGACGAGCCTCGCGGAGTTCCAGAACATCCGCGTCTCGGGCATCCGGGCGATCAAACTTAACGAGGGGGACGCGCTCATGGACGCGCAGATCGCACAGGGGGACGAGGAGGTCGTCCTCGCCTCCGCGGGCGGGTTCGCGAACCGCTTCCCGATCACGCAGGTGCGGCCGATGGGGCGGACCGCGGCGGGAGTCGCCGGGATGCGGGTCCGGGGCGGGGACGAGGTCGTGTCGATGTCCCTGTCGAAGAACCCGGACGCGGAGCTGCTCACCGTGCTCAGCAGCGGGTACGGAAAGCGGTCCACGCTCGTGTCGTACCGGAAGACCCGCCGCGGCTCCAAGGGCGTGCGGACGACGAGCGCGAAGTACGCGAAGGGGAAGGTCGTCACGGTCCAGATTGTGGAGCCGGACGAGCACCTGCTCGTGACGACGAAAGCGGGGGTCGTGATCCGGTGCCCCGTGAGTGACATCCGGGTGAAGGGGCGCGCCACGCGGGGCGTGCGACTCCAGCGCCTCGACGCGGGTGACGAGATCGTTGCGGTCGCTCGGCTCGTGGAAGAGGAAGAGCAGGACGAGGCAGTGGGGCCACCCCCGCCCGCTCCGTCCCCTCCCGCCTAGGAGTCGGTCCCCGGAACTCGACCGGTCGCCGCCAGAGCGTACCTCTACTCAGAGGTACGACCGCCCAACGCGGGCCATCCTGCTCTCGCGCCCTCACAGGGCCATGATCATGCCCGCGATCGCCTTCATCGACCGCCGCGCGTCCTCGAGCCGGATGTTCTCGTTCGGCGCGTGCGCCCGGCTCCCGTCGTACCCGACGCCGGGCGGGTGCGGCGACGGAGTGCCGACGCGGGTGAAGAACCATGTCGTCGACGACCCCGCGGACCACGGATACACCAGGGGCTCCCCACCGTAGACCTCGCGGACCGCGGCCAGGATCGCCTGCGGGAGTCGCTCCCGGATCGATGACGACGCGGGCTCGAACGTGGAGTGCTTCTCGACCGCCACGTCCCCGAACCCCTTGTTCCGAAGATGCGCGACGAGCTTGTCGAAGACCGCGTCCGGCCGCTGCCCCGGGAGGAGCCGGAAGTCGAGCTTCGCGTGGGCCACCGCGGGGTTCACGGTCTTGTGGCCCGCCCCTGTGTACCCGCTCCACATGCCGTCGATCGTGCACGTCGTCCCGTACATGTACCGCTTCAGGCGCATGTACCGGGTCTTCCCGCCGAACACCTCGGTCACCCCGTAGATCTCCTTGTACGCGAGCGGGTCCGCGCTGTTCTTCCGGAGGTACCGCAGCATCTCCGGGTCCGGGGACGGGACGCCGTCCTCGAAGCCCTCGATCAGGACCTTCCCGTTCTCCGAGCGAAGGGTCCGGAGGGCCCCGATCAGCCGCCACGCCGCGTTCGGCAGGACCGTCGCGAGGGAGGAGTGCTGGTCCACCTTCGCCGTCCGCACCCCGAGCTCCACGCTGAGGATCCCCTTCGACCCGAGGGAGAGCACGGGCTTCCCGCCCGCCGCGTGGTTCGCGGCCTCGATCGTCGCGCCGAGGCCCCTGAAGAGCTCCGGGTGCGCGTCCGCGAACGGGGGGAGGTGCGGGCTCCCGCTCTCCTCCTCGCCATCGAGGAGATACCGCACGTTCACCGGGAGGCGGCCCACGACGTCCCGGACCGCCTGGATCGCGATCGCCTGGGCGACGCAGTTCCCCTTCGTGTCCGAGGTCCCGCGGCCGAAGAGCTTCCCGTCCCTGACCACGGGGTCGAACGGGTCGGACTCCCACTCGTCGAGCGGGTCGACGGGCTGGACGTCGTAGTGGTTGTACAGGATCACCCATGGGAGGGACGGGTCCTCCTCGATCTCCCCGACGACGACCGGCGGGCCGCCCTCCTCGGGCATCACCCGCACGCGGGCGGCGTGGGCCTCGAGGACCTTCCGGGTCGCCTCGGCGCCTTCCGCGAACTTCGTTCCCTGGGCGGAGATCGTGGCGACGCGGGTGTACTCCGAGAGCTCCCGCACGAAGTCGTCGAACCGCGAGTCGACGACGCTGTACACCTTCTGCCGGTCGGCGGTGTCAATCATGGCCCAGCGAACGCCCGCATTCGACATCAAGCTTCGGCCGCGCAAAGCCTCATCCCGCTGCGGGGGTTCCGGCGGAACCGATGGGCGCAATCCGAGTCCTCGTGCTCATCCCGGACTCCACTCGGAAGCGGGCGGGCTCCACCGCGGGAGTCACCGGCCCCTCCGTGAGCGAGGCGCTGCCTCCCGGAGACCTCGCGCGGCTCGTCGAGCTCCGCACGAAGGTCGCGGCGGCCGCGGAGCTCGCGCCCGGACCGGACGTCGACCCTGCCGCACGGGGGAAGGTGGACCTGCTGTCCGCCTACCTCCGCTACGACGGGAACATGTACCGGCACATCCCCCCCGAGGCGTGGGAGTCGCGCACGGCGGGCGTCGAGGTCGCGATCGTGTCCGCGCTCTACGGCCTCGTGCTCTCCCGCGAGCCCATCCGAACGTACGGGTTCTCGATGGCGGAGAACCTCCCGGGCCTGGGCACCCTCCACGGATGGTGGCAGGAGGGCGGGCTTCCCGAGGTCCTCGCGGCGCTGGTCAAAGGCGCGCGGCCCGAGCGGATCGTGGACCTGCTTTCCCTGGAGTACCGGAAGGCCGTCGACGGGTACCGCGATGCGGTCAAGGCCCCCGTCGAGGCGATCGACTTCCCGGGCCTCGGGCGGGCCTCCCAGCCCCGCCGCGGCGAGGCGGTCGCGGAGGTCCTCCGGGGGAAGCGCTAGAACCGCTGCATCAGCGAGGCGAAGTACTTCGCCCCGTTCCGGAAGTCCGCGATCCGGATGTGCTCGTTCGGCGCGTGGTACCCGCTCGCCTCGTAGCTCACCCCGGGCCCGCTGATCGAAGGGACGCGGACGATCTCGTTGAAGAACCCCGTGGCGGAGGCCCCGAGGGACCAGGGCCACACGTCGGGTGGCCGGCCGTACACGTCCTTCGCGGACGCGATCGCCGCCTTCGAGATCCGGGTGTCGTAGCGGGTCGCGCTCGGCTCGATCGCGTCGAGGAACTTCACGTCGATGTCGCCGAAGCCTTTCGTTTTGAGGTACTTCCGGAGCACCTTGAGTTGCGCCCGGGACCGCATCCCCGGGAGGATCCGGAAATCGACCTTCGCCCTCGCGACCGCCGGGTTCACCGTCTTCGTCCCCTCGCCTTGGTACCCGGAGGTGAGCCCGCAGATCGTGCACGTCGGCGAGAACATCGCGTGCTCGAGGAGGGCGGCGCCGTGCTTCGGGACGAGGGGCGCCCGGATCCCCCACGCCTTCAGGAGGTCCCGCTCCCGGAACTCCGCCCTCCGGAGGTACGACCGCATCTCCTTCGTGGGCTTCATCGCGGTCCTCGTCCAGCCCGGGATCAGGACCTTCCCCCGCTCGTCCCGCAGGGTGTCGAGCGCGTGGATGAGCCGCCAGGCCGCGTTCGGCATGATCGGCGCCCACATGCTGTGCTGGTCCACCGCCGCCGTGCGGGCGGTGAGCTGGACGTACAGCGTGCCCTTGCACCCGAACTCCACCTTCGGGACCCCGCGCATCGAGTGCTCCCCGCCCTCGATCGTCGCGCCGTCCGCCCGGAGCATCTCGCGATTCGCCTCGACGAACGACCGGAAGTGCGGGCTCCCGACCTCCTCCTCGCCCTCCACGACGAACTTCACGTTGCACGGGAGGCGGCCCCGCGTCTCAAGGAACGCCTGCACCGCGGCGACCTGGGCGACGACGTTCCCCTTCGTGTCCCCGCTCCCGCGGGCGAACAGCTTGCCGTCCTTGATCACGGGGGAGAACGGGTCCGTCTTCCACTCCTCGACCGGGTCCACGGGCTGGACGTCGTAGTGGTTGTAGAGGAGGATCGTCGGACGGTCCTCCCCGGCGCGGAGCTCGCCGAAGACGACGTTCGGCCCGCCGTCCGTGGGGAACTCTCGGGCCTCGATGCCGATCCGGCCCAGGAGGCCGCGCAGGAAGGCGGCCGCCTCCGGCTGGGCCCGCTTCTCCGCGGAGACGCTCGGGATCCGGCAGAAATCCGCGAGCGTCGCGAGGCTCTCGTCCGCATGCCGGTCGATCCGGTCGAACACGTCGGTCAGGTCCACGGCCACACCCGCCCGCGGGAGGCGGAGCCCCGAGAAAACGGTTGCGCCGTCACACGACGCGCCGGGCGCGCTCGAGGTCGTCCACGCCGATCGCGAGCTGGACCCGCCCGCCCCCCGTGGCCAGGGTGATCACGCTCGTCACGTTCACGCCCGCCTCCGCGAGGCGCTTCGCGAGGTCCCCGAGGGTCCCCGGCTTGTCGTCGAGGGTCACCGTGAGGACCGTCTTCTCGACGTACTCGTAGCCCGCGGACCGGAGGACGTCGCGGGTCCTCCGCCCCTCCGGGAGGAGCAGGGACACGTAGCCCTTCCCGCCGCCCGTGCACGCGGCGATCGCGTCGATGTTCACGCCCTTCTCCGAGAGGGTCCTCGCGAGCCGGCCGAGCTCCCCGGGCCGGTCCGGGACGACGACGTCGAACTCGATCGCCATTCGACTCCACCCCGCGGCCCGAATCCGCGCGGCCGGGATGAACCCTTCGCTCAACCGAAGAGGGACTCGTCCACGCGGACCCCGAGCCCGGGCGCGGTGGGCGCGAAGAGGTCGCCGCCCTCGAACCGCAGCGGCGGGGCGACGTCCCGCTCGAGCATGAAGAAGGAGTCGAGGTCCGCCCACCGCACGTTCCCACTCGCAAGCGCGAAGTGGAGGCCCGCCGCGACGGACACGACGCTCTCCCCCATGCAGCCCACCATCGCCGGGAGGGCCGCGGACTCGCACACCGTGTTCACCTCGGACGCCCGCTGGAGCCCCCCGTGCTTCATCAGCTTCAGGTTCACTGCGCGCGCGCAACTGCCCCAGCGCACACGCATCGCGTCCTGCGGGGTGAGGACCATCTCGTCCGCAATGACGGGGACGCCGGAGGCCTCCGTGAGGACCTTCATGCCGTTCAGGTCTTCGGCGGGGAGCGGCTGCTCGAACACCGCCGCGCCGATTGCGGGGAGCTCCTTCGCGACGGCGAGCGCGGCGTTCAGGGAGTAGCCCTGGTTCCCGTCCACCCGCAACTCGAGCGCTGGGCCTACGGCCTCCCGCACAGCCCGCAGCCTGCGGACGTCGCCCACCGCGTCGAGCCCCACCTTGACCTTCAGGGCGCGGAACCCCCGCCCGGTCCAATACCGGGCCTTCGTCACCGCGGACTCGAGGGACATGATCCCAATCGTCATGTCCGTCGGCATGCGGTCACGTGACCCCCCGCCGAGCAGGCGGTACAGCGGGACGCCGGCCTCCTGCGCCCGTAGGTCATGGAAGGCGATGTCCACACCCGCCTTCGCGGCGGGGTTCCCCGCGAGGGCCTTGTCCATCGCGTCCGCGAGCTCGAGACTCTTCCCGAAGCTCCGCCCGCGGAGGTCTCGGGCCAGGAAGGCGAGCGCGCGAACGATCGAGTCCCGCGTCTCCTTCGTCACCGAGTTCGGGCACGCACTCCCCGTGCCGACGAGGCCGCCGCTCTCGATCCGGACGATCACGTTCGTCGTGGACGTGGAGCTCCCGCTCGCGATCACGAACGGCTCCGTCCGGGGGCTCTCGTGGACCCGGTACGCGATCGCGTCGAGCCTCATCGCTGCCCCCGCCCACGGTAGTACCCGCAGAACGCCGTGAAGTTGCACTCCCCGCACCGCGGGCCGACGGGCTTGCACACCTCCTTCCCGAACCGGATGAACCACTCGTTCACGTTCACCCAGTACTCGCGCGGCACGATGCGGCCAAGGGCCCGCTCGGTCTCCTCCGGGGTCTTCGTCCGGATGAGCCCGATCCGGTTCGGGATCCGGTGGCAGTGCGTGTCGATCGGGAGGGCCTCGCGGCCGTACCCGTACACGAGGACGCAGTTGGCGGTCTTCGGGCCCACCTGGGGGAGTTCGATCAGTTCCTCGTACGTGTCCGGCACCCGGCCGCCGTGGCGGGCGAGGAGCACACGGCTCACCTCGCGGAGCTTGCGGGCCTTCTGGCGGTAGAAGCCGACGGGCTTGATCAGCCGCTGGACCTCCGCGACGCGGGCCCGGGCGAGGGCGTCCACCGTGTCGTACCTCGCGAAGAGGCGACGGGATGCGACCTCCGTCTTCTCGTCGCGGGTCCGCTGGGACAGGATCGTGCCGATCAGGACCTTGAACGGGTCCTCGGTCTCCGCGGTGAGCTTCGCGAGGGTCGTGCCCTCCCCCTGGAGGGGGTCGTCCTCGGCGTACCGCCGCCCGAGGTCCCGCAGGACGATCTCAACCTTGCGGGCCCTGGAGATGCGCAAGGGCCTCCCCCGCCGTGTAGATGGAACCCGTGACGACGACGAGCCCGGCCGGGCCCGCCACCGAGATCGCCCGGTCCACGGCGTCGGACACCTTGGGGACGATCAGCGGGTCCGGCACATGGGCCGCGAAGGCGCGGGCGATGTCCTCGGGGGCGTACGCCCTAGGGGTGTCGGGCTTCGCCAGGACCAGGCGGGAGGCGAGCGGGCCGAGGTGGTCCGCGAACGCCCGCAGGTCCTTGTCGTCGAGGATCCCGAGGACGAACGTCGGCCGGATCTCCGGGAACAGCTCCCGCAGGGAGGCGGCGAGGGTCGGGACCCCCGGCGCGTTGTGGGTCCCGTCCACCACGACGACGGGCCGCTCCCGGACGATCTGGAGGCGTCCCGGCCACGAGGTCTCCCGGAACCCCGAGGCGATTGCAGCGTCGGGGACCTCGATGCCCATCCGGGCGAGCTCGCGCACCGCGGCGTACGCGACCGCGGCGTTCTCCGGCTGGTACGACCCGAGCAGCGGGATCTCCAAGTCGAGACTCCCGCCATCGGAGACCTGTACCCGCTGCCCGCGTCGGTCGAAGGAGAGCCGTCCGTACCGGACGTCGCGACCGACGACGGTGATCGGACAGCCGAGGGCGTGGGCCTGCGCGGTGATGAGCGGCACGGTGGGCTGCTCGACGGTCACGACGCGGCACCCGGGCTTGATGATCCCCGCCTTCTCCCGGGCGATGCGGTCCTCGGTCTTCCCGAGATGCTCGGTGTGCTCGAGCCCGATGCGGGTCAGGACCGCGACGAGGGGGTGGATGACGTTCGTCGCGTCCATCCGCCCGCCCATGCCAACCTCGATCACGCCGATGTCGATCGCCCGCTCAGCGAAGTAGTGAAAGGCCATCGCGGTCGTGACCTCGAAGAACGTGGGCTGCTTGACCTTCGACCCGCCCGAGGTCTTCGCGATCGCGGGCTGCATCTCCGCGTAGATGCGTGCGACGTCCGCGTTCGAGATCTCCAGCCCGTCGACCTGGATCCGCTCGTTGAACCGCACGAGGTGGGGGGACGTGTACAGGCCCACGCGGTACCCCGCCTTCCGGAGGACGCTCGCGACGAACGCGCACACGGAGCCCTTCCCGTTCGTCCCCGTCACGTGGACGGTCTTGAACCGCCGGTGGGGGTTCCCCATGTGGCCGAGGAGCTCCGTGATCGTCTCGAGGCCGAGCTTGATCCCGAACCGCTCGAGGCCGTACAGCTCCTTCAAGAGGGAGTCGTAGTCCATGGGCGCGCGGCTAACCCGCCGGCCAGATTAAAGGTTGGTCCCGCCGCGGCGCTCACGGGAAACGGAACGACACCGACATCGAATTGAGAATCATCCAGATCGCGAGGGTCACGGTCCCGAAGACGAGGAGCCCCCGGCGCGTCCCCTCCGTCAGGTCCGGGCGAATCAGACCCCAGTACCAGCTGCACGTGATCGCGAGTGCGACCGCCGCGTCCATCGCGGCGGCGAAGACGACCCGCAGGGCGCGGATCGTGAGGACATATGCGGCCGCGTCCGGGTCCGTGGGCATCGGCGTCCCGGGTATTGGGAGCAGGATCACCGCGTGAAACGCGGCCATCCCCACGAAGAGGAGCAGCCCGACGAGGATCGCGAACAGCTTTACGAACCTGGTCGGCGGGAACCCCGACACAATCGGGCCCCCCGGCCACCCCTCTTGGGAACCGGGTGGCATTGGAGCCTGCATGGAACCCCGGGGGGGAGACGGTCGACATGGGCATTAAGGTTCCTCCCCGTTGCCCTCCGTGCCATAGGTATAAATCGCGTTCGGGGAATTCGTCGCGCGGTGCACCCCTCAAAGCGCATCCACGGCGCGAAGTCGGAGAAGCTGAAGGGGAAGCTGGTCGTCCTCGCGGTGACCGGGAGCATCGCCGCAGTGGAAACGGTGAAGCTCGCGCGGGAGCTCATCCGCCATGGCGCGGAGGTCGTGCCCGTCCTGTCGAAGGACGCGACGGAGATCGTCCACCCCAACGCGCTCCACTTCGCGACGGGCCGGGAGGCGATCACCCGCATTGACGGGTCCGTGCCGTACATCGAGCTCGTCGGGACGGACGGCACCGCGGACCTCCTCCTCATCGCGCCCGCCACGTCGAACACGATCGCGAAGGTCGCGATGGGCATCGACGACACGGTCGTGACGACGTTCGCGCAGAACGCCCTCGGGGCGGGCATCCCGATCGTCATCGCGCCCGCGATGCACGAGACGATGTACAACAACCCGCTGATCGCGGGTCACATCCGCACCCTCGAGAAGCTCGGGGTGGAGTTCGTTACCCCGAAGTTCGAGGAGGAGAAGGCGAAGCTCGCGGACACGGAGGAAATCGTCGAGCGGGTGATCCGCCGGATCGGCACGCGGGAGCTCGAGGGGAAGCGTGTCGTCGTGATCACGGGGTCGACGGCGGAACCGATCGACGACGTGCGGGTCGTGACAAACAGGACGACGGGCGAGACGGG
>VBMI01000051.1 GCA_005878955.1 Methanobacteriota archaeon
CACCCCGCGAACTTCGGAGCATTCGAGGAGGGCCTGTACTTCGGCCGCGGGTCCGATCTCGTCCTCGCGGACACGAAGCTCGGGAGACTCGGGCTCCTGATCTGCTACGACGCGTTCTTTCCGGAACTGGCGAAGGCCTACGCGCTCCAAGGCGCGGACGCGCTCGTCGTGATCAGCGCCGCCCCCGCGACGAGCAAGACCTTCTTCGACCGCATCCTCCCCGCGCGGGCAATCGAGGACACGATCTTCGTCCTGTACACGAACCTCGTGGGCACGGAATTGAACATGGTGTTCCAGGGAGGGACCCAGGCGATCGGCCCACGGGGGGAGGATCTCGGGCGGGCCAAGGACTTCGAGGAGGACGTCGTGATCGCGGATATCGACCTCCGACACCTGCGGGTCGCGCGCGAATTCCGCCCGACCGTCCGCGACACGCGGCGGGAGTTCTGGGAGCCGATCGCCCCGGGACGGCGAACCCAGGTTCGGCGGCGACGGAAGACTCGCTAGGCCCCCTGGAGAATGCTCAGGCGGACATGCCGCCCACCACATGCGGGTCGGAGGGGAGTTGACCGACGTTCGAGCTGCATTCTCCCCCGTCGCTGCGGGCGAGCACGGACGAAAAATGCGGGAACGCGAGCCCCGCTCACTGCGCCGAACGAGGCCCGGATTCCCGGAGGGCGGGACGTGCCCGCAAAGCCTTTAATAGCCCCAGAGTTCTCGCTCGCCGCTCTTCTCGGAGAGCCGATGAATGATGAGGTTCGGAAGAACTGAAGGAGGTCTCCAATGGCGAAGGCCATCTACGTGCGGTTCGAGGTCCCGAAGGACCTGACGGACAAGATCTACCAGGTCGTCGAGGTCGCGAAGGAGAGCGGCAAGATCCGGAAGGGGACCAACGAGGTCACGAAACTCGTCGAGCGGGGCGAGGCCCAGTTCGTCGTGATGGCGGAGGACGTCCAGCCGGAGGAGATCCTCGCCCACATGCCGCTCCTGTGCGAGGAGAAGGGCGTGGCGTACGGGTACGTGCCTTCGAAGCAGGAGCTGGGGGTCGCGTGCGGCCTCGGGAAGGCCACCGCGAGCATCGCCGTAGTCGACGCGGGGAAGGCGAAGCCGATGATGGACGACCTCGCGAACAAGCTGCGGGCCCTGAAGAAATAAGGTTGAGCGGCGATGGCGGAAGAGGAAGGCTTCGAGGCGGAGGTCGTCGAGATCGTCGGCCGCACCGGCATGACCGGCGAGGCGACCCAGGTGAAGGTCCGGGTCCGGACGGGGCCGGACAAGGGGCGGATCATCACCCGGAACGTGAAGGGCGCGATCGCGATCGGCGACGTGCTCACCCTGCGGGAGACCGCCCGCGAGGCCCGGAAGCTCAGCGTGAGGTGATCATCTCGTGCCCATCACCCGGACCTGCGCGTTCTGCGGGAACGACATCGAGCCCGGGACCGGGAAGATGTACATCCGCCGCGACGGCACGATCCACTTCTTCTGCTCGGGCAAGTGCGAGCGGAACCTCCTGCACCTCGGGCGCCAGCCCCGGTGGACCCGGTGGACGAAGCAGTTCCGGCGGGCGCGAGGGCTCGTCGAGGAAGGACCCGCGGGGGTCCCCGCGGCCGCCGAGCCGGAGGCGGGAGGCGCCCTCCTGGACGTCGAACCCCCGAAGGGCAAGGCGATCCCCGCGGACGTCGTGGACCTGATCGACCATCGCCTCGGCCCCGACCTCGCCCGGCCGCAGGCCGAGGCCCACTTCGCGCGCTTCGCGGGCTCGGACGCCCTCAGGATCCAGATCACCCCTTGGTACCGGAAGAAGCACGGAGCGAAACACGTCGAGAAGATCGAGCCGCAGGAATTCATGAGCTTCCTCGAGACCCCGCAGGGGCGGAACACCCTCAAGCGGTGGCTCGACGAGGAGTCGAAGAAGGTGAAGGGCCGCCGGGGCGGGGGCGAGGAGGAGGCCCCGAAGGTCGAGGCGAAGCCCGCGAAGAAGCCGAAGAAGGGGGCGTGAGCCCGTGCCGCGCGAGCGGACGTTCGTCCTCCTGAAGCCGGACGCGGTGCACCGCGGGCTCGTGGGCACGATCGTGCACCGGTTCGAGCGCCGCGGGTTGAAGCTCGTCGGCATGAAGGCGATGCGGGTCTCGAAGGGGCTCGCGGAGACGTACTACGCGGAGCACAAGGGCAAGCCCTTCTTCGAGGGCCTTGTGAAATACGTGACGTCGAGCCCCGTCGTCGCCATCGTCCTCGAGGGGGACGGGGCGGTCGCCGTCGTCCGGAGGATGATGGGGAAGACGAATTCCGCGGAGGCGGAGCCCGGCACAATCCGCGGGGACTTCGGCCTCCAGATCGGGAGGAACTTGATCCACGGGTCGGACTCCACCACGAGCGCGAGGCGGGAGATCGACCTATTCTTCAAACCCGAAGAGCTCCTTGAGTACACCCGCATCGACGAGGCGTGGCTGTACGAGTGAGCATCGAGGCTCGGCGCGGGGACGTCCGTCCGACGGGGGACTTCCTCGGTGCCTGATCAATACGCCTCGACCGCAAGCCCTACGACGTTCGCGATGTCCCGAAAATCGCTATCGCGGGTGATCAGGACGTGTCCGCCCGCTGAGGCCACTCCCGCAATCATCACGTCGACGTGAGATTTCGCCCGACCCAGGCGCATGAGCTCCGCGCGGACCTCCGCCGCCCTCGCGGCAGCGGGTTCATCAAACGGTAGGATCACGAATCGGGAAGCCAGCGCCCGGAACGCTGTGGCCTCCGATCGAGAACGGGTGTAGAGAAGGCCGGCGGTGATCTCGTACACCACCGGTGTGGAGAGGACCTTGGCATCCGGCCGGGCGTCGAGGTCCCGAGACTTCTGGAGGGCCGCCGGATCCGAGCGGAGGACGTCGATGACGAAGGTGGAGTCCACCATAACGCCCACGGGGATTACCGCCGTCCGCTCATCCGCGACTTCTGCGCCTGGATGTCCTGGTCCCGCATCCTTGCAATCGCGTCTGCGAGCGCCTTCGCCCCCCGCCGGTCAAGAAGGCCCTCAAAGTCGGAGAAGGATGGCTCGCGGCTCGCCAGGACCCGCCGGACGACATCCGAGAAGCTCTCCCCCGCGCGCTTTGCCGCCCGGAGCCTCTCATAGGCCGAGTCCTCAAGGGAGATCGTCTTTGTTCCCATGCACCTGTGTATGTGCGTGCATGTAAATAACGCTTCCGGAAGGCCACGCCTCTTCCGCCGCAACTTCTAATACGCTACGGCGTCTACGAACGCCGACCCATGGGAACCTACACCCGCCAGCCCATCGTCTCCGTCCTCGGACACGTGGACCACGGCAAGTCCTCCCTGCTCGATCAGATCCGCGGGACGAGCGTCGTCGCGCGCGAGGCGGGCGGGATCACGCAGCACATCGGGGCCACCGAGGTGCCGCTCGACGCGATCCTCGCGATCTGCGGGGACCTCGTCAAGGGCAAGTCGTTCAAGATCCCGGGCCTGCTGTTCATCGACACCCCGGGCCACGTCGCGTTCACGACCCTGCGCGCCCGGGGCGGGGCCCTCGCGGACCTCGCCGTCCTCGTCGTCGACGTGAACGAGGGGTTCCGCCCCCAGACGATCGAGTCGATCAACATCCTGAAGCGGTACAAGACCCCGTTCCTCGTCGCCGCGAACAAGGTGGACATGGTGCCCGGCTGGCGAAAGGTGGAACGCGTGCCCTTCGCCGCCGCGATCCAGGAGCAGAACGAGGCCGTGCGGGAGGAGCTCGACCGCCGGATGTACGCCGTCGTCGGCAAGTTCTTCGAGCACGGGTTCAGCGCGGAGCGGTACGACAAGATCCAGGACTTCGCGACGACGGTCGCGATGGTGCCCACGAGCGCGAAGCACGGCGTCGGGATCCCGGAGCTCCTGCTCATGCTCATCGGCCTCGCCCAGAGGTTCCTGGAGGCGGACCTGAAGGTCCCGGAAGGACCCGCGGAGGGCACGATCCTCGAGGTGAAGGAAGAGAAGGGGCTCGGCCCGACGCTGGACGCGATCATCTACAAGGGGGTCCTGAACCGGGGGGACACGATCGTCCTCGGCTCCGCCGGTGCGCCGATCGTCACGAAGGTGAAGGCGGTCCTCCGGCCGCGGCCCCTCGACGAGATCCGGGACCCGCAGGACCGGTTCGACTCCGTCGAACGGGTGACCGCGGCGGCGGGCGTGAAGATCGCCGCGAGCGGGGTGGAGGGCGCATTGGCGGGCGCGCCCCTCCGGGAGGCGAAGGCCCGGACGCTCAAGACCGTGGTCGCGGCCGTGGCGTCGGAGACGGTCCCGAAGGTCGAGACCTCGGACGAGGGGATCCTCGTGAAGGCGGACGCCCTCGGCTCCCTGGAGGCGATCGCGCACGAGTGCAAGGCGTCGGGGACCCCGATCAAGTTCGCCCGCGTCGGACCGGTCTCCCGAAGGGACGTCGTCGATGCCGCGACCGTGGGCGAGCCCCTCCATCGCGTGATCCTCGCGTTCAACGTGCCGGTTCTCGAGGACGCGAAGGACGAGCTCCTCAAGCACGACGACGTGAAGGTCCTGGAAGGGGACGTGATCTACGGGCTCCTCCAGGCGTACCAAGCTTGGGTGGAGACGCGGGAGCAGGAGCTCGACGCCGCGCGCCGGCTCCAGCGGCCGTACCCCGCGAAGGTCCTCTTCCTCCCGGAGTTCGTGTTCCGCGCGAGCAAGCCCGCGATCTTCGGCGTCCGCGTGCTCGCGGGCCGGCTGCGGCCAGGCCTCCCGCTGATGCGGGACGACGGGAAGCCGCTCGGGCGGGTGCGGTCGATCCGGAGCGGGGAGGAGGTCGTCACGGAGGCCGTGGCGGGTAAGGAGGTCGCGATTGCGGTGGAGGGCGTCACCGTCGGCCGCCAGGTCGAGGGCGGCGACGTCCTGTTCGTGGACCTCCCCGAGGAGGCCGCGCGGGCCCTGCGGGACCAGCCGCTGAACCCGGACGAGAAGGAGACCCTCGACCAGATCGCGGAGATCAAGAGGAGGACGGATCGTTTTTGGGGGATGTAAACTCGGAGGAACTGCAGAGGCGGCTGCCCGCCCGCCACCAGTGCAAGGACTGCGACAAGTGGTACGGCCAGGAGGATGACGAGTACGGGCCGTGCATGTACAAGCATGCGCGGAAGGAAAAGCGGTACGTGACGTACGGCTATCACGACTGCGACGAGGTCGAGGAGCTCCAGCGGAGGGTGGAACTGTGGCGGGCGCGGATGTCCGAGTCCTCACGAAGCGGGACGTGACCTGGGCCGTCCGCCTCACGGACCTCGAGAACTGGGGGTACACCCGGGCGGACCTCGAGCGGCTGCTCGCCCTCGAGCCGCTTGGATGCTTCGTCGCCCGCCTCGCGGGGAAGCGGGTCGGGATCACGTGCTCGACCACGTACGACAAGCTCGCGTTCATCGGCGCCGTCATCGTCCACCCGGACGCGCGGGGGAAGCACGTCGGGGAGGCGTTGATGACGGCGACCCTGGACTATCTCGACCGGAGCGGTGTGGAGACCGCGCGCCTGAACGCATACCTCCACGTCGTGCCGTTCTACGAGACCCTCGGGTTCCGCGGGGAGTACGAGAACGTGCGGTACCACGGGAAGGTCGCCGCGGGCGGGGCCCTTGGGTCCGCCCGGCCCGCGACCCCGGACGACCTGCCCACGATCGCCCATTTCGACTCCTTCTACTTCGGTGCGCGGCGGGACCGGCTCCTGGCGCGGCTCCTCGCGGAGTTCCCGCGGACGTTCCTCGTCGCGAGGGATGAGGGAGGCGTCCGGGGGTACATCGTGGCGAACGCGGACGGGGGTTCCGCGGAGGTCGGCCCGTGGGTCGCGAACCCGACGATGCCCGAGGTCGCGGGGGACCTCCTGCACGCCCTCCTCGCCCGCCTCGGGCCCGCGCAGCTCGGCCTCACATGCCCGGGGCCCAACGAGCACCACGCGCGCATGGCGGTGGAGCTCCGCCTCGAGACCGCGTTCCGGACGCTCCGGATGTACCGCGGGCGGGACGCGTACCACGGGCTGCCCGGAGGGATCTTCGCGCTCGCCGGCCTCGAGAAGGGATAACAGGCGGGAAAGGGTGAAATAACGGCGGGGGCGTACGCGCGCCCCGTGACGGAGAAGCGCGTCCTCGCGATCATCGGGTTCCTTCTCGCCCTCATCGGCGGCATCCTGATCCTCGCCGGGGCCGCGAACATCGCCCGCAACGCGAACGTCGACCTGGAGTTCCTCGCCCGCAAGGCCGTCGAGGTCATCCTCGGGATCGCGGCGATCCTCGGGGGACTGTTCATCTACAAGGGGAGGATGAGCACGGGCGGGCTGCTCACGATCGTGATCGGCGTCGTCGCGCTCTTCCTGATCTCCTTCGGCCTCGCCGAGGTCCTGATCATCATCGGCGGCATCCTCGGCATCGTTGGCGCGGAGGCCCGCGCGACCTAGGGCCTCGGTCCTCCTCCGGAGAACCGTGCGAGAATCTTTATCTCCATCCTTCCCGATGCGACCGCGCCAGGTGACCCATGCCGGCCCCCCGCATCCGCACGTACATCCGCGGCCTCGACGAGCAGCTCCAGGGGGGCGTGCCGAAGGCCCACGTGGTCCTGCTCGCGGGGAAGCCGGGCACGATGAAGTCGTCCGTCGCGTTCAGCATGGTCTACCACAACGCGAAGAGCGACGGGCTCGGGTGCGTGTACGTGACCCTCGAGCAGTCCCGGGACAGCCTGCTGGAGAACATGGCCGGCCTCGGGATGGACATCAAGGGGCTCGAATCGAAGCTCAGCGTCCTCGACCTCGGCCTGATCCGGAAGAAGCTCAAGCAGCTCGCGAACAAGTCGTGGCTCGAGGTCTTCAAGATGTACGTGGACAACCTCGACAAGACGATGGACATCTCCCTCCTCGTCATCGACTCCCTCCCCGTCCTCGAGGTGATGGCGAAGTTCGAGGACCCGCGGGACGACCTGTTCCGGTTCTTCGAGTGGCTCCGGGAGCTCGAGATCACGACGGTCCTGATCGCGGAGATGGAGCAGGATTCCGACAAGTTCTGCACGAACGGGGAGGACTTCCTCTCCGACGGGATCCTGCACCTCGACCTGCGGCGGGAGGACCGGCAGGTAAACCTCTTCGTCAGCGTCGTGAAGATGCGGAAGACCGCGCACCGCCGCGGGTACTACCCTTTGATCTTCGACGAGGGCGGGTTCGAGGTCGTCACCCACTAGCCTTTTCTACCCCGCCCGCCGCGTTCGACGGATGTCCATGAAGCTTGAAATAGGATGGGCTCGCCGGTCTCTCCCATGTCCGAGAAGCGGCTCCTCGCCTTCCTCGCCGCGATCCTGGGCCTCGTCGCGGGCGTCCTAATCCTGGCCGCCGCCGCGGGGCAAGGGGCCCTCAATGTCATCGGGATCGTCCTCGGGTTCGGCATCCTCTACGGGAGCTATCTCATCTACCGAGGGCGGGCGAGCTGGTTCAGCTGGGGCCGGACCCGCACGGGGGCGCTCATCAACCTCGTCCTGGGGCTCGTGACCCTGTTCGTCCCCGGTGGGGTCGGCGGGATCCTCTCCGTCCTCGCGATCGTGAGCGGGTTCCTCGGGCTCCTTGCGGCTTGACCCAGGGCCGCGGTACGTCCCTTCTCGCGCTAGAACCGGAGCCGGGGGCCGACGAATTGCCACACGATGAGCGCGAGGATCAGGAGCGCGAACGCGTAGCTCACCGCCCGCACGACGCGGTCCCGCTTCTCCGCGGGCTGCCCCTTCCGGAGCCGGGCAAGAATCGCCTCCACGCCGTCCTTGAACACGAACCCACCGTCGAGGGGGACCGCGGGGAGCGCGTTCGTCGCCCCGAGCATGAGGTTCAGCCAGAAGAGCCAGTAGAGCGTGTTCGCGATCAGGTAGAACGCGGGGGCGGGGACCGCGGCCCACGGGCCCGTGAGCCGGTAGAACTCCGTCGACGGGGACTGGAGCGGGACGTACCCCGTGAACGGGAGGGAGATGAACAGGAGCATGGACCCCGGGACGCCGCCGTACCGGCCCGCGTCCGTGAACGGATGGTAGAACCCGGTCGTCGTCTCCACGGTCCGGATCCCGAGGATCGGCGTGCCCGTCCCATCGTCGCCGAGGATGACCCAGTACCGGCGCGCACCGCCGTCCACCCACGCGTCCACGCTGACGTTCTGCCCCGGGACCGTGCGCGACCGCGCGGCCTGGAGGGCGGACAACGTCGGTGTGGGCGTGTCGTTCAGGGCCGTGATCACGCTCCCCGCCTTCATCGCCTCGGGCCACGAGGACGCGAGCGCGGGTGCGGTGGGAGACGTGAAGTCGACGATCCCGATGCCGGGCGCGACGGGCTCGACGCCGTACAGCATCATCGTGCTGAACAGGACCCCGAATAGGACCGCGAGGAGGAGGTTGATCCCCGCGCCCACGGAGTAGATGCGGGCTCGCTCCCGCCGCGGGAGCGCCTTCATCTCGGGCTCCGAGGGCTCCACGAACGCCCCGATCGGGAGGATCGCGAAGAGGAGGCCGAGGCTCTCGATCTTCACCTTCGCGACCCTCGCGAGGATCCCGTGCATGAACTCGTGGATCCCGACCGCGATCGCGAGGGCGAAGATCCCGTACCCCAGGGGGATGATCGGGTTGATCCCCGGGATCCCGAGCAGCATCTCCGGGCTCGGCGCGCGGTCCGGGGGGATGTTCTGGACGAGGATCGCCTCCCACACGAGGAGGGCCGTGATCCCGACCATCGTGAGGGCGACGAGGACGATGCTGAGGTCGCCGAACATGGTCCACGCCCGGCGGAACCGGGAGGCGCGGTCGATGAAGTCCCGCCCGCGGCGGGTCTTCACCATCAGGAAGAACCCGACGGGCACGAGGTTCCACTTCGCGAGGTACCCGCCCCGCTCCAGCAGCTGCAGGGCGACCGTCCAGAGAGCGAGGACCCCGAGGAATAGGAAGAAGTCGAGGAGGGTCGCCATTCCCGGCTCACACAGAAGCGGGGCCTATAAAGACCTATTCCGGTCGTTCGCAAAGAGGAGGTCGGTCCGTGGGAAGGGTCACTTCGGAATCGGGGGTCGGTCCCAGACCTCGGCGGGGAGATCGTCGTACGCGAAGACCCCGGCTTCTTCCTTCGGTACGGTGCCCATCGCGAGCTTCTTGATCCGGTTCGTGCGCAGGATCCAGTAGTGGATGCGCCACAGCTTCCCTTTCTTGATGTGGATCTCCTCCTGGCGCGTCCCCAGGAGGCCCGCCTCCTCGAGCATGTAGAACACGTCGCGGTCGTCCATGTCGAGGCGGTTGTCGATCACCTCCGAGTCGAAACCGAAGAACGAGATGAGGTAGTCCGCGAGGGCCACGATGTCCTCCTCCGTCATCCCGCGGCGGCCGACGGTGAGGCGCAGGGCGGCCCTGAGTTCAGACATCGACACGACAGGCATGCAGTGGGCGTGTTCAATTCGAGGTGCGGGCATGAAAATATCCCCGCGATTATTCCCCATGAGAATCAGCGGTCCGTCTCCTTCAAGTGGAAAACGAATTGACCGAGACTCAGCGCCGAATCGCAATCGCTCCGTACCCGACCACGTCGTCCATCGGCGCGACGTCGCCGGAGGACGCGTACTTCAGCAACTCGGGTTTCGCGGGACCGATCGCGGTCATCATCGCCATCACCGGGCCGAACCCGCACATGGAGACGTCCTGCTCCTTGATTGTCCGGTAGAACCCCTTCACGTCGGATGCCAGGATCTTGTCGATCGCCATGCGGTCCCTTCGGGCGGCCTCGGCCTTGGGGATGTAATGGGAGAAGTCCGTGGACGCGAGCACGACGGCGTCACGGCCCCGGAGCGCGCCGCGGAGGACCTCGCCGACCTCAACCGCCATCGGCAGCTCCTGCAGCCCCATGCAGATCGGCACGAACCGCACCTCCCGCGAGAGGTCCTGCAGGAACGGGAGCTGGACCTCGATGCTGTGCTCGTGCCGGTGCGCGATGATGTCGTCTGTCAAGGGCTCCTTCAAGAGGGATGCGCCCAGGTCCGTATCGTACGTCGCCACGCCGAGCGGCGTCTCCCAGTCGTGGGTCCCGAGGGCGACCGCGGCGCCCAGGCCCGTGTGGTTCGGTCCGAGGACCACGAACGTCTCGGGGAGCCCGTCCTCTGCGAGGGCCGCGTACGCGTGGGCGGCGACGGGGCCCGAGTACACGTATCCCGCGTGGGGCACGACGAGGGCCTTCAGCGTGCGCGCGCCGTCCCGAGCCACCGCGGGCTTCCGGCCCGGCCCGATCGCGTGGCGGTAGCATCCGTCGATCTGCTTCCGCAGCGCCCCCGCATCCCGTTCGTAGAACTGTCCGGCAACCGCCGGGTACCGCATCGCGCGCTCCTACAGGGACGCCTCGTAATCGTCGATCGTCTGGGTAAACTCTTCGTCGGACTTGATCTGGCCCCGCTCCTTGAGCACCTCGCGCGTGAGAAGCCAGTACACCGTGGCGAGGGCCCGCCGCCCCTTGTTGTTCGTGGGGACGACGAGGTCCACGTCCCGGGTCTCGTTGTTCGCGTCGCACAGGCCCACGACGGGGATCCCGATGTTCAGGCCCTCCCGGAGGGCCTGCTGGTCCGCGGCGGGGTCCGTGACGAGGAGCACCTCCGGCTCCACGTACTCCTCGACCTGCGGGTTCGTGAGGGTCCCTGGGACGAACCGCCCCGCGAACACGAGGAACCCGCACGCCTTCCCGAGCAGCCGGGCGGGCTTCTGGCCGTACTGCCGGGCCGCGACGACGAGCACCTTCTCCGGGGGGAACCGGGCGAGGAACTTCGACGCGAGCCGGAGCCGGGTGTCCGTCTTCTTGATGTCCAGAACGTACAGGCCGTCGCTCCGGACCTTGTAGATGAACGGCATCATGTCGGCGGACTTCTGCTGGGTCCCGATGTGGACGCCGCTCGTGAGGTACGTGTCCTCGGGGACGAGAAGCCCTTCCGCGCCGATCCGTTCCTCTTCCTGCATGCTAACTCCCGACGAGCTCCTCCTCGATCCGGATGAGCTCGTTGAGCTTCGCGATCCGCTCCCCGCCCACGGCGCCGGTCTTGATCGCGAGGCAACCGAAGGCCACCGCGAGGTGCGCGATGGTCTCGTCCGTCGTCTCCCCGCTCCGATGGGACATCACCGTCGCGTACCCGTGACGGTGCGCCAGATCGACCGCGGCCTTCGCGCCGGACAGCGTGCCAATCTGGTTCGGCTTAATAAGGATAGCGTTGCCCGCGCGGACCTCGATGCCCTTCCGGAGCCGCGCGATGTCCGTGGCGAACACGTCGTCCCCGATCACGCGGCAATGCGAGCCGACGAGTTCCGTGAGGCGGGCGTAGCGGGCGAAGTCGTCCTCGTCCAGGGGGTCCTCGACGGAGAACAGCCCGTACTTGTCCACGAGGCCCGCGACGTAGTCCACTTGATCGTCCGGGGTCAGCGCCCGGTCGCGGTACCGGTACTTCCCGTCCCGGAAGAACTCGGACGCCGCGAGGTCGAGTGCGGGAGACACGTCGAACCCGACCTCGTGGGAGACGGTCCGGCACGCCTCGGCGCAGATCGCGAGGGCGGCGTCGTCGTCGATCGGCGCGACCCAGGCGCCCTCGTCCCCGCGGCCGAGGGGCGCGGAGGGCAGGAGGGCCCGCAGCTGGTCCCGCACGACCCGGTGGACCCGGGCGTTCGCGAACACGGAGGCCGCGACGGTCGGTGCGGGAGCCGGTGGGCGAACGCGCCGCCGAGGTAGCGGTAGAGCGGGAGCCCGAGGGAGGCCGCGGCCGCCTTGGCGACCGCGAGGGACGCCGCGACGGCGACGTTCCCGCCGAGGCGGGAGAAATCCGAGGTGCCGTCGATCTCCTGGAGGAGCCGGTCCGCCTCCTTCTGCGAGGTGACCTCCATCCCGAGGAGGCGGGGCTCGACCTCTTCCCGGAACCGGTCGATTCCGACCTCCACGCCGCCCTCCGGGAAGGCCCGGGCCTCGTGCCGGCTCGTGCTCGCCCCGCTCGGGGCGGCGGCTCGCCCGCGGACGCCGTCCGCGTGCACGTCCACCTCCACCGTCGCGTCCCCGCGGCTGTCCAGGATCCTACGGATGTCCGCGGCCTCAATGGACGGCATTCAGGAGCCTCTTCACGGTGATCGGGACGATGCCCCGTCCGAACTCCCGCATCGAGATCTCCATGGGGTCCACGACGCCCCGGACGTCCTCGAGGAGGATGGGCGCCCCCATCGAGATCTGCAGAGCGCGGGCGCCGATGATGCGAGCTCGCTCAAAACGCGTGTACGTCATCAACGCCCCCGGGAAGGCGACGGAGCCTCCGCCCTGATATAAAGATTCCGGGCCCGGTCGACTCGGGAGGCCCTACATCGGTCGCGGCTGTCCGAAGTGCTTGCGCACGAGGACCAGGTAGACGATGAGCAGGACGAGGATCACCGCGGAATAATAACTCGCGGACATGACCGACGACACGGTCCCGAGGGCGAACGCGATGATTGCGAGCCACCAGGCCCACATCCGGAGCTTGAGGAGGCCGAAACCCGCGGCGAGCATCATGATGCCGACGACGAACAGGAGGACGCCCCCGATGAGGGCGATCAGGACGAGCCCTCCGAGGCTCGGCGCAAGCATCGCGGCGAGGAAGCCCAAGACTCCGATGACGAGCCCGAGGAGCAGCAGCCCGATCCCGATGAGAATCGTGAGGATCGCCAGGATCGTCACTCCAATAGGGCGCGACGGCGGCATCGGGGGCGGCGGGGCATAGTAGCCGGGCGCAGGGGGCGGCATTCCGGGCGGCGGGGCGGCCATTTGAGACCTCCCGGGCGGCATCGAGGTCACATTATATAAGTGTTGCCGATAAAAACAGACCCGAGGCAATCCCCGGGACACGACCCCCCATAAGCCTTGCTTCGGCCCGAAAAATAGGGGCACCCATATATTTATCCGGCCCGGCACCCATCCGCCGGGATAGGTGAATCCCCCATGGTCCAGGCGTACTGCGTGAAGTGCCGCGCGAAACGGGAGATGGCGGAACCGAAGAAAGTGAAGCTCAAGAACGGGAAACCCGCGATGAAGGGCAAGTGCCCGAAGTGCGGGACGACGCTGTTCCGGATCGGGGCGGTGTAAGGCGCCGTCTTCCCGGTTTCGAGTCCCAGTTCCAAGGCTATTAATACCCAGCGCAGGCTAGGTCGCACCGGGTGCCCCCCGTGAAGGTCCCATCGATCAAGGTGACCCCGCCGGGACCCCGGGCCCGCGAGGTCATCCAGAGGGACGCGAAGTACCTCGCGACGACCACGAAGACCTCGCCGATCGTCGCGAAGCGGGCGGAGGGCTCCGTCGTCGAGGACGTGGACGGGAACACGTACATCGATTTCAGCTCCGGGATCGCGGTCCTCAACGTCGGCCACTCGCACCCGAAGGTCGTCGAGGCCGTGCGGAAGCAGGCCGGGGAGCTCGCCCACTTCGCGGGGACCGACTTCTACTACGACATCCAGACCCGGCTCGCGGAGCGGCTTTCCCGCATCGCCCCGGGGAAGAACGCGAAGAAGGTCTTCTTCGCGAACAGCGGCACGGAGGCGAACGAGGCCGCGATCAAGATCGCGCGCTGGCACACCCGCCGCGGGATGTTCCTCGCGTTCCTCGGCGCGTTCCACGGCCGGACGATGGGCGCGCTCGCCCTCACCGCGAGCCGGCGGGTGCAGCGCGAGCGCTTCTTCCCCATGATGCCCGGCGCCGTGCACGTCCCGTACGCGTACTGCTACCGGTGCCCGTACCAGTTGAAGTACCCGAGCTGCGACCTGTACTGTGCGAACATCATCGAGGACCTCTACATGAAGTCCGTCGCGCCCCCCGCCGACACCGCGGGGATCTTCGTCGAGCCCGTGCAGGGCGAGGGCGGGTACGTCGTCCCGCCGCCCGGATGGCTCTCGCGCGTCGCGAAGATCGCGAAGGACAACGACCTCCTCCTGATCGCGGACGAGGTCCAGACGGGCTTCGGCCGCACCGGCAAGATGTTCGCGGTGGAGCACGAGGGCGTGGTCCCGGACATCCTCACGGTCGCCAAGGCCCTCGGGGGCGGCCTCCCGATCGCGGCCGCGGTCTACGACGCCGCCCTCGACTTCGAGGTGTCCGGAGCGCACAGCAACACGTTCGGTGGGAACCCGGTCGCGTGCGCCTCCGCGATGGCCACGCTCGATGTCATCGACGGGGAAAGGCTCGTCGCGAACTCGGAGCGGCTGGGCAAGCGGATGGCCGCCCGGCTCGACGAGATGAAGGAGAAGTACGACCTCATCGGGGACCACCGCGGGCTGGGCCTGATGCGGGTGACGGAGTTCGTGTCCGACCCGAAGACGAAGCGGCCGGACGCGAAGGCCCGCGCGGCGATCCTCAAGGACATGTACGAGCACGGGGTGATCGCGCTCCCGTGCGGGGACAGCGGGATCCGGTACATCCCGCCGCTGAACATCCCCGAGGAGCTCCTCGACACGGGGTTAGACATCGTCGACGCGTGCATCGGGCGCGCCGCGACGTGACCGGAGGGTTCGACCCCACATCTAGAATGATTATATAGCGAACCGGGCATCGCGGCCCCCATGGAGACATCGGGAGCGCCGCCGCCGGAGGCGGTCCGGGGTGGAGTGAGCAAGGTCCTTTTCGCGGTCGTCGTTGTAATCGTCGCGATTATCGCGTTCGTCGGAGGTATCGCTGCAAGCAGCCTTATCCAGCCGGCGCGGCCGAAGCTCGTGGTGGGCACGAACGCGCCGTTCCCGCCGTTCGAGTCCTACGACGATGCGACCGGGCAGTTCGTCGGGTTCGACATCGACATCGCTCAGCTCGTGGCGAACCGGCTCGGGAAGGACTTGGTCGTCCGGAATTTCAACAGCTTCGACCTCCTCCTGGCCACGGTCGGGCAGGGCGGCGTGGACATGGCCGTCTCCGCCATCACGATGTCCGGCTCCAAGGGTATGGAGCGGAACGCAACGATGGACTTCTCGAACTGGTATTACTCAGCAAATCAGGCCGTCGTCACGAGGAGCGGATACACCTTCAGCTGCCCGAACAACACGTGCGGACAGGCGGAGGTCCTGCGCCATACGATCGGGGTCCAGAGCGGGACGACGAGCGAGGGCTGGGTCGACACGTATATCACGGGCAACCAGACACAGCAGATCTTCCGATACCAGGACGTGGTCGATGAGATAAGCGCCCTCCGGAACAGCATCTACGATCTCATGATCATCGACGAGGGGCCCGCGAAGGCCATCGCGACGGGCTCGGCAGGAGCCTTGGTCGTCTCCGGAAAGATCCTGACGGGCGAGCTCTACGGGATTGCGGTTCCGAACAACGATCCGAAGGCCCTGGTGCCGGTGATCAACAGCGTGCTCGCCGACATCCGCGCGAGCGGGGCGTACGACCAGCTCATCACGAAGTGGTTCACCTAGACCTTCGGCCACCCCCGCCCCTTTATCTTTCCCGGCGCGTTCCACGCGAACGTGGGGAGCCGTGGCCCTGCCCAAGAGACGACTCCCGCCGCAGGCAGGGAACCGATTCCGCGAGCCGGAGTCCGGGGCCTCATCGGATGGCCGCTCTCGGAGGGTCTGCTCCTCAGGGCGGTCGCGGCCGTGTTCGGGACATGGACCGCCCTCACGCTCGCCTACCTCGCAGGCCTCGAGGGACTCTACGATCTCCGATACGCTCTGAGCCTACTGCCCCCGGGGGGGAGGGCCCTCACCACCGGTCTCGTCACGACCCTTGCGCTGATGGCGGTCGTAATCCCGATCGGTTTCAGCCTCGGGTTCACCTTCGGGTGGGCGCGCACGTCCCATTCCTGGTTCCCCCGTGCTCTCGCCGCCACGTACGTCGAGTTCTTCCGCGGGATGCCGCCGATCGTCCTTATCGCGTTCGCGTTTCTCATTACGATCGTCATCCTGCGGGGGAACGACCGTGTCGACGTCTTCCCGTTCGCGACGTCCGTGAGCGTCCTCGCGCTCGCAGCCCACTCCGGGGCCTACCAGGCGGAGATCGTGCGCGCGGGAATCCTCTCCGCTGACCCGCATCACCCTCCCCCAGATGTTCCGGGTCTCCCTCCCCGCGCTCGGGAACGAGCTGGCGTCCCTGATCAAGGACACGTCGCTCCTCTCCACGATTGGGGCGCTCGACCTCACCTTCCAAGGAAAGAACCTTTCCGCGGTCCTCGTGACGGGAGGCGGGAACATCGATCTCGTCATCGTCATCTGGGTCGAGATCGCCCTCCTGTACTTTGTGATCACGTTCGTCGTGACAAGGACGCTCCAGGCGATTGAGAAGATGTATCGCGTGCCGGGGCTGGAGGCCGCCCAGCTGTGATTACCGTCCAGAACGTCCACAAGTGGTTCGGGGACCTCCACGTGCTGAAAGGGGTCAGCCTCCAGGTGAACAAGGGGGACGCCCTCGTCGTGATCGGACCGAGCGGCTCCGGGAAGAGCACCCTCCTTCGGTGCATCAACCTCCTGGTCCAGCCGGACGAGGGGGACGTCATCATCGACGGCGTGAAGGTGAACGACCCGAGGATCCGGCCCGAATGGGTCCGACAACAGGTCGGGATGGTCTTCCAGTCGTTCAACCTGTTCACGCACCTCAACGCCCTCGAGAACGTGATGATCGGCCTGAGGAAGGTGAAGCGGATGGACCGCGCTGGAGCGGAGCAAATGGCCCGCTTCGAGCTCGAGCGAGTCGGCCTCGCCGACAAGGCGGACGCCTATCCCGCCCAGCTCTCGGGAGGGCAGCAGCAGCGGGTCGCGATCGCCCGCGCCCTCGCGCTGAACCCGAAAGCGGTTCTGTTCGACGAACCCACGTCCGCGCTCGACCCGGAGTTCATCCGCGAGGTCCTGGACGTCATGACGAAGCTCGCGGAGGAAGGGATGACGATGGTGGTCGTCACGCACGAGATGGGGTTCGCGCACAACGTGGCGGACCGCGTCCTGTTCATGGCCGACGGCGTCGTCGTCGAAGAGGGCACTCCAGACGAGGTGTTCGACCGGCCGCAGAAGGAACGCACCCAAGCGTTCGTGGGAAAAATCCTGGGGTGAACGGTGGGGCTGAAGGCTGCTGCCAAGGAGATCTGGACGCGACTCGAGGATCGGCCCGTCCTCCGGAGCGCAATCGCGATCGGCGGCCTCCTGGGCCTTGGGCTCGCGCTCGTCCTCGGCCTTGCTGCGGTGGGAATCGTAAGCCTCAGGTTCCTCGCGGACAACGCCACGTTCCTCGCGGTGCCCGCCCTGACGTCCCTTAGCGCGACGCTCCTGAGCTTCGCGATCGGGTTCGCGGGCGCAATCCCGATGGGGCTCGTGCGGGCGTTCGCCCCGCGCATCCTGCGCGGCGAGGGGTGGCGGCGGGCCGCGTTCGCACCGCTATACGGGGCGGTGACCAGCTACGTCGAGGCGATCCGCGGGACCCCCGCCTTCGTCCAAATCTTCCTCGTCGCACAGGTCAGCGGACTGATCTTTCCCGGGAATCCGAACATCCCGTTCTGGGGCGGCACGCTCGCCCTCACGATCAACACGCTGGGGTACCAGACGGAGGTGTTCCGCGCGGGGTTCCAGTCCGTCGGCCAGAGCCAGGTCGAGGCCGCCAAGTCGATCGGGATGCGGCCGGTCCAGGTGTTCCTGCACATCACGCTCCCCCAGGGCCTCCGGCTCATCACCCTCCCCCTCGTGAACGAATGGGTCGGCCTCTTCAAAGCGAGCGCGCTCCTCGCGTACGTCGCGGTGCCCGAGTTACTCTGGGCCGCGAGCTATCTCGGGAACAACCGGTCCCATCCTATCGAGGCGTTCATCATGGTCTCGAGCGTCTACCTCGCGATCATCGTCCCGCTCAGCAAGGCGGTCGGATGGTGGGAGCGCAAGCACCGGATCCCGGGACTCGGGGTCGCCGAGCGAACCGTGGGCGTCGGGCGCCGCCGTGCCGTCGTTGCCGCGGGGACCCCGGCAGGCGGTCTGGATTAGACGGCTATACAAATCTTCCTTTATAGGGCGCGGGAGAATGCGAGGGCGGTAGTAGGCACAGTATCGGCTCCGCGAGAGAAACTGGGGGAGGCCCTTCTGGGCGTTCTGCCTACTACCCTTTCGTTTCTCGAACCCGGCGAGCTCCTCTTGAGCGGCATCGAGAGGTGGCGGCGCGAGCCGACCGGGGGCTCGTACCAACGCGTCGAGATCCCCCTGGGGAGGGGGACGACGACGGCATCCGATCGGGGTCGCCGCGTCCCGCACCGCCGGCACCGGAACGGGCCCGCCCGCCCGGAGGACTTCATCCGCTTCCCGCAATGGAAGCACGCCGGATTCCCCGCCTTCGACAAGAGAGGCGCTAGGCCAATGACCTCGAGCTTCTCGAGGTTCACGGACCGCGGGGTCTCCCGCACCGCACCGACGACGCGCAACCGGTCGCCCGGGGCGAGGGCACGCACGATCGCCCGGAACTGCTTCGACGGCTCGTATGCGACCACGTCGATGGGCTCCCGCCACCGGAGCGGGAAGACGACGTGGCCGCCGCGGATCGTCGTCGGATGTGACGCGACGATCCCCGCGATCTCGACCGTGGTCCCCGGCACCGCTTCGCGGGGGTTCCGGGTGATGTGGTCGTCCGTCCCCTGGTTCGTTTCGAACACCAGCCACCGGTCCGGTCGTTCCCCGCCGAGGCTCGCCAGGGCGGCGGGCAGCTCCCGCGGGTCGTCGCCGCGGATCCCGCACAGGACCGGGCACGGAGTGCGTGGAGCGACCGCGACGCGCCCGTTCTCGGAGTCGTAGTTGTTGAACGTCGACGGGAATGACGTATCGAGAGCCTGGACCGCGTCCGAAGGAATCGTCCGCCGCGTGCCCCATCGGGACGGATGGCGGTACGCGAGGATCTCGTAGGTGCGGTCCCGCGGCCGCCATGCCGTCGCGGCGGTGGCGCCGATCACCCCGCGCCCGTTCTTGTACTCCCGCCAGATCCCCCGCCCGCGGACGGCGGCGAGCGCCTCTTCCTTCGCAACGATCCCGCGGACCGCGCGCCAGTAGAGGGCCGGTGTCGGCGGGGTTTCGAGGAGGACGAATGCGGGGTTCGTCGTCGGATCCTCGAACTCCGACCATGTCTCGACGACGCCCTCCACCGCCTCCACGAGACCGTCGGACGGCGACGCCCGCGCGCCGCATCGCGGATACGCTAGGACAGTGCGCCCACCGATGGCTCCGACCGGGAACGCCCGCCCGCGGCCTCGGCCGAGCCTCAGGCAGATCGCGCCGTTCCCTCGGGTCTTCCAAGGGATGTTCGGATTGAGGCGGAGGAGGCGCGGGTACCCGATGAGGTCCCACGCGGACAGGGTCCGCACGAGTTCCGTCGCGAGGAACGTCGTGCACATCCCGCGGAGCGAGTCCGTGTCGTCGACGCCGAGGTACAGGGGCATGCCGCCTCGGGAACGAAGCGGCGGATTAAGCCCTCTCCCCACGCATCTCAAATAACGCGCCCGCCAACGGGGCGCTCACTTGATCATCTCGAGCGAGAAGGAACCGATGCTGACCGAGCTCCGGCTGTGCGTGTACTTGATCCACCCTCGGGACTGCACATCGCACACGCCCTTCACGGCCATGAAGGACCGGAGCTGCTCGACCTTGAACTCGAACGTGCCGTCCATCATGGAGGACAGCATCTCGATCTCCTTGTCCTCGTGCATCCCCTTCTCGATCACGTACACGGCGACGGCCTTGTCCCGCTTCCGGCGGCCGACGAAGGGCTGGAGGAACTTGAACGTCGTCGTCGGGTCGAGGTACGCGATCAGGGTCGACACGGAGCGGAACGCGAGCCGGTAGTACGGGTGCTTCTTCTTGAACTCCGTCGCGACGGCGTCCACCGCCTTCGCGGTGGCGAGGAAGTCCGTGAGGTCGTTCACGTACACCGTGTTCGCGTCCGCGGTGTCCGCCCCCATCGACTTGCTGTACGCGTCCACGTACTTCACGAGCCCGAGCTTCTCGTACTCCTCGTACCCGGGGAGGACGAACGCCATCTCCTCCCGGATGTCCCCCGGCATCTTGTCCGTCAGGACCCAGAGGATCGGCACCCCCTTGCGGAGGCCCTCCGCCATGAACGCGTTCACGATCACCTCCTTCCCGACGTGCGCGGGACCGTACGCGATCGCGTTCGTGCCGAACGGGATGCCCCCCAGGAGGAGGTCGTCGAGACGCGGGGTCCCGGTCTTCACCTTCTCCTGCTTCACCTCGAGCTCCCGCTCCTCCTCGCGGGCCTCGATCTCCTCCTCGATCAGCCCCTGCTCGCGGAGCCGGAGCTCCTCCATCTTCGCCTTGAGGTACTTCTCCTTCGACCGGACCTCCTCCTCTTTCTGGGCGATCTCGGCCTTGAGGATGTCCAGGCGCTCCTTCAGCTCGAGCTCCCCCGTCCCGCCGCCGAGGGCCTTCGCCTGGTCGACCTTCGTCCGCTCCGCTTGGAGCAACCGCTCCCGGTACAGGAGGTCCTCCTCCCGGCGGAGCAGCTCCTCCTCCTTGTAGCCGAGGGGCTCCTTCAGCCGCTTCAGCTCGTCCGTCTTGCCGTCGAGCTCGTCCTTCAGCCGCTGGATCTCGGCCTCCCGGATCAGGATGGACTTCTCCTTCGCGAGGAGCTCCGTCTCCTTCTTCGCCATGATCGCGTCCACCTCGATCTTGGGCTTCCCCTTGAGCTGGGCGGACTCCGTGCGGAGCTTGTCCTCGATCTTGTACTTGTTCACCTGCTCCTCGAGGACGATGACCCGCCGCTTCAGCTCGTCCTCCTTCCGGAGGGAATCCTGCTCCTTGCCCCGAAGCTCCTCCTCGAACCGATGGCGGAGCTCGTCGCTGCCGCCCCCGTCCCCGGGCGCCCCGCGGGCCGCTTCCTGCAGCACCCCGAGCTCGGATTCCCTCGCCTTCAGCGTCGACTCCTTCTCTGCGAGGGCGAGCTCCTTCTGTTTGAGCTCACGGAACTCCCGCGGCTTTTCGAGCAGCTTCTTGTCGATCTGCGCCTTGAGGTTGTTGAGGATCTCCTGGTTCCTCTGGAGCTGGATCTCGAGCTGCCGGCGGGTCGCCGACTCCTCCGACAGCTTCTTCTTCACCTCCGGCGAAGCGCCGGACTTCAGCTGCTGGGCCTTCACGTACTTGATGACCGCGATGGAGCCCTTCTTGATGTGGTCGATCTCCTCCTCGAGCTCCTTCCGCTTCGCGATCTCCGTCTGCAACTGCTTGCTCAGCCCCGCGGTCTCCTCGATGTACTTGACGGGGTCGAACCGGCCGGACTTCAGGGTCCCGAGCTCCGAGTTCACCGTCCTCTTGAACGCGTCGAGCTCCGCGCGGAGCCCGTCGATCTCGATGTCCCGCGCGCGGAGGTCCCGCTCCTTGTCGTCGAGCTTGGACATGAGGTCCTTGATCCTCTGGCCCGCGTCCCCCGAGAGCGCGGGCGCGGCCTCCGCCCCGACCCCCCCGAGCCACTCGTCGAACGCCCGCTCCTCGCCCGTGAGCCATTTCTTCAGGGCCTCGACGTTCGAGTCCGGGGCCGCCGCGGAGGGCGGCGACCCGCCCATCCACACCTGAAGGGACGAATCCCCGGCCTCGCCGGAGAGCCACTTCGTGAGCCCGTTGTCGGCGCCGGAGCGGGGCGGGCCCTCGGCCCGCACGGGGACCAGGGTCCCGTTCGCGTCGAGCTCGTGCTTCGTCCCGCAGATCGTGCATTCGCCCTCGGGGCTGAGGGTCCCGCCGCACACGCCGCAGGACTGGTCCGAGACGTCCACTGTGGCCTTTCCTTTCGTCGCCACTTCCAACCTGCACCTCGACGCCGGGAGAAACAGGCCTCGTGCCGGGGTCCGACGTGCGATTTTACGCGAGTATGGCGGGCGATGATATATAAGGCCAGCGACGTGGGAATCGGCAATCCCCGAAGGGATGCGCGACCTCAAAACGTATTAATACGCACCCTAGGATTCGACGCCCGCGGACGGAAGGGCCCGGCTCGCGGGGCCTTGAGGGCGGCGATGGAGAAGCGGATCCACTACCGGATCGACCCGAACGACGAGTCGATCACCCTCAAGGACATCATGCAGAAGATCCAGGAGATCCAGAGGCAGCATCCCGACCTTGACGTGTTCTGGGACGGCGACGAGTACGCGGTGTGCTCCCGCCCCAAGAAAAAAGAATGAATAGGTATTTTCAGCACCGCGGGCTTCCCGCGGCGGTAGCGCCATGGCGCACAAGATGACCCACGCCCCGCCGGCGAAGGGGGGCGGGAAGCCGACGAAGGCGGACCTCACGCAGGTCCCGATCGAGCACCTCGACCTCGAGCGCGTCGAGAATCTCGCGGACCTCCTCGAGGGCTACGCAAAGATCTCGTTCCAGGCCCGGAACCTCGGCGCGTGCGCGCAGGTCCTCGAGCGGATGGCCCTCGACCCGCAGTGCACGACGTTCTTCGGGGGGGCGGGCGCGCTCGTCCCCGGGGGACTGAAGAAGGTCCTCCGCGACCTCGTCGAGTTCGGGCTCGTCGACGTCATGGTCACGACCGGGGCGATCGCGTACCACGACTTCTACGAGGCGCACGGGTACCGGCACTACAAGTCCTCGCCCGACGCGGACGACATCCTCCTGCGGGAGCACATGCTCGACCGGGTGTACGACACCCTCGCGGACGAGGACCTGTTCCGGGAATGCGACGATGAGATCGCGAACATGGCGGACGACCTCGAGCCCCGCGCGTACTCCTCGCGGGAGTTCCTCGCCATGATGGGGGAGCGGGCGGCGAAGGACCCGACCTCCCTCGTGGGCGCGTGTTACCGCCGCGGGATCCCGTACTTCGTCCCCGCCCTGAACGACTCCTCAATCGGCATCGCGCTCACGCGCCACCACCGCGACCGCGTGAAGGCGAAGAAGCCGATGATCCACATCGACTCGATCAAGGACAACTACGAGATGGCGCAGGTGAAGCTGAAGTCCCCGCGGACGGGCGTGTTCTACGTCGGCGGCGGGACGCCGAAGAACTACATCTCCCAGGTCGAGGTGATCACGGAGGTCCTCGGACACGCGGAGAACCCGCACTGGTACGCGGTCCAGATCACGACGGACGTCCCGCAGTGGGGCGGGCTGAGCGGGTGCACGTTCGAGGAGAGCCAGTCGTGGGGGAAGTTCCAGAAGGAGGCGAAGATGGCCCAGTGCCTCGTCGAGGCGACGATCGGCCTCCCGCTGCTCGTCGGCTACCTGTTGCAGAAGGGCGTCCACAAGAAGCGGAAGCAGAAAAAGTTCTCGTGGCAGGGCGACGAGCTCGTCACGCTTTCTTGACGGGGCGCAAGGTCCGCTCGAACGCGAACAGGGCGGCCTCCTGGGACGCCTCGATCGCGCCGTCGACGGAGTGCTGCGTCTTCCAGATCTTCTCCCGGACCTCGGTGATCGCGTCCCTCGTCGTCGCCCCCCGCCAGATCAGGCGGGAGGCGAGGAAGGTGCCCGTGCGGCCGCGGCCCGCCCAGCAGTGCGCGAGGACCTTCTTCCCCTCCGCGATCCGGCGGTCGCAGAGCTCGTTGAACTCCCGGAGCTGCTCGAGGGTCGGCGCCTCGAAGTCCTCGACCGGCATCAGGACGTGCTCGAACCCCGCCGCCCGGATCTCCTCCGGGTCGAGCCGTTCGACCTCGAAGGAGACGATGACGGAGAAGCCGGCCTTCCGGATCTCCTCCAGGTCCCAGGGCTCCCGCCTCGGAGCGGGCCGGCCACCGACGCGGCCCATGTCCACGGTGTAGATGAGAGGATCCATGACCGTCCCTAAATTGGAGCCACTACACGCCCGGCCACTTATACTGGCCAATGGGAATTCACAACCAACCTTCAAATAGACGCCTATCCTAATGCCCCTCCGGGGATGCATAAACCGTGCCCGAAGTAACTTTATTGGCCTTCCGTTCGAATCAAGCCTCAAACATCGTCGCGAAGTTCGGGTATGCTGTGCGAGGCGGCCGCATAATCGACAGCCACGGAAAACGCGCGAGGTGTGCTAATTGCCAGCGAGAACTCACGGTAGACCACTTGGGCCGGGTGATGCCAGGCTCATATGAGCTTCTCTGTGACGACCTCATTTGCTTCAACGCTTATGCGGTTCGGTTAGTGGAGTAAGGGGATGCTTGTCAGTTCGTGAGCGGCTAAAAGATCTTCTGAAAATAGCTGGAATAGATATTGAGGGGCACCTCCTCAATTTCCAGTCGAGACAATCCGGAGGACTCTCACTCAAACAGAGAGCCAAAACCATTCTGAACATCGTCGTTGTAGATCCCGACGCTAGCAAGTCCTTGATCGAATCGGCGAAACCTCATGAAATCGTCGTAAGGGAGGACGAAAAGAAGGAGCTCGTCGGATGGCCAAGGTGATCGAACCCGAAGATCTTCAAGCGCTCTCAATAGCGATGACGATCAGAAAATATGAACGCCTGGGCAAGGCGGACATGTTCGCTCGGTTGCGCAGAAAGCTTAGGCTGACCTACGGGGAGCGCGGAAACCGCATCTACGTCTTCTACTCTAGTGGCCTCCTCAAGGAATTCTTAGAACCGTTGCTTGTTTGGGTCGAAATCACTCCCACGCCTACCGACATTGACCGAGCAAGAAGAGTCTTCGATAGGTGCATCGAACACATGGACTACGCAGTCTATGTGAATGCACCTATGACCCACGAGACCATAGTCGAACAACTCGCTTACCGGTTCCGAGTCGACCGAGTGGCCGTGGTCCTTGTGTTTGGAAGGTCCCGGGCAATTGTCCACAAGATACGAAAGGCCGTCGCGACCTTCATAGAAAACGAGAAAGAGCACCAGCTGGACCAGATGGGATACGACGTCAGGGAAGAGTCGTTTGCGGCCGGCGATGTTGAGGCGTTGACGCTGACGATTGCAGTGAAAGGACGTGAGGATGGGAAGTAGACATCCCCGGCAGGCCAGAGGCCGAGCTTGAGCCAGGGCGTCGAAGGGTAGAAATCGGTTGTTCCCTTTGGTCAAATCATGCCCCAGGGCCGGATGACGATCGGGTTGTACAACTCGTACGACCCCGTGAAGTTCCACGAGGCCCACCGCCGCGCCCTCGCCCGCGCGGGCCCGGTCGCGCTCGCGTTCGACGCGAACCTCGCGACCTTCGGCTTCCCGTACGCGAAGGACCTCCAGACCCCCCTCGAGATCGTCCGCTGGGTCTCCGGCACGACGTCGATCGGAGAGGACGGCAAGTACCTCGTGGAGCTCGCGGAGGCGGGCCGGTTCCAGACCTTCGGGTTCCCGAGGAAGGGGTTCCCGCCCCAGCTCGGCGACATCGTCGTGACGACGAACCGTCCGGACCCGACGCGGGCGGCGGGCCCGCAGCTCCTCGCTGGCCTTTTGAAGCGGGGCCACTCCCTGTGCCTCGTCTTCGGCCTCGGGCCCCGCGGGCTCGACGACCGGGAGGTGTACCCGCTCGGCCGCTACCACTTCGACCTCACGGGGAAGGGGCTGTCCCTCGAGACCGCGACGGCGGTCGGCGCGGCGCCGGCCCTGATCTGGGCCCATCGCCACTCCGAGTAGGCGATTGATGTCGGAGAGCCGGCTCTCTGCTGGTTGGCGAGGCGGGCGTGAGGAGACATCGTGCCGCGGAGTCACCCTTATGCCGTCCCGCGGGATGGTTAGACCCGGGGATACGATGGCTACACAGGCTGGCCCGACGCGCTCCGCCGCCGGGAACTCGGTCGGGGCGATCGCACCGTGCCCGCGGTGCGGACAACCGATGGATCCCGGGGTCCTCGGGGCAGAGAGCCTGGTCGGCGGCGCGAAGTGGATGCGCGGGCGGAGTCGCCTCTCCCTCGGCGGCGAGGGACTCGTCTCGCCGGACGCGTGGGGGAACGTGTACTTCGACGGGTACCGCTGCCGCCAGTGCCGGCTCCTCATCCTCGGGTACTGACTCGACGCGGGGGCTGGACTCGCAACGGATTCCCATCAGCGAACCTTCAAGCCCGCCTCGCGATTTGGACCCCACTCGTGGCGACCGCCATTCAAGATGGGGCCGAGCTGATCCTCGTGAACCGCGCGGGGCTCCCGACCCGCTACGGGAGCTTCCGGATCGTGAGCTTCGCCGGAGGCGGGCAGGAGGGGGAGCACGTCGCCCTCGTGAAGGGACGCGTCGCGGGGGCCCGGGACGTCCTCGTCCGCGTCCACTCGGAGTGCCTCACGGGGGACGTCTTCGGCTCCCGGCGGTGCGATTGCGGGGAGCAGCTCGACGCGGCCCTCCGGAGGATCGGCAAGGCCCCGAGGGGCGTCCTCCTGTACCTCGCCCAGGAAGGGCGGGGGATCGGGATCTCGAACAAGGTCGCCGCGTACCACCTCCAGGACCACGGGCTCGACACGGTCGAGGCGAACGAGGCCCTCGGCTTCCCCGCCGACTCGAGGACATACGAGTTCGCGGCGGCGATGCTGAGGATCCTCGGCGTCCGCAGCGTCCGCCTGATGACGAACAATCCGCGGAAGATCTCCGAGCTCCAGCGGTACGGGATCAAGGTCTCGAAACGGATCCCCCTCGAGGTGCAGGCGAACCCCGCGAACCGGCGGTACCTGAGGACGAAGCGCGAGAAGTTCGCGCATCTCATCGATTAGAGACACGAGGCTCTTTCCGAGTTGGGCGAGATCACTCGGGACCGAGGACGACAATCACATCGGACGCGAGGACGCCCTGGCCCTCCGTAACGCGGACCTCCCGCACGACCCCGGCGGCCGGAGCGGGGATCTCGTTCTGCATCTTCATTGCCTCGAGCACCGCAACGGGCGCGTTGCGGGCGACCCGATCCCCGACCTTCACAATCACCCGTACGATCCGGCCCGGCATCGGCGGATGGACCTCGAACCGCCCGGGAGAGGCAGGCCCACGACCGGCGGACGCCTCAAACTCCGCGCCCGCTTCGAGATCCTGGACTTCGACCCGATAGGCGGTATCGTCCACGACGCAGCCCCATCGCGTGAGGATCACGCGGTGCCGTTTCCTCCCGATGCGGACGGTGACGCCGCGCCCCTCGGCGACAGCGTCGCCCCCTACGGGGCGACCGTCGACGGTCACGCCGCCGTCCGTCGTGACGTCGTGCACCTCACCGTTGATGACGAGGCGGAATCGCATCGCGTCCTCCCTTCAGCGCGTCCCGACCCGCGGCCGCCCACCGTGACACTGGCGGACGGTGGAGCCCCTGTCTCCCCGCGAACCGCTCCACGACGTGGGGCTTCGCCGCGAGGGCGAGGGCGAGCGCGGCGACGTGCTCCTCAGGGACCCGGGGACCCCCCAGCCGCTCGACGATACCGAGGTCCGAGACCATCGTCGTCCAGAGGTCTCCCTTGACGAACTCGGGCGTCCGGATCATCCCCCGGTGGAACGGGATCGTCGTCGGCACGCCCTCGATCCGGAACTCCCGCAGGGCGCGGTCCATCGCGGCAATCGTAGACGCGCGGCCCTTGGTGTGCACGACCAGCTTCGCAACGAGCGGGTCGTAATACTCGCTCACGGCGGACCCTGCCGTGACCCCGCTGTCCACTCGGATCCCGGGGCCGCGGGGCTCCCGGTACTGGTGGATGCGGCCGGGGCCCGGGGCGAAGTTCGCGCGCGGGTCCTCCGCGTTGATCCGGCACTCCATCGCGTGGCCGTTGAGTGTGACATCCCGCTGGTCGATGGACAGAGGTTCGCCCGCCGCGATGCGAATCTGAAGCTCGACGAGGTCGAGCCGGGTGACCGCCTCGGTAACCGGGTGCTCGACCTGGAGGCGGGCGT
>VBMI01000052.1 GCA_005878955.1 Methanobacteriota archaeon
AGGCGCCTCCCGGGTGATAAAGGCATGGTTCGCACAAAACACCGCTCCAATCTCCTGAAATAGGCCCGCGGGAAATCAATCCGTTGGGCCGAAGAGGGGGCCGGCCCGGCGTTCGACATCCTGAACCTGCTCCCTCACCCTCCTTTTTTCGTTGATGGGCCCGTGGGGGCGGCCGTGAGGAACAGGGTAAACAAGTTTACCATCACGCGCACCTCGACGTCAAGCAAGACCATCCCATCGGCGCGAAGGACCTTGGCCAACTTGTTTACCATCACGCCGAGCCTCACCGAAGCCGGAGGAAACTCCTCAGGGAGAGCGCCGAGATCCCAACGGGCTCGTGGACCACCCGGACCCCCATCGAGCGGAGCCTCCCCGTCAGTTCGTCCGCATCGCGCGGCGGGAGGACGAGGACGGACTGCCCGATCCAAACGACGCCCGGACGGTGAATGAATCCCCGCTCGATTCTCTCGGCGGCGTCTCCGTTCTCGCCGCGCCGGACCCGGCCGAACACGATGTGGCACACCCTCGATGCGACCGGGCGGGCCACCCCCCTCACGTCGTACGATAGGAGACGCCTCTCCGATCCGCTGTATCCCTCGATGACCATCCATTCCACCTGGACTTGGATATATGAAGCTATATAATAGCTGTTCACGGGGGAGGTGGCCGAAAGTACTCTGGCCCAGCAGGCTGGTCGGCGAGGTCCCGCGCCCGTACCGAGCCTGGGGGATCCGAAAGGCCGAGGCGTGGAGACCTCCGCTGGTAAACTTGTTTACCATCGCGCTCCAAGGGATCGTAGGAGATGCGCGGGCGTCCACGGTGGTAAACTTGTTTACCACGCGCTCGGTCGGCGAGCCTCCCTCCCGCAACGATTAACTATCGCGGGCCGCATCGAACGCCCGCCATGGGGAAGGCGTGGGTGAAGGCCCGGAGGCGGGACCCGTACTACCGCGCTGCGAAGGCGCAAGGCCTCCGAAGCCGCGCGGTGTTCAAGCTCGTCCAGATCCAGGAGCGGTTCGGCCTGATCTATGCCGGAGACACGATCCTCGACCTCGGGGCGGCCCCCGGAGGGTGGTCCCGCGCCGCCGCGGAGCTCGTCGGGCCGCGCGGCCGGGTGGTCGCCGTGGACCGCGTCCGGCTCGCCCCGATGGACGGAGTCACGTTCGTCCATGGAGACTTCACCGACGCGGACACGCAGGCCGCAATCTTCGAGGCGCTCCGGACGCCCGCTGACGTCGTGATCTGCGACGCCGCCCCGAAGCTCAGCGGGCACCGCTCCCTGGACGTGGCCCGCACCCTCGACCTCGCCCGGGCGGCCCTCGGGCTCGCCCGCAGGGCCCTGCGCCCCGGGGGCCGGTTCGTCACGAAGGTGTTCCAAGGTGACGGATACCGCACGTTCCTGTCCGAGGTGCGGGAGGACTTCGACGCCGTGAAGGGCTACGTGCCGCCCGCGACCTCGAAGGGTTCCGCGGAGACGTACGTCGTGGGGCTCGACCGGACGGCCTAGGCCCCGAGGGCCCGCGCCCGCGCCAGGCACCGCTCGGCCTCGGCCCGGTCCCCGAGCCGCGCGAGCACCTCGCCGCGGTTCAGCCACGCGGCGACGTACCGCGGCTTCAGCGCAACGGCCCGGTCGTGGCACGTCTTCGCGTCCTCGTACCGTCCCATCTTCGCGAGCGCCGCGCCCTTGTTGTTCCACGCGATCGCGTACTTCGGTCGGAGCCCGATCGCCTTGTCGAAGCACTCGATCGCGCGCTCGAGGCGGCCCGCCCGGAAGAGGATGTCCCCCTTGTTGCACCAGGCGATCTCGTTCTTCGCGTTCAGCTTGAGCGCGGCGTTGTGGCACCGCATCGCCTCGTCGAGGCGCCCGAGCCGCTTGTACGCGACGCCCTTCGACGTCCACGCCGTGGCGGGCCGCGAGCCCATGCGGATCGCGCGGTCGTACATCCCGATCGCCTCGTCGTACCGGCCCTCCTTGACGAGCCGGTCGCCCGTCGCGATCGCGGACGTGCTCGTGCGGAAGAGGCCGAGGCCGGCGCCGAACCCGCCCGCCGCGATGGCGAGGAACAGGACGATCGCGATCGGGTTGCCGGTGATCGCGTTCCACGACCACATCCCGAAGAGGAAGAAGATGAGGACGAGGGCGGCCGTCGTGCCCCCCACGATGAGATCGATGAGACGCCCGCTGAGCGCGCCCACCTTCGACGTCTCCGTCTCCGAGACGGCCACCGCGGGCGCCTCGGGCTCCGCGAGTTCCTCGGGCGCGACGGTCCCCGGCTCCTCCGCGGGGGCCTCCACGGGGGCGCCGAACTTCGTGCCGCACGAGGGACACGCGGCGGCGTCCGCCTCGACCTCCGCCCCGCACACGGGGCACTCGAACACCTCGACCGTCTCGGCCTCCGGGGCCGCGGGCGGTCCGGCGGTCTCCGCCTCCGCGGCGGACGTCTCGACGAGCAGGGAGTCGAGGAGCTCGTCCACGATCTCCTTGTCCAGGTCGAGGGACTCCTCGCCCCCCTTGTCCGCGCCCTCGTCCGTCGCGGGGGCCTGGCTCAGCTCCTCCAGGAGCCGGTCCATCTCCCCGCCCCTCCCGCCGCCCTTGAGCTTGACCCCGCACTGCTGGCAGTCCGTCGCCGTCGCGGGGTTCGTGGCCCCGCACACCTCGCAAACGATCTCCGGGGCCGTGCCCATGGACAACCGGACCGCGTTACCCGGGCGGGTCGATATAAGGGTTGCGCGGTGAGTCTCCGGAAGCGATTCGGGTCGCGGCGGCGTCGACCCGCCCGCGTTACGATTAAATAGAACTCCGGTCCATCGTTTCCCGAATCGCATGGCGGGGAGGGGACCTAGGCTCAGCGCTGTCGGCCTCAGCGGCGTCCTCGGCATCGCCCTCGCGTTCATCGTGACGATGTCCCTGCCGTTCCTCGGCCTCCCCGTGTTCCTGATCTCCGCGATCGTGATCGGCGGCGCGACCGCGGGCGTGCAGCACCGGCTCCACGTCCAGCTCGTGACGCACAACGACATCGACGCGTTCACGAAGCGGGAGGAGCTCGAGGCGCTGTGCCGAATCTACGGCCTCCTGCCCACCGGCGACATGGAGACCGTCCGGGCGCGCCTCCACGACTTCGTGGACTGGAAGGGGGCGCCCGGGGAGCGGGTGTACGTGTCCCCGCGCGTGCTGTTCCCGTCCCTCAGCCCGCCGAAGGTCAAGCCCGTCCGGATCCCGACCCCCGCGGAGGTCGCGAAGCTCTCCCGGCGGGAGGACCTGAGGAAGATCGCGCGGGCCCTCCACGTCTCCCCCGCGGGGACCGTCGAGGAGATCCGCTCGCACGTGCAGGCGGCGGTCGTCGAGCGGATGAAGCGCCGGCTCGCCCCCGACCCGTCCGCGGAGAAGCGGACCTTCGTGCCGCGGGTCGCCCGGATCCCCGCGGACTCGATGAACGACCCCGGGGCGCTCCGCGCAGAACTCCTGCGGGTGATGAAGGAGATGGGGGATGTCGAGGTCCAGCTGAATGCACGCGTGCGGGACCTGGAGGCGCGCCTCGAGGCCGCGTCCCGCGAGCGGGCGGCGCTCAAGTCCCGCCACGAGGCCGTCGAGGCGAAGGCCGAGGAGGTCGAACGGCGGGAGCGGGAGACCTCCTCGCTGAGCGAGTCCCTTTCGAAAAAGGAATCGGAGCTCACGAAGTATGAGGAAGAGGTGAAGGCCTCCGCGGTCCTGCTGACGCGGGAGACGGGCCGCGTGACGCAGGAGCTCGACGAGACGCGCTCGAAAGGGCGGAGCCTCGCGACCAAGGAGGAGGAGATCGCCCGGCGGGAGGAGGCGATCGCCCGCGCCCGCCGGGACGTCGAGGAGCTCCAGGAGGCCGCGGTCCAGGGGAAGGGGCAGCTCCTCGAGATCCAGCTCGCCCAGGCCCGTGTCCAGGAGGAGGCCCTCAAGGCCTCGAAGGCCTCGCTCGACGGGAAGCGGGAGGTCCTCGTCCGGGAGCGGGACGGCCTCGCGGCCGAGCGGGACTCCCTCGCGCGGGAGCGCCAGGAGATGCTTGCGGAGATGAAGGCGTTCGAGGCCCGGCAGGCCGAGGCGGCCGCGCGGGAGGCGAGCCTCACGAAGATGGTCGCGGACCTCCAGGCCCGCGCCGCGCAGGCGCAGGAGGCCTCGGACCGGATGCGCTCCTTGGAGTCCCGCCTGATGCGGTCCGAGGAGAAGCTCGCGGAGTCGGAGCGGATCCTCGCGACCCGGGAGGAGCTCGCGGAGCAGGAGCGGTCCCTCCGGCAGCGGGAGGAGGAGGTCGAGGCCGCGACCGCCGCGGGGCCGTCGCTGCAGGCGGAGGTCGGCGAGCGGCTGGAGGCCGTCCGTGACCGCGAGGAGGCGATCCGCCAGCGGGAGGTCGCCCTCGCCACGGACCGGGAGGCGCTCGCAATCGCGCAGGAGCGGTCCGCGCGGACCCTGGAGGAGATCGAGGAGGAGCGCGACGGGCTCGCGAACATGAGGCGGGACTTCGAGGTCCGGGAGGCCACCCTGCAGGCCGCGATTGCACGCATCGACGCGGGCACGGACGACGTCGAGCGGGTCTCCGACGGCGTGCGGGTGCGGGAGGCGGAGGTGCAGGCCCTCAGCGAACAGATGCAGGCCGCCCTCGACGGGCTGAACGCGAAGCGGGCGGAGATCGAGGAGGCCCAGCGGAAGCTGCAGGACCGGGAGTACGAGGTCGAGTCCCGCCGGGCGTCCCTCCGCGGCCAGGAGCGGGAGCTCGCGCAGCAGCGCGGACTCCTCGAGACGGGGATGCGGGAACTCGCCGCGCGCGAAGGGAAGCTCGACGCCAAGTTGCGGGAGCAGGCGGAGGCGGAGGAGCGACGCCGCTCCGAGATGGCCGCCCTCCGGTCCGAGATCGAGAAGGCCCGGTCCGATGTCGCCCTTCGGGAGCGGTCCCTCCGTCAGAGGGAGGTGGAGGTCGGGCAGCGCGTGGCGACGGTGGACCGCATCCGCGCGAGCGTCGAGGACAAGCTCACCCTGGAGAGCGCGAAACAGCGGGACGACCTGTTCCGCCTGAAGGAGGACCTCGAGCGGCGCGAGAAGGCCCTCGCCGAGCGGCAGGCCAGCGTGGCGGTGCCGCACGCAACGCCGGCGGCGACCGGGACCCTCGGGGCGGAGATCGAACAGGCGCGCCAGGAATTCGAGGCGGAGTTCGCCCGGCGCCTCCAGGCGGTGGAGGAGCGGGAGGCCCGGATCGCGGCCACGGAGGGCGACGCGTCGCGGGCCGGGCAGGACCTCGCGGACCGGTTCGCCAAGGTCGCCGCGGAGGAGCAGCGGCTCGCGGAGGTGGAGTCCCGCCTCCAGCGGTACCGCGACGAAATCCACAACGCCCGCCAGGCCCTGATGACGGTCGACGAGATGCTCACGAAGATGCCGTACGAGGTGATCGAGAACTTCACCCGGACGGAGAACTTCGATGTGTACGAGAAGGCGTTCAAGGCGGTCGTGAAGGGGTACAAGGAATGAGCCCCCTCTTCCGGAGCAAGGCCCGGGAGGAGGCGGAGGGCGCGCTCGTGTCGGCGGACGACACCCTCGCGATCCTCGAGTCCGGGCGCGCGGACCTCGGACCCGCCCGCCGCATGCGAGAGCGCGCGGCGTCCCTCCTGGCGCGGGGGGCGTACCGGGAGGCCGCGCAGGCCGCCCGGAAGGCGGAGGAGACCGCGAGGCTCCTGGACCGGCTGCACACCGCCGCCTCGCAGGGGATCGTCCGTCTGCGGGCCGAGCGGGGTCGCATGGCGAAGCTCGGCATGAGCGTCGAGGACGTGGACGCGCTCGTCGCCTCTGCGGAGGCCTGGATGTCCAAGACGGTCGAGCGGGACGGCGACCCGGCGTTCCCCGCCTATGCGAAGTCGGCGGAGCTCGCCCTCCGGGGGCTGAAGCTCGCATCCGGGCGGATCCCCAGGTACAAGGAGGCCTCGGCGGCGGTGTACGAGTCCGTGCAGGCGCTCCGCAAGATGGTCGAGGCGAACCGCTTCGTCGACCGGGAGGCGTTCCAGTTCTTCGTGCTCAAGCCCGCGAACGACGTCCTCGTGGAGGCGAAGGGGAAGCTCTCGGCGAACGAGTACGGAGAGGCGAAGGACCTCGCCCGCTGGACCATCGCGGCGGCGAAGCAGATCGAGGACACGTACGGCCGCGTGACCGCCGCGTTCACGCGGGTCGACGAGGGGCTGCGGGCCCTCCGGTCGGAGGGCGGCCTCGCGAGGGACGTGGAGAACCTCCTTGCGCTCTGTCGCACGGCCCTCGAACGGGGGAAGTTCGACGAGGCCGCGGACGTCGCGGAACGGGCCGGGCGGCGCCTCGAGGACGTGCGGGAGGCGTACCGGTCCCTCGTCCTGCGGCGCCGGAACGCGGAGGACGCGATCGCGGAGGCCGAGCGGTGGGGGTTCGACGCGCAGGAGCCCCGCGCGGTCCTGAAGGACGCGGTGCAGCTCATGGAGGGCGGCCGGTGCGACGACGCGGGGCCCCGGATGGACGAGACGCGACGGGCCGCGCAGGGGCTGCGGGAGACGCACAAGGCGACCGCCGCGCGGATCCAGGCGATGCGCACGAGCGTGGCCGCGATGCGGGCCACGGACCGGGTGGCGGCCGGGGAGGCGGAGGGGCTGATTGCGAAGGCGGAGGCGCTGCTCGAGGAGGGTCGGTACCGCGCGTGCGACGAGAACCTGCAGATCGCTTCCCTTCTCCTAGTGGATTTGGAGGCCGCGGGCCACCCAGCCGCGGACCCCGGGCGGGGCTTCGCATCCCTCCTCCAGGCCGCGAGGGCGGTGCAACCGACGTGCCCGACGTGCGGCGGGCCCCTCTCGAACGACGGGACGTGCCTCACGTGCTCGACCCTCCCCGAACCCGAGAACGTCCCGACGGTGAGCCCGATCGCCCAGGCGGTCGAGGGAGCGCGGAAGGTCCTCGCGGAAATCGGCCGGGAGGACCGGGCCCTCATGGAGGCCGTGGCCGCGAGCGTCGAGGCCTGCGCGATGTGCGGCGGGCCCCTCGCCGGCGAGGACGTCCTCTGCGGGAAGTGCCAGGCGACCGTGAGGGGCCGCGGGTGACGGCCTAGCGGCGTTGCAGGATCTCGATCGGCGTCGCCGGCTCCTGCAGGGCGGGCCCCCCGGGGATCGACACGGTCCCCGCGACCTTCGAGATCATCGCCTCGTCGTCCGCGCAGTACCGCGGGTTCACGGAGGCGGGCCCGCCAGGCGGGAACTTCTCCGGCATCCCGGCGAGGACGGGCAGGTTCGCGATCTTCATAATCGGCCGGAACACCTTCGTCCCGTGCTTCCAGCGGAAGTACGCGAAGTAGCTGAAGAGGGACGCGAACGTCAGGAGCGGTTGCATCTCCTTCGCCCACACGTCGATGTTGAACCGCCAGGACTCCGCGAAGAAGTCCCACTGCTCCGCCGTCAGCTGGTCCAGGGACACCCGCCGCTCGTTCTTGAGTTTCGTGTCCTCGAGAGGGATGAAGAGGAGGGGCACCAGGAACAGGTCGTGGCCCCGCAGCTTGTCGATGAGCTCGAGGCTCTGCACGGTGTCGTCCGGGGTCTCGTCCGGCCATCCGGAGATCATCGTGGCCATCGGCTTCCACCCGTTGTCGTTGAGGATGCCCGCGCCCTGGACGTTGACCTCGTGGTACCGCTCGATCGGGTAGGGCCAGATCTTCCCGCGCATGTACTTCTTCATGATCCGGATCGAGCCGCTCTCGATCCCGAACAGGGCCGTGACGAACGGGTCCTTGTACTCGTGCCGATACTCGTGGGTGTACCGGGTCTTCTCCAGGAGGAGCGGCGAGATCATCTCGACCGCCTTCGGGTCGTACGCGACGGGGGCGATCGCGATGTGGCTCAGGTGGATGAACTCGACGCCGGGGACGTTCCCGACGCTCTCGATCAGCCGCACGAGGGCCGGGCCGTTCGGCTCGAACTTCGGCCCGCACTCGTAGAGGAACAGGTCCTCCGTGGCGAAGAAGATGGAGTCCGAACCCGCGCGGACGTTCGTCTCGACCTCGTTCAGGATGTGCGGGATCGGGAGGGAGTGGCGGCGGCGGTTCGTCGGGGAGCAGAACTGGCAGCCCCGGCCGCAGCCCCGCGTAATCTCCACCACGCCGTAGCTCGCCGCGCTCGCGATCGGCGGGATGAGCTCGATCGGGACCTTGCTCCCGTGCACTTCCTTGGGGAGCGGGCTGCCCGCGACCGCGCTCTTGAACACGTCCGTGACCGTCAGCTCCCCTTCCCCGTGGACGAGGACGTCGATCCCGAACTCCTCGACCTTCCCCGCGTGGCGCACCTGCCATGCGCCCGCGCCGCCGAGGATGATCGTGGGGTCGTAGCGCCGGAGGGCGGGGTTCTCGATCACGCGACGGAACTCGAGCGCGTCCACGCTCTCTCCCGGCACCGCGATCATCGAGTTATATGTCACGGACACGTACGCGAGCCCCATCGGGTCCATCGACGTGATGCCGACGACCTTCGTCTTCGGCCCAACGAACCGCTCGAGGTTGTCCGGGTGGCACGCGACGACCTCCTCCCGCGGGAAGTGGCGGAGGAGCAGGGACTCGACCTTCCGGAGCCCGTAGGGCAGGAACTTCGCAGAGCCGTCCGCGCGGTCCTCGGGACGGAACCACTCCGGCCTCAGGATCGGGCGGGGGATGACCTTCTCCGGGAACACCGCGATGAAGGCGCCGAAGGGGTCGCCGTTGTACCGGCTCATCTCCCCGCGGGGCGCCGTGAGGACGATCTTCACGCCCTCGGGGTCGTACCGGACCGACTCAGCGTCCACGAAGATGCATCGCCTCCCCGCGGGATGGGGGGGACCCCGCTTAAGGATTCTCACGTGGTTATCCGGAACGCTGACGTATGCAAACGAATCTTCATATATCGCGAGTCCCCTTTTCGATGCGGGTTGCGGATGGTGCAGCGTTCCCGGTCCTCGGAGTTCGCGCGGGCCCTCTCGGAGGCCCTGTCCCTCCCGAGGACGGCGGCCCGCATCATCGGCGCCCTCGTCCGCGCACGCGCCGCGCTCGACGTCGACGAGATCGTTCGGCGGGTGCGGAGTTCGGAGAGGAGCGTGCGGGAGAACCTCCGGATCCTCCTGCAACGGGGCATCCTGATCCGGCGCGCGTTCGTCACCGCGAACAAAAAGCTCGCGTACGCGTACTCGTTGCGCCCGCTGGAGGACCTCCTCGGCGCCGCCCGCCGGGACGTCGCCCGCACGCTCGCCCGCATCGAGGCCGTCGCGCGCCGCCTCCGGGAGACCGCGGCCTAGTCCCAGAACCGCTTCGTCCGCGCGTAGTTCACTTCCGCCGCGAGGACATCCCTCAGGAAGTCGTCCTCCGTCTCGTGGTACCCGCGCAGGATCCGCGCGGCGGTCTCCTCCCCGACGCCGCGGGCGACGAGGGCGAGCGCCGCCTTCTTCCCGTGCCCCATCACCAGGCTCGCGTTCGTGAACAGCTTCTTCACCATCGGCCGGTCCTGCGTGGACGGCGTGTTGAGGTCCAGCCCCGCGACCTTGTCCCGCTCGTAGTGGCGGAGGACCGCGACCATCGCTCCCGAGCACGTCGGGCACCGGATGTGCGGCGGGAGGTCCGCGACGACGGATCGCCACGACGTGCGGCAGTTCAGGCAGAGCATCTGCGCGACCTCCTTCTCGAGGCGCGCCTTGACCGCCATCAGGGTCGCGTGGTCCGCCTTCTGCGGCGCGACGAGGCGGAGGCTCCCCTCGAGGCCCGCCCGCCCCACGTTCGAGAGCTGTGTGACCTCGACCGCGATCTCGCCCGCCTTGATCTTCCGGAGGACGTCCGCCGTCCGCGGCAGGTCCATCCGCTCCCAGAAGATTCGGTCCAGCACCTCTTCGAAGAGCGGCGTGTTCTCGAACGCCTTCAGGAGGCGGGGGATCGACACCGCCTCCCAGTCCACCTCCCGGCGCAGCGCCCCGAACTTCTTCGCGACGTGGACGAACGCCCACCGCAGGTACGCCGAGTTCCGCAACACGACCCGCAGCAGCGGCTCGAGGGCGTCGGGGTCCTCCGGTTTCAGGATCTCGATCACCCGCTGCGCCTCGATCGAATGCGGGGCCTCGACGACGATCCGGTACGGGTCCGACTGCACCCCTACGCTCTGCCCGAACCGCGCGGAGATGAGGGACGAGATCAGCTGCGCGAGGGTCTCGTTCACGCGGCTCCCAAAGCACGCATTGATGACGACGAGGTCCCTCGCGACCTCGACGGTGACCCGCCGGTCCGTGGGGACGGGCTTGCCCGCGAGGCCCCCGACGTACTCCCGGAACCGCCGGACACCCTCGTCGCCCGCAGGATACGCTGCGAAGTCGAGAGTCCCCCGGAGCCGGCCGACCTCCTGGGCGACGGCGAAGGAGACCGGGATGTCCTCCCCGATCCAGCTCGGGACATCCCCGATGTCCCGGACGGGCTCGACGAGGATGTGGTCCTCCTTGAACTCGACGAACCTCCACGTCGTGCCACGCATGACGAAGGACGCGCCAAGCTTCGCGTTCTCCGCGACGAACCATTCGTCGAGCGTGCCGATGACGCGGCGGGAGGTCACGTCGACGACGCGGTACGTCCGGACGTCCGGGATCATCGAGATGTTCTCGAGGAAATAGAGCCTCGAACCGGGCGTGCGGCCGAACCGGTCCTCCTTGTACCAGATCCTCCGGAGGGAGGCGAGCTGCTCGACGACGTCGACGAAGTCGACGCGCTTGAGGTCTTTGAACGGGTACGCCCGCTTCACGGTGCCGTGGCCCTCGTCGATCGAGACGGAGGGCCGGGTCATCGCCATCGCGACGACCTGGTTCGCAAGGACCGCGAGGTCGTCCTGCCGGATCGGGACGGGCTCGAGCTCCTCCGCGAGCGCCCGCCGCGCGATCACCGCGGCCTCGGCGAAGTCGTCCTCGTGGGTCGCGATGACGAGGCCGTCGGAGACCTCGCCCACGCCGTGGCCCGAGCGGCCGATCCGCTGGACCAGCCGGGAGACCTCGCGCGGGGAGTTGTACTGCAGGACGAAGTCCGCGGACCCCACGTCGATCCCGAGTTCGAGGGAGGACGTGCAGATGAGCCCCTTCAGCACCCCCGCCTTGAAGTCGTCCTCCATCTGGATCCGGACATCCTTCGAGAGGGAGCCGTGGTGGACCCCGAGGCTGACGTCCGGGAACCACGTTCGCATCCGGGATGAGATGAACTCGGCGGTGTCCCTCGTGTTCACGAAGAAGAGCGTCGATCGGTGGGCGTCGATGAGCTCCTTGCATCGGCGGATCGCCCCCGCCTGAATCTCCTGGAGATGCAGCCGCTCCGCGATCGCCTTGTCCTCTAGGGCCGGGACGGGGTACTCGACAAGGAGCTTCATCCCCTTCGGGATCGGGACCTTGATCACCTCGACCTCCCGCCCGACGCCGCCGAGGAACGCCGCGACCTCCGCCGGGGTCCCCACGGTCGCGGACAACCCGATCCTCTGGACGTCGTGCCCCACGAGGTCGACGAGCCGCTCGAGGGCGACGGCGAGCTGCGCGCCCCGGTCGTCCCCCGCCAGCTCGTGGATCTCGTCGACGACGACCCACCGAAGGGTCCGGGCCCGCTCCTTCGCGGGGGTGTCCCCATGGCGGACCGCGACGCGGACACCGAGCTGCTCCCCGAAGAACGTCATCCTCCGGAGCATGTCGCGGTTCAGGGCCCGGAGCGGCGTGATGTACAGGCAGCTCACGGGCTCCGGCTTCTCGGTGAGGATCTTGTGGAGGATTGGGAGGATCGCCGCTTCCGTCTTCCCGATCCCCGTCGGGGCGATGACAAGGACGCTCTTCCCGGCCATGATTCGCGGCACGGCGAGGCGCTGGGGCTCGGTAAACTCGTGGAACCCGAGCTTCCGGAGCGCGTCGAGAATCGGGGGATGAAGATCCAGAGTCTCCATCGTGAACACCGGCCTAGCGCGCTGTCCGATAAAAAGATGCACTCCGGGCTCCAACCGCGTTCGGGAGCGGATGCTGATCCGGTCGCAACGACTCGCCGAGGGCGATAATCAGAATCAGTTCGACCCATAAGAACCAGGAAGCGGCCGCTCCGAGAGGATGGGGGGCCGCACTTAGCCTGGCGTCGGGTCTCTGAAGTCTGCGGACGGGCTAGGCCCGCGCCCACGTCTGCAAGGTCCAGCCCACACCGGTCAGCATGACGGCGACACCCGACACGTAGAGGATGTTCGCAAGGGCCCGAAACGCAGCGAACGGGTCGTTCGGGTTCGCCAAGGCTTCGGGATTCCCGATCCACTGACCGAGCAGGATGAGGGCCACGCCCCCGAGGATGGCTCCCACAATCCTGAGGGCGGCACCTGAGGCCATGAGGGCTTTCCGGGCTCCGGGCGAGGGTCCAGGCGGTGGCTGAGCAGGCATCATGGAATCGGCCCGGCATCCGTCGCCCTCCTGATAATCCTGCCGGGTGAGTCCCGCGGGCCCGTTGAATCGAGGGAAGCGATGGGCCCGGCCGGATTTGAACCGACGACCATCTGGTTATGAGCCAGACGCTCCCCCAGGCTAAGCTACGGGCCCTCAGGGGCGAGGAACGCTCCGTCTCTACTTAATCGTAGGGAGCGATGAGCGTGCTCCTGTCACGTGCCCTCGGGAGGCTTCTCCTCGGACTTTGATTTCCCCGCCCTCCGCCTGCGCCGCGCCCACACCGCGACACCGACAATCGCCACCGCCGCGACGAGCCCGGCCACCCCAATCCAGAGCAGGAGGTTCGGGCCCTCGGCGGAGTGGAACACCTCGATCGCATTCGAGTACGCGGTCCCGTTCCACCCGCCGAAGACGTACGCGCGGTCCCCGATCGCTGCCGCTGCGGTCAATCCCCTCGGCGGCGCGAAGACCGCAGTCGACGTCCCGGAGTCCGCGGGCTCGACCCGGAGACGTTGGATTCGATTCACGTACCCGGGGCCGACCTGCCACCCGCTGAAGACATACGAGTACGTGCCAATCTGCACGGACGAACCGGTCACGACCCGGCTGAACGCCGTCGCGTTGAGGTAGGAATAGGTTTCCGTCGCGGGGTCGAACGTCATTACGCTAAACGCGGCGTCGCCGCCCCCGAAGATGATCGCGCGCGTCCCATCCCACGTCGCGGTGATTTGCCGGGGGAACCCCGGGAGACGGGAATTTGGCACGACGACCATGGCCTCCGTCTGCGGGTCGTACCGCAGCGCATCGTACCGGATCTGGTCGAGGCCCCACGCGCCGCCGAAGAGGTACGCGTAGTGTCCGGTCCAGACCGTCGGAGCGAAGGAGCGGGTGGAGGTCATGTTCGTCCCGTACCGGAGGACCTTGGTGACGGGGTTGAAGTGCAGCGTGTCGTTCCAGTCGCCGGTCCACGTCGCGCCCCCGAAGATCAGGATCTCGGTACCGGTCCACAGCGCGGAGGCCCCGTACCGGGCCCCCGGGAGCTGGACGGTCTCGTCGACTAACGCGCCTGTCGCAGGGTCGAACCGCGTGATGGCGGTCGAAAGCTCCCCGTTCCGGATGCCTCCGATGAGGTATATCGTGGAACCCGTCGACACAGCGGCGGCGCCGGCGAGCGTCCACGGGAGCCGCGTGGGGAACGCGTCGAGCGATTCCGTCGGGGCTGCGGATGCGACCGGGGTGACGAGAATCATGGAAATGAAACAGGCGATGACCAGAAGCGCCCGAGACCTGAGCACGGCTTCCTCCCCCGCAGGCCGTAACGAGGGGTCCCGTTGATAGGCCTTCCGGGTAAGCACCACGGCACCTTTATCCAATGGGGGAATGAATCCGCCCTCCGCGATGGCCCGCGACCTCTACGAGATCCTGGGAGTGAAACCCACCGCCCCGCTCGACGCGATCAAGCGGGCATACCGCCGACTCGTCAAGCGCTACCACCCGGACGTGAACAAGCACCGGGGCGCGAAGGAGATGTTCCTCGAGGTCAAGGACGCGTACGAGACCCTGTCGAACCCGCTGCTGCGGCGCGAGTACGACGAGCGGATCGCCCGCCGCGGGGAGGATGTCCCCCGCCGGACCCCGTCTCGTCCGGGGACTCCGAGAAAGGTCCGCGTTCCCCAGGCCTACGTCCGCGTCTCCCCGCCCTTCGCGGGGTATCGGGATCGGATGGAGAGGGTCGAGGACCGCTCGATGGCCCGGAGGGCGCGCGTGGCCCAGTTCGTCTGGCGGGCGTACGTGGTCACGGTCGTCTCGATGGGCGGGACTCTCTCGGTGTTCGGTGGCTACCTCCTCTCGATGGGGCAGGGGTTCCAGGGCGGGGTCACCGTGGGCGCGGGCGTGATGATGCTCGTCCTCCTGGTAATCGCGTGGGCCGCGAAGGGCACGATGGCCCCGGAGCTGTGAGATGAAGAGGAAGGAGAAGCCCCCGAAGGACGCGCGGCCGAAGGAGGTCCGCTACCGCCACGGAGGACGGAAGGGATCGCGAAGACCTCGTTAGAGCGACCGCTATACGGGGGATGAGACATCGCCCTCTCGACATGACCGCGCGCTGGGGGGAGTGGGCGAAGCGAATCGGCCGATGGTACCTCCTTCATCTACTGATCTTTGGCATCGCAGGGCCCGCCCTCGGCGCCGCAATCCTGACCCTGAGCCCGTTCTCGATCGGCGAAACCGCAGTTCTGTTCTCCCTGTTCGTCGGCGCGATCCTCTTCCTCGGCCTCACCGTCTTTCTGGTGCGCCGCCGCCTCGTCGAGCGGCGGAGGCCCAAATCCCCCTGAGGTCGTGTCTAGAAAGGGTGATTCTTCCTCAGTAAATCTGGATGGGAGCGCCGTCGTGCGGATTTGAACCGCAGACCACCCGGTTAACAGCCGGGGGCTCTACCAGACTGAGCTACGACGGCCCGAGGGCGCCAAAGGGAGGGGGCCGTTAAAAGCTTGCCGCGGTCACAGCTCGAACCGGAGGGCCGCGCGCCGGGGAAGCCGGTCGAACAGGTACAAAATCAGCACGGCATAAGCGATCACGAGCGGCCACGCGATGAGCCCAAGGGAGCCCGCGAAGATCGCGACGGCGATCGCCGGCCCGCCGACCGCGAGCGCGACCGGGGGCACGACGAGGAACGGGAGCACCGATTTCAGGGAGAACGCGTCCGTGGGAATCTTCACCGCGGCCACGACGGTGACCGCGGTCCCGCAGGCGGCGAACGCCATGAGGATGGAGGCGACGACCCCGATCGGCGACCCGGCATTTCCCGCCAGAGCGCCCACGACGGAGGCCACGAGGGTGACGACCGCGGCCGCGCGGTAGAACCCGCGGAAGTACGTGCCGAGGTACTTGGGGGCCATCGCAACCGTCCACAAGTTGGCCCGCTCCGTCGCGTTCCAGTTGAACGACAGGATCACGGGAATCATGAGGGCGGTCCATCCCGTCGTGAATGCGGAGAAGTCGGAAGGGCTGTCCGAGGAAACACGGTTCGCCGCCCCGATGACGACGAGGATGCCCGTGAGCAGTCCCACCATCAGGATGCTTCCGTCCCTGAGAATTCGCATGAGATGGAACCGGGTCATCATCGCGATGGGCGCGCCCTTCATCAGGTCCACGGTGACGCGGCGGGTCAGCCGGCCGAGCCCCCGCGTGAGGGCCTCCTGCCGCATCGCGACCTTGCGCAGGTCCGCCTGGCCGAACGCGACACGCATTGTGGGCCGGAGGTTGGGGAAGATGTCGCGCCCGCTCTGCACGATCCACACGACGAGGATCGCGACCCCGAAGAGGGCGAACTCCACCGCCGGGCCGAGGACGTCCCCGCCGAAGAGCGACCCCGCGATGACCCCGGCGGCCGCGGTCGACGGAAACGGGACCTGCGCGTACCCGGGAACGAGCGGGGAGTACCAGCGGACGGAGGGGAGGAGCAGCACGATCACCATCGCCACCAGGACCGACTTCGCGCCGCGCTTCCCCGCGGCGACCGCGAGGCCCATCGCCTGCCCGAGGACGAGGCCCATCGCGGCAAACAGGAGGAAGACGACGATCGAGGAGAAAATCCCCGCCCAGTTCCCGGTCCGGAGCCCCAGGCCGATCGCGCCGAGGCCGAGGACGGGGATCGCAAGCGCGTCCGTCACGGTGAACTGGAACAGCAGGTCCGCGGCCAGGTATTGCCGGGGTCGGAGGGGCGCCGTCGCGAAGAAGTCGATCTCGGCGGGGTGGGTCAGCGTCCCCCCGCTGACCGCGAAGAGCAGATCGAAGGCGAGGAACGCCGAGAGGCCGGCGCCGAAGAGGCCCGCGAGCTCCGTGGAGCGCCACAATGGCGTGTCCGGGAGGAAGAACCCCGCGACCAGGACGGAGGGCAGCGTGACCAGGCCCGCGAGCCCGAGGAACGCAATCGTCGCGGCGGAACGGAAGACCGGGCCGAAGAACTGCCGGACCTTGAACTCGTACACCGTACGGATCCGGCCCACGGTCACCGCCCCCAGGGGAACCGGGGGCGGCGGGGAGGTTCCGGCGATAGCGGGATCGCGGCCTCCTCCGTGAGCCGGAGGAACACGTCCTCGAGCGTCGAGTCCGCCCCCGTGCGCGCCGCGCCCCGGAGCTCCGCGAGCGTGCCCATGGCGGCGATCCTCCCGCGATGGACCACGGCGATCCGGTCGCACAGCTTCTCCGCGGTGTCGAGCATATGGGTCGAGACGACGACCGCGCCCCGCTGGCGGGTGACCGCGCGGGCCTCCTCCTTGATCGCGTGCTGCCCCGCGGGGTCCACGCCGATGAGGGGTTCGTCCAGGATCAGCATCCGCGGGCCGTGCACGACGGACGCCGCGAACCCGAGCTTCTGCCGCATCCCTTTGGAATACGTGACGATGAGGTCCCGCTTCGGCCCGTCGAGGTCGAGGCGCCGGAGGAGATCCGCGATGCGGGCCTCCAGGGCCTCCCGGGGCATCTCTCGCAGCCGACCGACGAAGGTGAGGAACTCGAGCCCCGTGAGGTAGTCGGGGAGGGTCGTCGACTCCGGGAGATATCCGACGCCGGCCTTGTATTCGAACGGATTCTCGGCGACGTCCCGGCCGTCGACCACAATCCGACCGTAGTCCGGCTTCAGAAGCCCCACGACGATTTTGAGGGTCGTCGTCTTCCCGGCGCCGTTCGGTCCGACGAGTCCGAAGATCTCCCCGGGTTGGACGAAGAGGCTCAGGCCCTCGACCGCGGGCTTCCCGTCGTACCGCTTCCAGAGGTTCTCGATGATGAGGGAAGCGGGGACCGGGGCGGCCATGACGTTCCCGCTACCCAAGGGGGCGGGATAAAGATATGGCGGGAGGGCCGAGGCCGCGGTCGCTACCGTCGCGGGCGGGTCACCCCAGGGACTTTCGGAGCTCCTGCACAGTGTTCGACATCATGTCGAGGACGCTCTTCAGGTAGTCCAGGAACTCTTCGAGCTTGTCCGTCGTCACTGCGCCCTCCGGCGAGGGCTTGATTAACCCCTCCTGCTCGAGAATCCGCAGGGAGTAGCGGACCTTGTGCTGGGGGACGTTCAGCATCTCGCTGAGCCGGATGATGCCGATCGGCTGGTTCTCGTTGATCGCCTTCAGCATCTGGACGTGCCGCTCGAGGAGCTTGACCTCGACCTCGATTTTGCTGGTGAGCACGGACTTGCGCGACAAGAAATCGTCCCCCCGTTCAAGGAGTAGCATGGGGCATGATAACGCGTGTAATCTTAAACGATGCGGTGGGATGCGCGTCCTCGGGCGCGGCCGTTCGTCCACCACGCCATTTCTCGGTTGCACGCCTCCGCCGGGCCGTCCGCGCCCACGGCGATGATCCCCACGGGGACCGTCCTCGGGAAGAGCTTCAGTCCTTCCCGGCACGCGACGCGTGTGCTCCGCCCCCGGGCCATCCGGTCGTACACGTCCTTCGAGAGCACGCGGCGGACGATCTCCTCGCCCGCGCCCGTGACCGAGACCGCGCCCGCGGGGCCGCAGTAGATCCCCGACCCGACGATCGGCGAATCACCGACCCGCCCGGGCATCATGAACGCGGTGCCACCCGTGGAACTGCCCGCACAGAACCGTCCCCGGGAATCCCGGGCCACCGCGCCCACGGTCCCGACGAGGTCACGGAACCGTCTCCACCTCTTCGCGTGCGGCGGCAGCCTTCCGCTCCGGATCCGCTCGAGGGACTCCCGCCACCTCTCCCTCGAGGCGGGCGTGATTGGGTCGTAGGGGCCGAACCCCATCCGCCGCGCAAAGCGCACCGCGTCCTCCCCCACGAGGAGGACGTGGGGCGTCTCCATGACCTTCCTCGCCACGAGGATCGGATTGCGGACCCCCTCGAGGGCCGCGACGGCGCCGCACTCAAGGTCGTCCGTCATCAGGGACGCGTCCATCTGCGCCCTCCCGTCGATCCGGAGGCGCGAACCTGTTCCGGCGTTCGTGCGCTCGTCGTCCTCCAGGATGACAATCGCTTGCGTCACCGCGTCCAAGGCGGAGCCCCTTCGCTCCAAGATCGAGAGAGCGCCGCGACCCGAGGCCTCCGCCGCATCGACGATCTCCATCGAAGAACCCGCACCGCAATGGGTCACGATGGTGGGCCCGCTCCCCCGATTTCGACGCCGCGTCTTTCGAGCCAAGCGACCTGCCCCTGTCACTCGGGCAACCGGCGGATCAGGTCAAACACACGGTTCTCCAGGTCGAGCCGGATCCCGCGGAGCTGGGCCTCCGTCTTCCCCGGCGAACCGGGGACCGGCCAGTCCTCGCTCTTCCCGGCGGCTCCCGCGGGACAGCGGTCGAGGCACCCGAACGTCACCACCCGCCAGGCCTTCTGGATCATCTCCGGAGTGACCTGCTCCGGATGTCTCTTCTTCACCCGCAGGCCGATCTCCTCCAAGAGGGTGTTCGCGATCGGGTTGATCGCCTTGCCCACCGCGTCCACGCCCGCGCTCGCCGCCCGCCATCCCGGCGGGGCGTGCGCGTTGAACAGCGCCTCCGACATGATGCTGCGGAACGAGTTCTCCACGCACACGAACAGGATCGTGCGCACGGCGACCGCAACGCACCTCCGCGGATAAGCCCGCCGCCGGGAAATCCCCGGGAGTCCGCACCAGGAGAATCTCCCCCATACCCTCAAATAACGCCCTCGAAATCGTGCGCCGCGTGAAGGCGATCGAGGCGAGGGGCCTCACGAAGCGCTACGAGGGCGTCACGGCGCTCGACGACGTGGACCTCTCGATCGACGCGGGGGAGTTCTTCGGGCTCGTCGGACCGAACGGTGCGGGGAAGACGACGCTCCTGCGGATCCTCACGGGACAGCTCGCCCCGACGCACGGGACGGCCCGCGTCCTCGGCATCGACCCCGCGCGGGAGCCCCTGCGTGTGAAGGCCGCGATTGGCATCGTCCCCGAGGTCGAATCCCCGCCGTCGTACCTCACGGCCGCGGAGTACCTGTATTTCGTCGGCCGCGTGCGCGATGTCCCCAGACTCCAGGACGCGATCGACCGATGGATCGGCTTCTTCGACCTCGACGAGGCCCGCGGGACGATCTGCCGGGACCTCTCGAAGGGGACCCGCCAGAAGCTCATGCTCGCGGCCGCCTTCCTCCACGCGCCCGACCTCCTGTTCCTCGACGAGCCGTTCATCAACCTCGACCCGATCCACCAGCGGCGGCTGAAGGACTTCCTCCTCGAGTACGGGGCCGCGGGGCATACGGTCTTCATGTGCTCCCACCTCCTCGAGATCGCCGAGAAGCTCTGTGACCACGTCGCGGTCCTCGACCGCGGCCGGGTGATCGCGCAGGGGTCCGTCGCCGCGGTGCGGCGGGACGAGAAGGACCTCGAGACCGCGTTCCTGAGGCTCGTCGGGGAGCGGCGATGAGCTACCTGCTCAAGCTCATGCTGACCGAAGAGTACCGGATGCACGCGCGGTACTCCAGCCGCCGGATGTTCCTCGCGTTCCCCGCGTTCGTGGGCCTGTTCTCCTTCGCAATCGGCGCGACGTCCGCGCGGCTCCTCGAGGTCACACCCCTCGGGCAGGCGGTGCTGATGCTCCACGTCTCCGCGTTCCTGTACGGGCTCGGGGTCGGCGCGTTCGGGTTCCTGGGCGCGCAATACCTGGAGCGGAGGCACGGGGACCGGAACTACATCGTCGCGATGCCCGCCCTCCTCCCCATGTCCTTCCGCCGCACGTTCCTCGGGATGTACCTGCGCGACGCAATCTTCTACGTGGCCCTCGTCCTCGTGCCCATGGCCCTCGGCCTCGTGGCGAGCGTCCCCCTGACCGGGTTCCGGATCACGAGCATCGGCTTCCTGTTCCTCGCCGCCCTCCTCTCCTTCCTCCTTGGAATGAGCCTGAGCTTCTTCGTATCCACATTGTACATGCGCAGCCGCATTGCATTCGCCGGAGCCGTGGCGGTGATCTGCGGCGCGTTCGCCGCCCATGGGCTCTTCCGGCTCGTCCCGATCGAAACCCTCCTTCCGGGGCTCGCGATGCACTACGCCCTCCCGCCCTTCGCCCCTCCTGGAGGCGCGGCGCTCATCGCGGGGCTGGCGGGCCTGGGACTCATCGCGGCGTGCGTCGCAGGCGCCCTCGTCCTGGTCCCGGACCAGTACGAACCGCGGTCGAAGCCGGAAGGCGAGGAACTCCCGGGCGTGGACGCCCGCCTCGGCATCGCGAGGGGCTACCGCATCCTCCTCGCCAAGGAGTTCGTGGACCTGAAGCGGAGCGGCACCGTCGCCAAGATGTTCTTCTCCTTCGTCACCCCGCTGATCTTCCTGAGCTTCACCGCATGGTTCGTGCGGACCGGCCTGCGGGCCCCCGTCGGGTTCAACTCCGTGTTCTACGGCGGGATGGTCGGGTTCTTCGGGGTCCTCCTGTACAACTGGCTGAACAGCGTCGACTCCATGGACTACTACGCGACCCTGCCCGTCGGCGTCCCGACGGTGATCCGGACGAAGCTCCTCGCGTTCCTCGTCCTCACGACGGGGATCAGCACCGCGTTCGTCGTCGGGGTGAGCGCCCTGAACGGCGACGTCCGCCTGCTGTGGCTCGCCCTCCCGGTGATGTTCGTCACGTCCGTGTACATGGTCGTAATGACGGCGTACCTCACGGGCTTGCGAACGAACTCGTTCCTCTTCGACCCCGCTATCCTCGCGCAGTTCAGCGTCCTGGCGGTGCTCCCCGACCTCGGGCTGACAATCCTCTCCTTCACCGTGGACCGCGACCCCGTGTTCACCGTGGCCGGGATCTCGCTCGTCCTCGCCGCGCTCGCGATCGCGACCCTGTTCCTGTACCGAGGCCTCGACCGGAAGTGGGCGGGGTCGTCGTTCACGGAGTGAGGGCGGTGGGAGAGCAGGTGCCCCCGCCCCATCTGTTCCGTCGGCTGTTCCACCTCGCCTCCCCCGTGTTCCTCCTGTATTACTGGATTCCCCGGGACCTGGGGAACCCCGCGACCGGGCTCACGCGGGAGGCCCTCCTCGTCCTCGCCGTGGGGACGGTGCTGGCAGTCGATATCGGCCGGCTCGCCCTCCGGATCCCCGTCTTCGGACTGCGGAAGTACGAGGCGGGGCGGATGTCCGCATACGCGTGGGGGACAATCGGGCTCGGTCTCGCGCTGGCCTTCTTCCCCCCGCCGCTCGTCATCCCCGTCTTCTGCGGGATGGCCTGGGTCGACCCGCTGGCCGCGTGGTCGCGGAAGACGGGGCGCTACCCGTGGGTCCCCGCGCCGGCCTACGCGCTCACCGTCGCCTTCCTGCTCGCGGCGATCGGCGGATTCGACCCGCTCGAGATCCTCGCGCTCACCGCGATCGCGACGCCCGTCGCGCTGCTCGCGGAGTACCCCGACATCCGCGTCGTGGACGACGACTTCACGATGACGATCGTCCCGCTCCTCGCGCTGACGCCGCTCCTCTATCCGATCACGGCGCTACTTTAGGACCTCGAGGCGGCCGTACCGGCCGGCGCTCACCTGGAGGTTCCCTCGCCACTCCCGCACCCACCCGTTCGAGATCCGAACGCGGTCGTTCGCCTGGACCCGCTCGATCTCCTGGACGTCGCCCTTCGACGTGACCGTCAGCTCGATCGCCTCGACCTTGCTCTCGGGCCGGAGGTCCTTGACCTTCATTCGCGGCTCGAAACCCGGAAATCATGATAAACGTTCCGCCGAGGGTGACGCGACCCTAGAGGTGTCCGCGGACCTTCCGGTCGGGCGCGGAGCCCACGTTTTATATCCCGGCGTGCGATGAACGGGCGGGGTGCACTCGTGCAGAACATCGAGAACATCTTCCAGCGGATCGACAACGAGTTCCGGGACCTCAAGCAGGCCGAGAACGCGAACGTGGATGAGATTCGCAAGATCATGAACCGACAGGCGGAGGCGATCTCGTACCTCGTGACCCGCGTAAAGGACCTGGAGCAGCGGCTCGAGGTCGAGGAAGCATGGGACACGAACGTCGACGAGATCATCAAACTCATGGCGCTCGACGACGCCAAGATCTGGAAGTTCCGGAAGCACAAGGAGATCTACGAGGAGATCGCGCGCAAGGGCGTCGCGGAGACCGCCGAGACCCTCTAATCCGCCGGAAACGGACCCCTTTCCTCTGGAGCCGGGCCCATGGCAGTCGATGCCGTGTCAATTTCTTTCAAGCGTTCAAATAATTATTTAGCGCGTCCCCCCCATACGGCGGTCGTCCGGAATGAACAGAATCAAGGTCGTCAGCGAGCCTGCTGAACTCGTGCCCATCCTCCGGACGGTGGACACGCCCGTGAAGCGGGACGTCTTCAAAGAGGTCACGACGGACTGGCGGACCGCCAAGCAGATCGAGGAGAAGTTCGGCCCGGAGGGCGTCGAGGCGCTGAACTTCTTCGAGAAGATGAAGCTCGTCGAGACGAAATGGCAGACCTCCGCCCAGATGCAGCCGGAGAAGGCGTACCACGCGTTCTACTCGAGCTTCCACATCAACGCGACGGCCCCCGTCACGGAGATCTCCGACGTCCTCCACGCGGCGATGATGCAGGAGAAGGAGTACGCGAAAATCGAGAAGCAGATCTTCGAGATGGTGGGGGAGGAAGGCAAGTTCGCGGGGGACGTCGCCGAGAACCTGAAGGTGTCGCAGACGATGCTCAAGTCACTCGTGAAGCGGTCCTCCCGCCTCGACTTCCGGGGCCACCGGGTGATGCGCTTCGAGGAGTAGCCGATGGGCGCCCAGGGCGAATGGGAGGAGGTCGCCGAGGAGCCTGAGGAGGAGTACGAGGAGCCGGCCCCAGAGGAGGCCCCCGAGGCGGAGGTCGAGTACGCCGAGGAAGAACCGCCCCCCTCCCGGGAGCCGACGCGGGCCGTCGCACGCCCGGACAAGAGCGTCCTTGCGATGCTCTCCGGGCTCGGGTTCTTCGTCGCGGTCCTCCTGCTCATCTTCGGGGTCTGGAACCTCAGCGCCTCCGTCCCGGCCGGCGCGCCCGCGTTCACCGCCCTCGTGATCGTGGGCCTCGTCCTCGCGATCGCGATCCCGTACCTGTGGATGCTGGACGACCTGCGGGTCCGTCCGCGGAGGCTGCGGCGGACCCACGCGCGCTTCATGGCGGGCCCGCTGATCGGCATCCTCGCGATCGTCCTCTTCGCCCTCTTCAGCCTCGCGAACCAGGACTGGATTCTCGTCATCCTCGCGGTCGCGGTCGTCGCGATCACGCAGGCGTCCGTCGCGCTGTTCCTGTACTCGATGTTGTGGGAAGAGTAGGCGGGCCGCGATGACGATCGCGGTGCTCCGGCTCGGCCACCGACCTGCCCGGGACAAGCGCGTCACGACGCACGTCGCCCTCGCCGCGCGGGCCTTCGGCGCGGACGCGATCCTCGTCTCCACGAAGGACGCGGGCCTCGAGCGCACGGTCCGGAACCTGACGGCGAAGTTCGGCGGGGGGTTCGAGGTCCGCACGGGGGTCCCGTGGCGGGAGACGATCAAGGGGTGGCCGGGCATCGTGGTCCACCTGACAATGTACGGCGAGGCCCTCGAGGAGGCGATCCCTCGGATCCCCCGGGACCGGGACCTCCTGATCGTCGTGGGCGCGGAGAAGGTCCCGCGGGCCGTCTACGACCTCGCGACCCTCAACGTGTCCGTCGGCAACCAGCCCCACTCCGAGGTTGCGGCCCTCGCGGTGTTCCTCGATCGCTGGCTCGGGGGAAAGGGATTGAAGCGGGCGTTCTCGGGGAAGGTCCGCGTGGTCCCGTCGAGGCGCGGAAAGGTCGTCGAGAACCTCAATCGCTAGCGACCGAAGCGGGGCGGCGAAGCCTTATCCTTCGTCCCCGAATGCGTTTTCGGATGCCGCGGTTTCTGCCGCTCCTCGCGATCGCGTCCCTCCTGCTCCTCGCGGGCGGGGCGCGCGCGCCCCTCCCGAGCGCGATGGAGGCGCCCGCATGGTCCGCGGGGGACTACTGGGAGTACCGGTTCAACTCCACGTTCGAGGGGTCGGTGTTCCTGAACGGGACCCTCCGGGCCGACATCACGGGCCTGGAGAACCGGACCGTCCGCGGGATCGCCCAGGACGTCATCGTCGTGGGGACGGGCGGGACGGGCAGCCTTGAGGGGACCTTCGAGACGCCCTCGGGGAACGTCTCCGCGACGGGCGTGTGGAACCTGACGGGGGAAGAGCTGTTCGCGGAGGCCTCCCGCAAGATCGTGAAGACGCTCGTCCGGATCTCCGCGTCGGGCCATGTGGACATCCTGAACGTGCCGTTCACCCTCCTGTGGACGAACTCCACCTCGAGCCGCGTCGTCGCGGACGACTGGCGGTACCCGGTCCCCGTCGGATTCTCGGGGGCGGTGACGCTGAACTCCTCGATGGCGGAGGACGTGTTCCTCGAGTTCGATTCGAACCCGCCGCTGATCCTGAACTCGACCTTGGAGGCGGAGATTACGATCGCTGTTTCGCTGACCTCGATGTCGAACGCGACGGTCCCCGCAGGCGCCTTCGAGACGTACCTTGTCCAAGAGGCCTGGCCGGACGGAGGGCACGAGATGTTCGAGTACGCGCCCGCAGCGGGCAACAACGCGCGCACGCGGACGTTCAACTCGACGGGCGCCGAGGTGACCCGTACGGAGCTCGTCTCGTACCGGTATCGAGCCGCCGAGCCCTCCGCGGACCCCCGGGTCGTGTGGGTCGCCGTAGCGGGAATCGCGGTGGCCGTCGCCGCGGCCATCGCCCTCGGGGTGCTCCTCGCGCGCCGCCGGCGACGGGAGCGAGCGTACACGCCCCCGAGCCTGCGGGACCCGCCTACATGAGATCCTTCAGGCGCACAGGGGACTCCGGGAGCTTCTCCTTCAGGAGGTGGCGGGTCGTCTTCGGGGGGAAGAGGTCACCCTTCACGCCGTGGGCCACGACCTCCGCCTTCGTCACCCGCGCCACAATCGCGCCGGGCCACGTCGTCAGCGCGATCTCTTCGGATGCGTAGTCCACGACGTACGCGGGGATCCTCCGGCACCCGAGCCGACGCAGCGCCTCGTACCGGTGGTGGCCGTCGAGGATCACGTGGTGCTCCCGCTCCACGAGCACGGGCAGCTTCAGCACCCCGTCCCGCCGGATCTCCTCGGTGAGCTGCGCCAGGAGCTCGTCCCGGGTGCGCTCGTGGGGCCTCAGGACGTCGATCTCCAGGACCTCGAGGACCACCCGCACCCGTAGCTCCTCCGCCCCGACCCCGGGCATCGATCGCCGGGATGGCCCGCGGGGGAATAAAACCGTCTCGTCCCTATCGTTCGGATACCGCGGCGGGGACGGCGGGGGCGGCCTTCTTGAGGGAGACCCGCTTCGGGAAGTACCGGAGAATCACGATGTCCCCGACGCTTTGGATCCAGCGGTACGGGACGGAGACCGCGCGGCCGCCCTCCACCAGGAGGGGGTTCGTCTCCCCGACGAAGACCCCGTCGACGGCACCGTTCTCTACGTCCACGACCAGATTGTTCACGTTCCCCAGGAAAACGCCCGTGTTCGTGTACACCTGGAGTCCGATGATCTCAGAAATCTCTTCGAGCGTGCGAACACCATCCCTTGCGTCGCGTATTCGACAACGGCGATATGAAATCTTCGGTGATTCCATGACGCGGCGTTAGTTTCATCCCGTGGACCCGCCATGAGGGCACCGATGGCCCAACCCGCACCCCCTCCGGGGGTCCCGCCCCCGGGGCCTCCGGTCGCGCCGCCTCCCTATCCGCCCACCTATCCGCCGCCGTACTACTATCCCCCGCCCCCGCCGAAGTCCACGAACGTCGTGCTCATCATCGTCGTCGTCATCATCGTCGTCGTGGCGATCACGGTCATCCTCTCAGCGGTCCTCTACTTCATGGTGTCCGGGCTCCTCACCGACGGGGGCGGCAACCGCCCCGTCGTGGCCCTTGCCCCGCCGAACTTCTCGGGCAACACCGCCGTCCTCGTCGTCGCCGGCGTCAGCAGCCCCGCGAAGCCGTTCACGGACTTCTCCGCCACCCTGATCGTCAACGCGACCCTGGGCACGAGGCAACCGGTGACGTCGAACTTCACGATCACCGTCGCCGGCGACCCGTACCCGGTCACGTTCTCGGACATCGACGGGAACGGTCTGTTGAGCCTCAACGACGAGTTCACGATCGCGCACGCGGGGGGCTTCCCACCCGGCACGGACTACACGTTCGAACTCCTCTGGACGGACCTCTCGCCCGTCGCGTTCCGGAGCTGGACGACGCCCTAAGGGCGGCCCTCAGACGATCGCGGCGGCGATGTCCTCGAGGACGCGGTCGCAGTACCTGCAGGCGACCCGCAGGGGCTCGCCCTCAAGGACGGAGAAATCTGTCTCGACGGGCTCGCGGAGGTTGGTGATGCAGTTCGGGTTCCCGCACCGGAGGATCCCGACCGCCCGGTCGGGGAGCCGGACGACGTGCTTCTCCGCTACGTTGTAGTTCCGGATCACGTTCACGGTTGCCCGCGGCGCGATGAGGGCGATCTTGTCGACCTCTTTCGGGCTGAGCTCCCGGTCCTCCACCTTCACGATGTCCTTCCACCCCGACGCCTTCGAGGGGACGTGCATCGCGACGGTCACGGTGGACGAGACGGCCTCCTCGATCCCGAGGATCCTCAGGACCTTCAGGGCCATCCCCGCGGGGATGTGGTCGATCACCGTGCCGTTCTTGATCGGCGTCACCCGCAGCTCCCTCACCCGCCCACCCCCAGCACCATCTCGAGGAGGGCCATCCGGACCGGGACGGCGTTGAACGCCTGGCGGAAGTACTTCGCGTGCGCCGTGCGGTCCACGGCGGGGTCGACCTCCGTCACCCGCGGGAGCGGGTGCATCACGATCAGGTCCTTCTTCGCCTCCCGCAGGAGCGGGAGGTCCACTCGGTACGAGCCGGCGACCCGCTCGTACTCCTGCGGGTCCGGGAACCGCTCCCGCTGGATCCGCGTGACGTAGAGCACGTCCGCGGTCGCCACGACGTCGTCCAGGCGGTGCGTCGTCGCGACCTGGGTACCCGCCCGCTTCAGCTCGTCCACGATCTCCCAGGGCATCTCGAGCCCCGGGGGGGAGACGAGGGTCAACGACACCCCGAACTGCGCGAGGGCGTACGCGAGGGAGTGGACCGTTCGGCCGTACTTCAGGTCCCCCACCAGCGCGATCCCCTGGCCGTCGATCTTCCCCTTCTCGTCCCAAATCGTGTACAAGTCCTGGAGGGTCTGGGTCGGGTGCTGCCCCGCGCCGTCCCCCGCGTTGATCACGGGCCGCTCGGTGAACTCCGCCGCGAGGACCGCGGCCCCCTCGTGCGGGTGCCGGAGGACGATCGCGTCCGCGTACCCCTCGACCATGCGCACGGTGTCCGCGAGGGTCTCGCCTTTCTGGACGGAGGTGCCCTCCACGTTCGAGAATCCGAGGACCTGCCCGCCGAGGCGGATCATCGCGCTGTGGAAGCTCAGCCGCGTCCGGGTCGAGGGCTCGAAGAACAGGGTGGCGAGCACCTTCCCCTCGAGGGACCGCGAGGACTTCTGGCCCTCCGCGACCGGGGCGAGCTTGCGGGCGTACTTCAGGACGACCTCGATGTCCCCGCGGGAAAAGTCGCGGATGGAGAGGATGTCCCTCCCCTTCCAAGAGGCCATCGAGGGATGGAGAAAGAACGGTGTAGATAAAGGTGCGCCGGTGCGGCGGGGCTCATCGCCGGTGCGTCTTCCGCCCGATGCCCGAGACGTTCCCGGGCAGGAGGACGATCCCGCCCTCTTCGGACATGTACTGCTTCCAGTCGCGGGAATTCTTCTGGACCTGCTTCGCCCGCTCCACGCTCACCTTGGCGAGGACCTGCTTCACGATCTGGTCGACGTCGACGCCGAGGATCTCGCGGAACAGATACTTCATCCGGTCCCGCTGACCGGTTTCCATCGTGACCTGCATCGAGGGGGCCCGGAGTATAAAACAGAATTGTCAACCGTCTGCGGGTTGAGAACTACTCCGATGAACTCCGGGTGAAATCGCCCACGGCGCGACGGCATGCGACCTCATCCATCGGGAAATAAAGTAGGCAAGTCGAGGGGATCTCGACCTGCCTGTGGGTTGTGGAGGAGGGGTTATAGGTAGTTCGTCTGGGCGGGCTCCTCGACCTCGACGGCCTTCCAGTCGCCGCCGAAGTCCCGCGTCACGCCGGTCGCGAGTTGGAACCGAACGCGCAGCTTCCCGTTCTCGAAGAAGATGTACGCGTTCTTGAGCTGGGACATGTAGAGGGAGATCCGCTTGCCCTTCTGCGTGAGCGCCCGCTCCGTGCACCGGACGAGGCCCGCCTTCTCGAGGGCGTGGATGCGGCGGTAGCACGCGGCGATCGGGATGCCGTACTCGCGGCTCAGGTCGATCGCGGACCGGGGCCGCTTGAACGTTGCGACGAGGATCTTGGCCGAGTACTCATCGGTCACAAGTCTCGACGCTTCAAGGGGATCCATCGGGGCGCCTCCTCTTATGGAAACAGAGCGTCCGCGACCCTATATGATGGTCCGGTCGTGATTATGTCCGGTGATTCTCAAATAGAGAAATGTCCGAGTCAGCCGCCGCAGCACCCGTCGCTTTCCGCGCCGCCGCACCCGCAGCCATCCCCGCACTGCCCCTCGTGCTCGTGCTCCTTCTTGATCAGCGGGAGGATCGTGAGCTCTGCGGGCGGGGCGGCCACGGGCTGCGCGGCGGCCTTCTTCCGGGCGAGCCGCTCCATCATCGTCTCCATGGGGTCACCACATCCGGGCGGCCGTACTTGTATCTGACGGTTCAGGTTATCACGCGAGGTGCTTCAGGACCCGCTGCTCGAACGGGCCCTTCGGCATCGCCCCGATCACCTGGTCGACGAGCTTCCCGCCGCGGAAGAAGAGGAGGGTCGGGATGCCCATGACCCCGAACTCCTGGAACTTCACCTGGTTGTCGTCGCTGTTGATCTTCGCGAACAGGACCTTGCCCGCGTACTTCTGCGCGAGCTCGTCGATCATCGGGGCGATCGCGTGGCAGGGGCGGCACCACTCCGCCCAGAAGTCCACGATGACGTACGGGTTCTCCTTCATCACGCGGTCGAAGTCCGCGTCCGTGATGTGAATTGGATGATCTTGCACCATGTGCGCTGCACCACCGGGGTTTGAAACCGGCCCGCGCGATATAAACCTGAGCGTACGTCGGGGACGCACGCGGGGTCGCCGCGCGGCGGGGGAGGGACCGAACGATGCGAGGGCTCATTACCGCATCCGACCTTCGCGGAGGGGTTCTCCGCGCCACCGCGGGGGTGCCGCACTGGTCGTCTCCGGCGCCACGATCGACAGCCTTCTCCGGGAGAAGGAACAGTACCCGCCTCCCGACGCGTTCCGCAGCCGCGCGGTCGTCGCCGACCGCCGCGTGTACGAGACCGCGGACGCGGACCCCGAGGCCTTCTGGGCCGCGGAGGCGCAGCGTCTCGACTGGATCCGCCCATGGGACCGCGTCCTCGACTGGGACCCGCCCTTCGCGCGGTGGTTCGTCGGCGGCCGGATCAACGCATCCGTGAACTGCCTCGATCGACACGCCAAGGGACCGCGCCGGAACCGGGCCGCGATCGTCTGGGAGGGGGAGCCGGGGGACCGCCGGGTCCTCACGTACCACGACCTCTGGCGGGAGGTGGGCCGCATGGGGAACGCCCTCCGGGGCCTCGGCGTGAGGAAGGGGGACCGCGTCACGATCTACATGCCGATGATCCCGGAACTCCCCGCGGCGATGCTCGCGTGCGCGCGGATCGGGGCGGTCCACAGCGTGATCTTCGGTGGGTTCAGCGCCCGCGCGATCCGGGACCGGATGGAGGACGCGGAGTCGAGGATCCTCGTCACCGCGGACGCCGGGTACCGGCGCGGGAACGTGCTCCCGCTGAAGCGGATCGCGGACGAGGCCGTCGCGGGCCTCGACCTCGTCGAGCACGTCGTCGTGTACCGGCGGGCGGGCGTGGACGTGGCGATGTCGGAGGGTCGCGACCACTGGTGGCACGAACTCGCCGCGGCCGCGGACTCGCGCTGCGAGCCGGAGCCCATGGAGGCGACGGACCCGCTCTTCATCCTCTACACCTCGGGGACCACCGGGGCCCCGAAGGGGATCCAGCACTCCACCGGGGGGTACCTCGTCGGCGTCGCGGCGACGACGCGGCTCGTGTTCGACCTGCGGGACGACGACCTGTACTGGTGCACCGCGGACTGCGGGTGGGTCACCGGCCACTCGTACATCGTGTACGGGCCCCTCGCGAACGGCGCGTCCGTGTTCATGTACGAGGGCGCCCCGGACTGGCCCGCACCGGACCGCTGGTGGCGGATGGTCGAGGACTACGGGACGACGGTCCTCTACACCGCGCCGACGGCGATCCGCGCGTTCATGCGGTCGGGGGACGAGCACCCGAAAAAGCACGACCTCTCGAGCCTCCGGCTCCTCGGGACGGTGGGGGAGCCGATCAACCCCGAGGCCTGGCGATGGTACCACCGCACGATCGGGGGCGGCCGGTGCCCGATCGTCGACACGTGGTGGCAGACGGAGACCGGGATGATCCTGATCACGCCCCTCCCCGGGGTCACGACGACGAAGCCGGGGTCGGCGACCCGGCCGTTCCCCGGCGTCGCGGCGGAGGTCGTGGACGATCGGGGGCGCCCGGTCCCCGTGAACACGGGCGGGTACCTCGTGATCACGAAGCCATGGCCCGCGATGCTCCAGACGATCTTCCGGGACCCGGAGCGCTACAAGGACGTGTACTGGTCGAAGGTCCCGGGGAAGTACTTCACCGGGGACGGGGCGCGCGTCGACGAGGACGCGTACTTCTGGCTCATGGGGAGGATCGACGACGTGATCAACGTCGCGGGGCACCGGATCGGGACGATGGAGGTCGAGTCCGCGCTCGTGAGCCACGCGGCGGTCGCGGAGGCCGCGGTCGTGGGGAAGCCCCACCCGCTGAAGGGGCAGTCACTGGTCGCCTACGTCGTCCTCAAGGCTGGCGGGACACAATCTGAGGGGCTCACGAAGGACCTCCAGAAGCACGTCCGGGAGGTGATCGGTGCGATCGCCGTCCCGGACGAGGTTTACATCACGAGCAAGCTGCCGAAGACCCGCAGCGGCAAGATCATGCGGCGGGTGATCCGCGCGCTCGTCTCCGGGCAGGAGATCGGGGACACGACGACGCTCGAGGACCCCGGGGCGGTGGACGAGGTGCGGAAGTGGCTCGCGGAGGTCGAAGGGGACCCGCCCCGCTGAGCCCGCGAGGCCCCGGAACGCTTATATAGAAGTCCTCACTTAGAACGACGGGATTCTCATGATGCAGGGCCAGCCGATCATCATCCTGAAGGAGGGAACGGAGCGCTCGAAGGGGAAAGGGGCGCAGTCGAACAACATCGCGGCGGCACGGGCCGTCGCGGACGCGGTGCGGTCGACCCTCGGGCCGAAGGGCATGGACAAGATGCTCGTGGACTCGATGGGCGACGTGACGATCACGAACGACGGGGTCACGATCCTCAAGGAGATCGAGGTCGAGCACCCCGCCGCGAAGATGATCGTGGAGGTCGCGAAGACCCAGGACGACGAGGTCGGGGACGGGACAACGACCGCGGTGATCCTCGCGGGGGAGCTCCTGAAGAAGGCGGAGACCCTCGTGGAGCAGAACGTCCATCCGACGATCATCGTGAACGGCTTCAAGATCGCCGCCGCGAAGGCGGTCGAGCTCCTCGACGAGCTCGCGTTCCCCGTGAAGCTCTCGGACACCGATCTCCTGAAGGAGATCGCGTCCACCGCGATGAGCGGGCGGAGCGTCGGCGCCTCCCGGGAATTCCTCGGGACGATCGCCGTCAAGGCGGTGAAGTCTGTCGTCGAAGAGATCGCGGGCAAGCCCGTCGTCGACGTGGACAACATCCTCGTCGTGAAGAAGCACGGCGCATCCCTCACGGACACCCAGCTCGTGGACGGCATCATCCTGGACAAGGAGCGGGTCCACCCGCGGATGCCCGCGTTCGTCCGGGACGCGAAGATCGTCCTGCTCAACCGAGCCCTCGAGATCAAGAAGACCGAGTTCTCCTCCGAGATCCGGATCCACGACGCGGGCAAGATGCAGGCGTTCCTCTCCCAGGAGGAGGCGACGCTGAAGGGCTACGTCGACGCGATCACGAAGTCCGGGGCGAACGTCGTCGTGTGCCAGAAGGGCATCGACGACTTGGTCCAGCACTACCTCGCGAAGGAAGGGATGTACGCGGTCCGGCGGGCGAAGGAGAGCGACATGAAGAAGCTCGCGAAGGCGACCGGCGGGAAG
>VBMI01000155.1 GCA_005878955.1 Methanobacteriota archaeon
TTCGTTTCGAATCGGTCCGGTCAGCGCAACGAAACCGGCGTCACGTCCTTCCCGGGTGGCGGGTTCTGGCACGCGCGAGGAGTAAGGGCGCTGGCTCGCGCGCTGGTGACATTCAGAGAAGATCGCGCGCGCCTCGGCCTCGAGCGGGGACTCGCTCACATTCGTGCCGCGCGTGACGTGCCGGCCGATGTGCGCTCGATCCACGTCCTTATGGCGATCGAGCTCGCGCGCGCGGGTGAATTCCCTGAGCTTCGCGCGGAGCTCGAGACCTGGTGCGACGAGATCGCGGCGTGTCGACATGGCGGCGTGCTCTTCGACAACCCCGATCAGTCCGCGCCACACCTGTGGGGTCATCAACAGGAGGGCGTCCTGGCCGAGGCCGGAGCCTTCCTCGCCCGTGACGATCTCACCGCCGTCGCGCGGCAGAGCGCGCTCGTTTACCTCGCGCCGCTGATCGACGCCGGCTTCGACGAACCGACCGTACAGCCATATGGCGTTGCGTCAGCGGTGTATTCCATGGAGCGACTGCGCGCGCTGACGAACGAACCTCGGTTCGACGAGCTCTGGCGTATGGCGCGGGGCTGGTTCGACGGTCTCAACTCGGCGCGACGCGCGTTATATGACCGTCAGGAAGGGCGCGTCTACGACGGCATCGACGAGGGCGTCATGAACGTCCACTCCGGAGCGGAGTCGAACGTGGTCGGGGCGCAGGCCCTGCTCGATCAGGTCATCCGCACCGCGCCGCTGCTCGCGCCGCTGATCGAGACCTGCTTCGCGCCTGAGGTGCGAGAGCGTCTCGGCACGATGGCCGCGGCGCATTCCAGCTAGGCGATCTCGATTCGCACGGGCCGCACGGCGTTATTCGCGTATCCGAGGTCGTTCCGCACTTCCTCAAGCGGCTCTTGGGCCCCATCCGTCGTGGCCGCGCGCGCCATGAGGACCAGATCGCCGCTCGCACTGGGCGCGACGGCGGCGTGCCACTGCCGCCAGGCGTAGCGCGACAGCGCGTCATCGAGCGTCGCGTCCCGCCAGCTCCGGCCGCCGTCCGCGGAAACGGCGACGCGAGCGAGATCGCCGCGGCCGCTCCACGCGTAGCCACGTGCGACAAACGGACGCGCCGGTAGTCGCTCGCCGTCGCGCGGCCACGCGATCAGGGCGCGTGGGGCGATCTCGCGCAGCGGGCGGTCGCCAACGACGTAGCGCCGTGCCTGGAAGAAACCTTCGAACCTCCGCTCGGCCAGACGCAGCCGAGCGAGCCATTTCACCGACGCCATACCGTACCAACCCGGCACCAGCAGGCGCAGCGGCGCTCCATGCTCGCGCGGAAGGTCCACGCCGTTCATCGCGTACGCGAGCAACACGTCGTCTCGCATCGCGTCGGCCAGTGGCAGCGATCGTTCGTACGCGATGCGCGCCTTCGCGTCCGCGGATGGGCCCGCGTCTGCGCCAACGCAGACCAACTCGACCGCGTTCGCGAGCGGTCCCGCCATCTCGAGGACCGTACGGAGTGACGCGCCGGTCCATTCCGCCGTGCCCACGGCGCCGGTGCGCCACTGCTCCCCTGCGGCCGGAGGGTCGAGGAAGGCCCGCCCGTTCCCGGCGCACTCGAGCGTCACGATGAGCGACCTCCGCGGCAGCGATCGGACGTCGTCCAGATCCAGCTGTAGTGGCGTGCGCACCGCTCCCTCGATCGCGAGACGTTCGGGGGCTGCGGGTATCGCGAAATGATCGCGGACGTAGTGCCGCGACGCGGGCGTGATGACGCCGATCTGTCGTTCGAGCGGCGTTTCCGCGTTGAGCGGATCGCGGCTCAGATAGACCAGCTCGTCCGCGTTCATGCGGCCAGTCTCGGTCATCGCTCGGGACTAGGATTTCCGATGATGCCGCGGCGGGTGGTGAACCTCGCGCTCCTCGTCGTCGTTCCGAGCCTCGTCGCGACGGGCCTGCTGGCGTGGATCGCCTCCCGACCGATCGCGGATGCGCTCGTCGTGCTGCACCGGATCGCCGGCGTCGCGCTGGTGCTGGCACTCGCGTGGAAGTACGGCATCGCGCGGCGCTCGGTCCGTCGCCGCACGCGCGCCGGCGTCGATCTGACACTGGCGGTCGGCGCGCTCGCGTCGCTCGCGCTTCTCGTGGTGCTGGGACTCGGTCTCGCATGGTCGATCGGCATCGTTTCCTTCGACCGGCCGCTGGCGTACTCGCTCCTCAATGTGCACGTGTTCGTCGGCGTCGCGCTCGTTCCGCTGATGGTCGCCCACGCCGCGGGGCGGTGGGAGTCGCGGCCGGCCCTGGCGGATCTCGGCCGTCGTCGCGTCGTCGTGCGCGCCCTGGCGGTCGGCGTCGGCGCGGTCGTCGCAACGGCCGCGCTCGATCGCGTCGGCCTCGCACGTCGCGCGACGGGATCGCGCGCCGCGGCGGCCCTCAGCGCGAACGACTTTCCGCTGACGATCTGGGCGTTCGACGCGGTGCCGACGATCGACCTTGCCACCTGGCGCCTGCGGGTCGATGGAAGCGTCGCGTCGCCGGGTTCAATTGACTATGGCGAGTTGCTCGCTCTTCCGTCGACCGAGCGCGATGCGGTGCTCGACTGTACGGGCGGCTGGTGGACCGAGCAGCGCTGGCGAGGTGTCACGCTCGCGCATCTGCTCGATCGGCATGCTGTGCGCGCGTCAGCCCAGCGAATCGACATCGTGTCGCTGACCGGGCACGCTTGGTCGTTCCCGATCACGGAAGCTGACCGCCTTCTGATCGCGACCCACGTCGGCGGCGAAACCATCGGCGCGGGACACGGGTATCCCGCGCGTCTTGTTGCACCCGACCATCGCGGATTCCAATGGATCAAGTGGGTCAGCCACGTGCGTGTCGCGTAGCCTATGACGATGCGCCGTCTGTTCATGGTCGCCGTCGCCGGTCTCGCCGTCGTCGCGGCGGCCGTAATCGCGTGCGGCGTCGTGGCTCCGGGTAGCGTGCCCTTCGCCCCTGGCGTCGCCGGCGGGATCGCGGTGAGGCCCGGAGCGCCACTGCCAATGTTGCAGGACATCGATCCCGAGGATCTCGATCCCGCCCGCGACATCCCCGGGGTCCCGCCCG
>VBMI01000053.1:0-18304 GCA_005878955.1 Methanobacteriota archaeon
TGTACGAGAACCTGGCGGGAGTCGTCCAAGATCCGCGGATGATCATGACCCTGAGCGGAACCACGACGCTGACCGCAATCAACTCCTACATCGGGGTGGACTTCAACTCCGACACCGCGAAGGTTCACAACGAGATCCACGTCGGTGATGGGACCCGAGCGTTTCTCGTGGGTGTGACGATCGATCAGGCGGGATCGGGACCATCTTCGAGCTGGATTCCCGCCTACGTCCCCGTTGTCGGCGGGTCGGGAACCTTCTACCTGTACCGTTGGCTCGATGCGTTCGTCACGGACAGTAGCGGGGTCCCGGTGAACCTCGCGACGGTGTGGTCGCAGATGAGCCCGTTCATCCAGACCGCGTTCTATCCGGACAACGCCCTCGCCTTCTGCCCGGGACCGACGATTCTCTCGTACCTGAACAAGGCCTGCGGCACGTTCAACCAGACCGGCGCGGACGGGAGCGCGCTCATCCCGCTGTTCACGGACCAGATCAACACGACGACGTTCCCCAACGCGGAATCGTTCGGGAACTTCGAGGTCACCGGGCGGTCCGCCCCGTTCAGCGCGACGGCGGGCGTCTCCTACGACGCCTACCCAATCATCGACACCGCCTCGAACCGGAGAGAGGTGACGCTCCGGCTCGCCGGCCTGACCCTCCCGCGGCCGGACCTCGTCGCGACAGGGGCCACGTGGACCTCCGCGCACGGCGTCACTCCCCTGCAGGGCGATGACGTCGTCGTGAGCGTGACGATCCGGAACCAGCCTCCCGCGACCGGCGGCGCGGGGACCTTCCTCGTCCGGTTCCTTGACGGGTCGAACTTCCTCGCGGACCGAACGGCGGGACCCCTCGGGGCCGGCGCCTCCACGGTCGTCGCGGTCACAATCCCGAGCGCGAGCGGCGGGAACCACTCCCTCCGCGTCATCGTCGACGTCAACGACGTCGTCCCGGAGACGAACGAGGGCAACAACACGGCGACGTTCACGATCCCCGTGACCCCCATCGGGCCCGACCTCACGGTCCTCGTCTCCTTCACCCCGAACCCGGGGTTCGCAGAGAACACGGTCGTGGTCCGCGCGACCGTCGTGAACAACGGCGGCGCGAACGCGTCGAACTTCCTCGTCGACTTCAAGCAGGGCACGCTCGCCTCCGACCCGTACGCGACCCTCACCGTGGGCTCCGTGTCCGCGGGGAACTCGACGGTCGTCAGCATCGACTGGGTCCCGTCGACGCCGGGGAGCTATGCGTGGTGCGCGGTCGTGGACCCCGACCAGCGGATCCCCGAGCCCGCACCCTACAGGGAGGACGACAACAGCGCGTGCGCGACGCTCCCAGTGAACCCCGCCCCGAACCTGCAGGTGTTCTCGCAGGACCTCCGCACGTCGGACCCGTACCCGTTCCAGGGCGATTCCGTCACCCTCCAGGCCACGCTCCGCAACACGGGCCAGGCCGGCGCCCCGGGGAGCTTCGTCGACTTCTACATGGACGACAGCCTGATCCAGCGGGTCGCCGTGGGCGCGCTCGCCGTCGGCTCCTCGTCGCTCGTGACGACGACGAACCCGTGGACCGCCGCCCCGTGCGGCTTCCACACGATCCGCGCCGTCGTGGACCCGACGAACACGGTCCAGGAGGGGTCGATCTACGAGTCGGACAACTCCGTCACCGCGTCCGTCCAGGTGTATCCGGCGGGCTTCGTCCCGTGGGGCTTCACCGCGACGATCAGCGGCTCCGTGATTCCCGTCGCCGGCTCGATCGAGATCACGGGCTCCGTGACGATCGTGAACGGCGGGGTCTACGTGAGCCAGCAGGCCGAGGCGTGCAACCGCGGGCTGATCAAGATCATCGGGAACGGCCGGCTCACCCTCGTGAACTCGACGATCGCCAGCAACTGGCCCCTGACGGTGTACCTCGCGGACAACGCGCAGCTCATCACCAGCGCCGGTTCGTCCCTGGACCTCGATGGAGCGCAGGGCCCGGGCACCCTCCGCTCCGACATGAACGCCCAGCTCACCCTGACCGCGACGACCGTGGACGCGGACGTGCTGGCCTCCGGGGCCGCGGCGACGTTCAAGACGACCTCCTTCCAAGGCACGACGCTGTACATCAACACGGCGGGCAAGTCCAGCATCTGGGACGCGGACCTCGGCACGGTCACGAACCTCCAGCTCCGGTCCGATGACCTGAACCTGGGCACGCCGGACTTCGACATCCGGAACACGACGTTCAACGCCGTGCTCACGCCCCAGCTCCACTTCGGCGGGCGCCAGTGGGCCCAGCTCACGAGCGTCACGACGACGCTGCCGCCCGGGACGGACTGGTGGACCGGGATGCTCTCCCAGAGCGCGAAGGTCACCCGGTACTGGTGGCTCCGGGTCGATGCCGTCGACGGCACCGGGACCCTCCTCGAGGGCGCGAACGCTCTCTTCACGGTGCGGCGCCTCGACACGACGAACCTGAATTTCGTGACCGTGGGGAACCCCGCGGCGAACGACATCTACATGGCGGCCACGACGACGTGGCCGGTGAGCGCACCCCTCGGGTACATCATCTACCGGGCGTCCGCAGAGGACCGGTTCGTCTCCCCCGGCTCCCAGTGGGCGAACGCGACGTACCGCGGAGACGCCTCCGCGACGGTGAACCTGATCCAGTACTTCCCGGACCGGAACCTCACCGCGTTCGTCCAGGCGGACACGACGATCCGGCTCGTGTTCAGCGCCCTCACGCCGGAGATGTCGATCTCCGGGATCCTGCCGTACTACGAGGCGAACCAGACCTCGGTCCTGCCCCTGAACAAGAACCTGAACATCACCGCAGTCGTGAACAACACGGGCTCGATCAGCGTGCGCAACGTCGTCGTGAGCTTCTTCTCCACGAACGTGGACCAGAACAACGACGGGGTCATGGACGCGCCGAAGGTCTCGTACATGGGGGCGGGCCTCTGGATCGGCGATTACACCGTGCCGCTGCTGCCCCTCCGGGCCACTCGCGTCGCGTGGGTAATCTGGAACCCCAGCGGCGTCGCCGAGACCACGCGCCCGATCTCCGTCGTCGTCGACGCGCCCCTGAACAACCCGCAGGACCCGGGGCAGTTCCGGGAGCTCGACGAACGGAACAACACGGACGTGCTCAGCGTCCTCCTCCACGTCTGGCCGGACCTGAACATCGGGTCGGCGGACATCTCCCCGGTCGGCACCGCGATCGACGACAACCCCATGCGCGTCGATGTCACCGTCCACAACGACGGGACGAACGACGCGACCGGTGCCAGCCTCGTCCTTGTCGACGATCTCGGCTTCCCTCCCGCGAGGGTCCCGTTCACCCTCCTGAGGGGAGGGACCGTGAAGATTCCCGTCACGTGGACCCCCTCCGCACCGGGGAACCACACGATCTCCGTCGGCGTCTACACGCCGCCCCTCCCGGGGCAGGACCCGCGGGTCCTCGACCACAACTGGCCGAACAACTGGGCCTCCCTCGTCGTTCCGGTCAAGACGAAGCCGGACATCTGGCTGAACCCGGCGGACTTCTCCACGCCGCTCACCGGCACGCGAGGGGTCCCGTTCGACATGGACGTAACCGTGCGGAACCAGGGGGACACGGACGCGAACGGCTTCGCGGTGTCCGTGTTCCTCGACGGGGACATCGCCGCGGGCCCGATCGGAAGCAACGACCTCGTGAACGTCAGTGCGAACAGTTTCGCGCGGATCACGATCCGCGTGACGGCGAACGCGGTCTCGACCCACGCCCTCACAGTCTTCGCGGACTCGAAAAGGTCCGACGGGACGATCACGACGGGCACGGGGAAGATCGTCGAGGGCATCGAGACGAACAATTGGGCGAACCAGACGATCGTCCTCGTGCCGCCGCAGGGCACGATCACGATCAACCCGCTCGCCGCGATCCCGTTCGCGCCGGGGACGAACCTCCTCGTCGACGGGTTCGTCACGCAGACGGGCGGCGGCGGTGGCGGGCTCTCCGGCCTCCTCATCGTCGTGACCCTGGAGACCTCGGGCGGGGCGGCGGTCTCCGCCACGAACACGACCTCGGGCGTCGGCGGGGCGTGGACGGTCGGACTCCCGATCCCCGGGACGGTGGCGGACGGGACGTACACGATCCGGGCGAGCACGCCCGGGGCGACGATCCCCGACGCCACGACAACGATCACGGTGCGGAACCCGACCCTGTTCTGGAACATCGTCCTCCTCGGCCTGCCCGTCTGGATCTGGCTCATCATCATCATCGCCGCGGTCGTCATCGTCGTCGGCGTGACGCTGTACTTCCGCGTCTACGGGCTCGGGAAGATGGTGGAGTGCGGCGAGTGCGGCTCCTTCATCCCGGAGGACTCGACGACGTGCCCGAAGTGCGGCGTGGAGTTCGAGAAGGACATGGCGAAGTGCTCGAACTGCCAGGCCTGGATCCCGGTGGACGTCAAGCAGTGCCCGGAGTGCGGCGTCGAGTTCGCGACGGGCAAGGTCGAGATGGCGGACTACCAGGAGAAGATGCGGATGCAGTACGACGAGGTGGTCGCCAAGTTCCGCGAGGAGTCCCAGCGGACCCTCGGGCGCGCGCTCACGGAGCGGGAGTTCCAGGACTGGTGGAGGAAGCAGCCCACGTTCGTGACGTTCGAGGACTGGCTCCGCGAGGAGGAGGAGATGCGGAAGATGGGGTCGAAGCCCTGTCCCGCGTGCGGGACCCTGAACTCCGTGACGGCGACGCCCCGCCGACCGAGGCCGCGGCGGAGCCCACGGGCGGGCCCTCCGAGGCGGTCCCGAAGAAGGTGATCCGGAAGCCCGTCACGACACCGCCCGTCGTCCAGAAGAAGGTGATCAAGAGGCCCTCGGGCGAGCAGCAGCAGGAGGGCGGGGGCTCGGGCGACACGCAGAACCCGCCGGAAGAGGAGTTCTGATCGATCTCCTCTCCATTCCCTTTCCCGCCTCGGACACGGTAGGCCGGCGGAGCGCGGGGGCGCCCTCTTAAGCCACGGTCAGCCCTGACGCGGCGCGTGCGGCCCGAAGACCGGCGCTCCGTCGGGACCCTCGCGTTCATCCACGGGCTCGTCCATGGGACGATCCTCTCGCTGCCGGTCTTCCTCGCGCTCGCGTGGAACCGTGAGTTCCGGCTGGACGCCGCGGGGGCGGGCGGGCTCGCCGCGATCGCGTACGTCGGGTTCGGCGCGGCGAGCGTCCCGTTCGGCCGGCTCGCGGACCGGGGCGGGGAGACGAACGTCCTCGCGCTCTGCGTCGCGGGGATCGCCGCCTCCGCGGCCGCGGTCTCCCTGAGCCGCACCCTCCCCGAGCTCGCGGTCTCCCTCGCCGCCCTCGGGATCGCGGCGGGCGCGTACCACCCGACCGCCCTCGCGTTCATCTCCCGCCACGTCCAGGAACAGGGACGCGGGATGGGGTGGCACGGGATGGGCGGCAGCCTCGGAATCGCCCTCGAGCCCGCGGCGGTCGCCGGGCTCCTCGCGCTGGGTCTCCCGTGGCGCGAGGTGGCGGCGGCGATGGCGGTCCCCGCGATCCTCGCGTTCGCCGTGCTCGCCGTCCGGCCCGCACCGGTGTGGGGATCCGCGGCCCTGCCGGGCATCCGGGCGACCCTCCGAAGCGTGGCCACCGTGCCGTTCGCCCTCGTCCTCCTCGTCTACGTGTTCGCGGGGGTGGCCTATTGGGGGAGCCTGACGTTCCTCCCCGGCATCGTCGGGGCCGGCTCGTACGCGCTCCTCCTGGCCCTGGGGGCGGCAGGTCAGGTCCTGTCCGGCCACCTCTCCGAGCGCCCCCACCCGCATCGCACGCTGTTCGCGATGAGCCTCGCGGCCGCGGCGGTGCTCGCGAGCCTGGCGACCGGCGTCCCTTGGATCCTCGCGGCGGGCGCCTGGGGCTTCGGCTTCCTGCTGTTCTCCCTGGAGCCCCTCCAGAACACTCTCGTCACGGGGTCCGTCCCGCGGGAGGTGCGGGGCTTCGCCTTCGGGATGACGTTCCTCGGCGTCTTCGGCCTCGGTTCCATCGGCGCGGTCATGGCGGGCGCGATGCTCGCGGCGAACCTCCCGGCGGCCCTCTTCCTCTTGCTCGCGGGCTCCCTCGGGATGTCGGGCGTCTGCGCCCTGGCCTCGGAGAAATCACGGCGCGGGGGCGGGAGTTGATCACGCGGCGGTCGGGACGCCCTGGACATGGAGCGTCTCCCGGACGATCTTGATTGTGCCCTCCGGGTCCTTGTAATAGCCGGATACGATCCGCGCGACGTCCTTGTAGTTCTGCACGCCGGTCTTCTTCATGTATTCGAAGATGTCCAGACGCCGTTTGATCTCCTGCTCCATGCGCTTCTGGGTCCAGTTCCGGGCCAGGGAGACCTTCTCGTACACGTACGAGTGGCCGCTGTAGTTGAACGTGTCGTCGGCGGGGTTCCACGTGTACGCGGAGTTCGTGATCAGCTCGTTGCTCTCCGGGTCCGTCCCGACGACCTCGATGAGCGCCTTCACGCGGCGCGTCATGTCCGTCCCCACCTTCACCTGGGCCTGGAGGAGGACGATGTCGAGAGCGGCGACGAGGGCGCGCGGGAGGTTGATCGGGTCGTTCTCGAGCCGGTGGACCATCGCCTGCACGTCGTCCGCGTGGAACGTCGTGTACGCGCTCTTCCCGGTCGCCATCGCCTGGAACACGACGAACGCCTCGGGCCCACGGACCTCACCGACCATCAGGTACTGGGGCCGCTGCCGGAGGGCGGCCGTCAGGAGGTCGAACATGTCGATCTCCCCCGCCGGCTTCCCGGTGGACAAGGACCTCCCGCCGAATCCGGCGCGGGTGAGGAGGGGGACCCAGTTCTCGTGCGGGAGGTTCAGCTCCCGGGTGTCCTCGATCGAGACGATCTTCATCTGGGGCGGGATGAACAGGAGGATCGCGTTCAGGGTCGTCGTCTTCCCGCTCGCCGTGCCCCCGCAGATCAGCATGCTCTGCCCGTTCTCGATCGCGAGCCACAGGTACGCCATCATCTCCGGGGACATCGTCTTGAACCGGACGAGGTCGAGCGGGCTGAACGGGTTCTCCCGGAACCGCCGGATCGTGAACGACGACCCGCGCTTCGTGACGTGCATCCCGAGGGTCGCCTGCAGACGCGACCCGTCCGGGACCGTCGCGTCCAGCATCGGCTGGGCGACGCTGATGTGCTTCCCGCACCGCTGCGCAAGCCAGATCACGAACGAGTCGAGCTCCTCCGCGCTCTCGAAGCGGAGGTTGCTCGGGATGCTCCCGTACTTGCGGTGGTAGATGTAGAACGGCACGTTCACGCCGTCGCACGAGATGTCCTCGACCTGGGTGTCGATCATCGTGACGTCGATGGGGCCGTACCGGATGAAGTCCCGGATGACGTAGTACATCACCCGCTCCTTCGACACCGGGTGGAGGTTGACGCCGAGTTCCCGGAGGAGCCCTTCGACGATCCGCCGCAGGTACTGCTCCTTCGCCTGCGGGGTCGCGTCCTCCATGAGCTCGAGCGACTCCACGAGGATCTCCTTCAGCACCTCCAGGAGCTCTTCCTCCTCCTCGAGGAGCTTCGGTTCGATGACCTCGTAGAAGTACTCGTTCGCCATCGTGTCGTACAGGATCCGGACGTAGGAGTAGTTCTTCAGGATCGGCTGGAGCTCGATCTCGTTCAGGTTCCGCTGGACGATCTTGGGGATCGTCGTGACCTTCCCGAGCGTCGATTCCTCGACGCCGCTCACGCGCGGGGCGAGGACCTTCACGCCGCGGTTCCCGAGGAGCCGCTGGAAGTACCGCTTCTTGATCGAGTCCAAGGCGGCGTTGATCTTCGAGCGCTTCGCCTCCTCGACCTCGGCGAGCATCCGCTGGGCCTCCGCCCGCTCCACGTCGAGGGCGCTCGTGCGCTCCCGGAGCCTCTTCTCCCGATCCGCGAGCTCCTGGACCTCTTGGCCCACGTCCCGTCCCGCCGTTGCCATCCCTGTCACCTCAGATGAACTGGAACCCGACCACGGCGATCAGGAGCATCAGGAAGGAGTGCTTCAGGCCGTTCGGGATCTTCCCGTTATCGAGCACGCCCGCGAGGATCCCGTCCCCGAGGCCGTGCACGAACACCGCGATGAAGAACGCGATTTTAATGTTGAAAATCACCGAGGGGAGGTCCTGGGCGAGCGGGCTCTGGCCGCCGAGGGCGTCGGTCCCTCCCGTGAGGGACGTGCTCGCCTCGCGCATCTTCGGGAGGAACGTCGCGTTCAGGATCCAGATCGTGACGAGGAACACGAGGAACGAGATGTAGATCACCGCGATGTACGTGGACATCGAGATCCTCCGCTCTTCCTCCGTGAGCTGGGACTCCTTCGCGTCGTGGCTCACCATCGCGAGCACATCCGCGACGTCGCCGCCCGCGTCGCTCGACTTCACGATGATCGAGACGATCCGGCCCACCATCGGCGTCTTCACGCGCTCAGAGAACAGGCGGAGCGCCTCCGTGGCGGGCACTCCCCAGCTGATCTGGGCGGCCATCTTCTTGATCTCGGGGGTCAGCTTCCCGTACCGGCCGCTCGACGAGACGACGATCGCCTCCGCGAGGGTCATCCCGAACCGGCCCGCCTCCGCGACGTCGCGCAGGAAGTCGGGGAGCCTCCGCTCGATCGCCTTGATGTCCCGCAGCTTCGCCCCGAGGAAGAACCCGTACGGGCCGATGAGCGCGACCACCGCGATCGTGAACCAGCTGAGGAACCGGGACAGTCCGAGCTGGAACTCCGTCAGCTGCTCGGCCGGGTCCACGGGCCGGAAGGCCAGGAACCTCGTCGTGGCAGGGTTCAGGAGGTTCAGGAGGGCGACGAGCAGGAGGATGACGAACAGGACGACGCTGACGAGGATGATGAACTGGGTCCGGTCCTTCTTCTCATACAGCTTGACCTTCGCCGCTTCGAGCTCGGGGCGGACCATCTCAGGCCTCCTGTTCCATGTTCCATATGACGAATATGAACCCGAACTGGGAGATCGGAATCATCAGCCCGACGACGACGTAGAGCAGCTGGAGCACGAAGCCGCTCTGGGTCTTGCTGATCAGGGCCATGATCGCCATGATCACGACGAGGAACAGCGGGAAGGCCACGACGACCGTGACGAAGGACTCCGCGAGCATCCCGAGGGTCTCCATCCGCCTCCGCATCTCGAGCCGGTCCTCCTTCTCGAACTGCTCCGCCTTCATCAGGAAGTACGGCTTCAGCTGCCCGCCGCTCGTGCTCGTCGTCACGACGCCCTGGAGGAAGTCCTGGAACTTCGAGCTCGGGGATCGGCCCGCCGCGTCGCGAATCGCGGTCAGGATGTCCACGCCGAGGAGCTCGGTGTCCCGCGTGATCCACTCCGCCTCCTTCGCGACCTCCCCGTAGACGGGCTGCTTCGACAGCTCCTTGAAGATCACGTCCACTGGAACGTCGGCGGACGCCATCGCAGAGATGAACGACATGGCGCCGGTGATCCGCTGGTCCACGCGCTTCCCGCGCTTCTTCGCGAGGCTCGCGGGCTTCCCGTGGTAACCGGCCGGTAGGCCGAAGTACCCGATGTACGCGAACAGGCCGGGGACGATCGCCACGACGGCGAACCCGGTGAGGATCCACAGGATCGAGGCCTTGAGGACGAGGAGGAACAGGAACACGAACACCGCGGCGGCCACGGAGCCAACCGCGGCAATCGTCGTGTTCAGCCACGCGTTCGCGAGGTACTCCTCGGGGCGGAGCTTGATGTGGGCCTTCAGGAGGTTGTCCTCGAGGTCCTGGTCCTCCTTGTAGTGGGCCTGGACGAAGCCGCCGAACGTGCGCCACGCGAACTCCTGCCAGGGGCTCAGCGCGACGGAGACGGGCTTCGCGCCCTTCGGGAGGAGGACCATGTGGTGGGGCTTCGGGACGGCTTCCTCCCCGGGCCGGAACCGCTTCGTCTTCGCGAGGGTCCGGCGGGTCTCCAGCTTCCCGAAGGCGGTCCCGCTAGCCAATCGCCTCACCCCCCGCGGCCTCCGCGGGCTTCGAGGTCTCGCGGACCCACCCCATCTCGTCCCGGATCTTCTTCGCGGTCTCCTCCGGGTACTGGTAGTACGAGATCACGATCTTCGCGATCTCGCGGAAGTCGACCATGTCCTTCTCCCGCATGTAGTTGATGATGTCGACCCGCCGCTGGAACTCGGCCTCCATCTCCTCGTGGGTCATGTTCTTCATCTCCATGATCTCGTCGAACAGGAAGGAGTGCCCCTTGTACAGGAAGGAGTCCGTCGCCGGGTCCCACTCGTACACCGTGTTCGTGATCAGCTCGTTCGTCTCGGGCTCGAACCCGACGAGCTCGACGACCTGCTTGATCCGCCGCACGATCGAGTCGCCGATTCGGGCGTGCGTCTGGATGATCACGAAGTTCAACGCGGTGAGGAGGATCCTCGGGGTGTTGATCGGCGGGTTCTCGAGCCGGTTCACCATCGACTTCACGGAGTCCGCGTGCATCGTGGACATCGTGGGGTGGCCCGTCGCCATCGCCTGGAACATCGTGTACGTCTCCTTCCCGCGGACCTCGCCCACGATGATGTAGTTCGGCCGCTGCCGGAGGGCCGCGCGGACGAGGTCGTACATGTCGATCTCGCCCCCCGCCTTGCCGTCCGGACCGCGCTCCCCGACGCCCGAGCGGGTCGTGCCGGGGATCCAGTTCTCGTGCGGGAGGTTGATCTCCCGCGTGTCCTCGATGGACACGATCTTCGCGCCGGGCCGGATGAACAGGCCCGCGCTGTTCAGCGTCGCTGTCTTGCCGCTCGCGGTCCCGCCGCACACCATCATGGACTTCCCGTGCTCGACCGCGACCCAGATGTACGCGACCATGTCCGCGCTCGCGGTGTTGAACTTGATCAGCTCGACGGGGGTGAAGGGCTTCTCCTTGAACCGCCGGATCGTGAAGCTCGACCCGCGGGTCGTCACCTCCTTCGAGTACGTCGCCTGGATGCGGTGCCCCTCGTAGGAGGTGCCGTCGAGGATCGGGCTCGCGACGGACAGCTGCTTCCCGCACCGCTGGCCGAGGGCCACGACGAAGCTGTTCAGCACGTCCTCGTCGGGGAAGATGACCCCGGTCTTGATCGACTCGTACTTCTGGTGGAACACGAACAGGGGGATGCCGATGCCGTCGCAGGAGACGTCCTCGATCCGCGGGTCCCAGATGAAAAGGTCGATCGGGCCGTACCCGACGAAGTCCCGGATCAAGTAGTACACGACCTTGTCCTTCGTCGCGGGCTCCACCCGCAGGCCCCGGGACTTGATGAAGCTCTCGACGGCCTCGCGGAGGTACTCCTCCTTGTCCTTCGCCGCCATCTTGTCCCACTCGTACTCGAGTGTGCGGTTCAGGGAGTCCTTTAGGAGGGCGAGGAGCTTCTGCTCCTTGTCGTCGAGCTGGGGCTCCCACACCTCGTACAGGTACTCGGACTTGTCGTGGTCGTAGATCACGCGGCAGTACGCGAACGGCTCGCGGATAGGGGTCACCTCGACCTCCTCGATCGTCTTCGTCGTGATCTCGGGGATGTGGGTCAGGTACGACCCCCGGGTCCCGGACCACTGGGCCTTCTGCATCAGGGCCCCCTTCGGCATCATCACCTTCTTCGTCTTCGGCATTGTCAGACCGCCCTAGATGGAGACCTCGGCGCCCTTGTCCGCGACCGCGATGTTCACGAACCCGTGCTGGATCCACAGCTTCGTGATTGGCATGACGAAGGGCTTCGAGTTGTTCGGGTCGTTGTAGATCTGGACGTTCACGTCATACGCCTGTTTCGGGTCCTTCCACTGGGCGTACAGCTTGTAGTACGGCGTGCTGATCGAGACGATCTGCGTCCGCACGCCGAGGTAGCTCTGGGAGAAGCAGTACGAGGGGCAGTTCTTGAACGCGCCGGAGTCGATGCCGAACGCGTCCCCGAGGGTCTTGTTGAAGAAGGCGACCCACGCGAGCCCATACGGGGTCGTCGTGTTGACGTACATGTCGGACGTGACGCGGCTGTACTCCTGGAAGTCCACGCCGAGGACCTTGGAGTGGACGCCCTCCGTCGTCGTCCCGGATGCGGACCCCGTGCCGAAGAGGCTCACCTGGGTCCACGCAATCTGGACTGTGCCGTTCACGACGTCCACCTCGAACGTCGGGAACGCCCTCATTGCCTGGCCGTCGTCCTGCCACCGGATCACCCCGCCGTTCTCGTACACGATGACCTGGTGGATGTAGTACCGGTTGAACACGTCGAGGACAATCCGACCGGACGAGCTCTCGTTCACCCAGGTGGGGACGCCCTGGATGGAATACCAGAACTGCGTCGTGAACGTTCCCCGCTCCGGGAAGGAGTCGAGGTTCCCGATGGTCGGGGACGAGAAGATGGGGACCCCGTCGAGCCCGAGGCTCACGGGGCTGAACTTGGTGATCGGGATGTAGTGGCGCCCCGCGTTCTGGGCGACCTGGGCCGCCAGCATCTGGAGCTCGATGTCCCCCTTGAGGGACCCGAACTGGCCGAAGGCGCCCGCCATGTGGGCCGCCTCGGAGTCCTTCATCCAAACGGGGACGTATTGGTTCACGATCAGGCTCATGAACGTCAGGAACACGAGGAGGGCCATGATCGTGCCCACGGTCGACGCGACCCCGGACGTGTCCGGACGGATCTGGCGCACCGTTTTCATCGAGGGGACCCCCCTAACTCGGCACCCAGCGGGAGCACTGGGCGGGCATTCGGACGCCTCCAACCCGGAGGTTCGTATTTATAAGCTTCGACCCGAAAATCCATCGTTGAGATTCGGACCTCCTATGGAGGGATTTTGTGATTCTCAGGAAGAAGAATGTGAGGGAAATCGGCAGCGCGGACGCGTTCGGTCACCCCCGAGTTATCTATAAGTATTGATAACCACTCCCTCCCTCCATGCAGCTCGGGTGCGGCGTGCGGACGATGACGGTGAAGGACCACGACTACCTGTACTTCTGGCACTACGAGACCCGGGAGGGCCGGCGCCGCGCGGTCCACGAGTATGTCGGGCCCGTCCGGGATCCGGAGTCCGCGCGGAAAGCGATCGACGCCCTCGAGGCGTACACCCGACGGGCGATCGACGCGGCCCGGCGGCGGCTGCAGTCCGAGAAGGCGCGGGCATCCGGCCGGTGAGCGCCCGCTATCAATGAACGTTGATAACGTCGGCCGCGTCGGGACCCCTCCCGCGGCCCCCTCCGAGGGCCACGGAAACCCTTTTCTCCCGCTCCCCCTTCGCTCCCCCCGCGCCGCGGTAACTCAGTTTGGGAGAGTGCGAGACTGAAGATCTCGAAGTCGCCGGTTCGAGCCCGGCCCGCGGCACTCCCCGCACGCGGGCTGCGATAGAATCTTATGGGGCGAGCCGATTCGACGACCGTCCCGCCTTAGCTCAGCCTGGTCAGAGCGGGTGACTGTAGTCGGTTCCCGCCGGAATTGCCGGCGGTGCCCGCTGACATCATCAGGTCTCCGGTTCAAATCCGGAAGGCGGGACCCTCTCCCCATGAATCGCGTTCTCGCTCACCCGGATCGATCCAACCCGCCCGCCGCGTGTCGATTCGGCCGGAAGTCTTTTGGACGGACGCCTCTTGAGGGCCGCGATGCGGCTACGCCACCGGACTATCCTGGCGCTCGATGTCACAGACCCGAACCGAGCGCGGTCGGTCGCGCGGGCGGTGGCGGGGGACGTCGACGCGATCAAGATCGGCTGGGCGCTCCTCCTCTCCGGGGGACGGGACCTAATCAAAGAGGTCGCGAGCCTCGGGTACTTCCTGTGCGACTTCCGCACCTCCGAGATCCCGAACACGACGCGCCTGATCGTGGAGCAGGTCGCGGCCCTCGGCGCGTCGGGGATCATCACGCAAGGTTTCGTCGGGGAAGACTCCGTGCGGGCCGCCGTCGAGGCCGCGGGGGACGCGGAGGTCTTCGTGATCACGGAAATGAGCCACCCCGGCGGGGCCCAGTTCACCGCGCCGCATTCGGAGGAGATCGCCCGCATCGCCGTCCGGGCGGGGGCCGCGGGGATCGTCGCCCCGGCGACGCGACCGGCGCGGGTCCGAGCGCTTCGCGCAATCGTCGGATCGAGGCTCATCCTCGCCCCGGGTGTCGGCGCGCAGGGGGGAACGGCGTCCGAGGCGATCGCGGCGGGGGCGGACGCGGTCATCGTCGGTCGATCGATCTACGAAGCGGCGGATCCCCGGGAGGCCGCCCGCGGAATCGCCGCGGAGATCCGCGCGGCCGGGCACTGACCGGGACCCACCGCATCCCTTATCTCCCGCCCCGCTTTCGGCGCGGCGGAGTTCCGTGAAGGCCGCACTCCTCCATGGGGCGGGGCGTCTCGGGGTCGACGAGGTGCCCGTCCCCGCGGCGGGCCCGGGCGAGATCGTCGTGGAGATGCGCGCGTGCGGGCTCTGCGGGTCGGACCTCGAGAAGATCCGGGGCACGTACACCGCGGCGCCCCCGGTGATCGGCCACGAGGCCGTGGGCGTCGTCGCGGACGTCGGCAAGGGCGTCGAGGGGATCCGGCGGGGGGCCCGCGTGTTCCCCCACCATCACGTCCCGTGCGGGCGGTGCTCCGCGTGTCGCGGCGGGAGCCCGACGATGTGCCCCCGCTACCGGGGGACGAACCTCGAGCCCGGGGGGTTCGCGGAGCATTTCCGCGTCCCGCGGTGGAACGTGGAGCGCGGCGGCGTCCTCCGCCTCCCGACGGCCGTGGACTTCGAGCGGGCCACCTTCATCGAGCCCCTCGCATGCGCGATCCGCGCGCTCGACCGCGCTCCGCGTCGCCCTCGGTCCGCGATCGTCCTCGGGACGGGGCCGATGGGGCTCCTGGCCCTCCAGCTCCTCCGGCTCCGCGGCGTGGACCCGGTGCTCGCGAGCGAGGTGAGCCGCGCGCGCGCGGGGAAGGCCCGCGCCCTCGGGGCGGCAATCGTGTGGAACCCGCGGAGCGAGGACGTCGTCGCCGCGGCACGGAGGGAGACCGACGGCGCGGGCGTCGACCTCGCGATCGTCGCCACGGGGCACGTCCCCGCGATCGCCCAGGCGGTCCACGCGGTCCGCGCCGGTGGGACGGTCGTCCTCCTCGGGGTCCCGGAGGCGGGCGGGCGGCTCGACGTGGACCCGAGCGAGTTCGTGACCCGGGAGGTCTCCCTGGTCCCGAGCAACGCGGCCACGGAGACCGAGACCCGGCGGGCCCTCGCGTTGATCGCCCGCGGGAGGGTCGACGTCGCGTCCCTCGTGTCCCACCGGTTCCGCCTCGCCGCCTTCGAGGAGGCCGTCCGCGTGGCGGAGCGCGCGGAGTGCGTCAAGGCGTTGATCACCCCATAGGGGCGGCGTCCCCCACCGGCGAGTTATCAACGTTCGTTGATAGCCGGGGCGGGGGAACGCCCCGGAGGGGCGCCCGCACGTTTTATGCCCGACGACCGCATCGGTGCCGCCCGGAGGACCTCGATGGACTGGGGCTTGCGGAACCGGATCTCGCGGATCCTGCAGCCGCAGGACGGACGGACCGTGATGCTCGCCGTGGACCACGGGTACTTCCTCGGCCCCACCCACCGCCTCGAGGACCCGCGGGCGACGATCGCGCCCCTCCTCCCGCACGCGGACGCGGTCATGCTCACGCGGGGGGTCCTGCGGACCTCCGTGGACCCGGACACGGGAAAGCCCATGGTCCTCCGTGTGAGCGGCGGGACGAGCGTCCTCCAGGAGGACCTCTCGAAGGAGGCGGTCACGACCTCCGTGAAAGAGGCGCTTCGGCTCAACGCCTCGGCGGTCGCCCTCTCGATCTTCATCGGCGCTCCCCACGAGCACGAGTCGATCGTGAACCTCGCCCACCTCGTAAACGAGGCGGAGGAGGTGGGCCTCCCCGTCCTCGCCGTGACCGCGGTCGGGAAGGAGCTCGAGAAGCGCGACGCCCGGTACCTGAGCCTCGCGTGCCGGATCGCTGCGGAGCACGGCGCGCGGCTCGTGAAGACGTACTACTGCGAGGGGTTCCGGAAGGTCGCGGACTCCTGCCCCGTCCCCCTGATCATCGCGGGCGGGCCCAAGCTCGAGACGGACCTCGACGCCCTGGAGATGACCCGGGACGCGATCGAGGAGGGCGCCGTCGGCGTGGACATGGGGCGGAACATCTGGCAGCACGACACGCCGGTCCCGATGATCCGCGCGGTCCGCGCGATCGTCCACGAGAAGGCCACCGTGAAAGAGGCCGCGGCCCTCCTCAAGCCCCCGAAGGGGCGGGCATAGCCCTGCGTTCGCGGGGGTTCGGGCGAAGGTTCATGCCCGGGCATGGCACTCCGTCGCACGGCGATGCGATGCTCGCGAAGAAGCTCGGCGGGGAGGAAGCGGCGCGGCGGTGGTGGACGGACGTCGCGGCCCGGGTCGCGGCCGCACCGGACGCGGAGGAGGCGGTCCGGCAGCTCGAGAGCGCGATCGCGCGCGACGTCGACCCGTACGCGTTCGGGACGTTCCTGGAGAACCCCGCGGACCACCATCTCGTACTGAAGCACCGGTTCGCCCACGGTCCCCTCAGGGACGAGCCGATCGCGGTCCACCCGGAGCAGGGGATGGTGGGGTTCGTGTTCCGCCACGGCGTGCCCCTCGTCGTCCACGACGTCTCGAAGGACCCGCGCTACCTCCGCGGGCCGCTCGCGGACGCGGCCTCCGCCCTCGCCGTCCCCGTCCGGTCGGGGCGGGAGACCTTGGGCGCCCTCGACATCGAGGCGGACGAGACGTGGTCCTTCGACGCCGCGGACGTGCAGGCGATGGAGGCCCTCGGCGCCGCGCTGGGCGCGGCCCTCGCGCGCGCCCGGACCGGCCCCGCGCCGCCGCCCCCGTGATCGGGGGCCGCTGTTTACAAAGGGTTAAGAGTCCGACCCCTCATCCGTGCCCCGTCGGACACTAGTCAGACACCCGCAGGGATGGGAATGGGTCTCCTCCGGAGGCGGCGCTCCGAGGACCCCGAGCCCGAGGAACGCCCTCGGCACGGGGTCTATCGGGTCGAGGTGGACAGCGAGCGGCACCACTTCCACGACGAGGTGCCGTTCTCGTTCTGGTCATCCGCGAAAATCATCTTCCTCCTCTCCGTGCTCCTGTGGTGGCTGCCACAGAGCGCGGGCTACATGGTCGCGGGGTACGTCGGCGGTCGCCGGGCGGGGGCGCCCTGGAAGGCGGTCGTCGCGGCCCTCATCCCCGTGTTCATGATCTACGGCGTGAACGCGGCGTACGCCCACGGGTACGCGGTCTCCCAGATCGACTTCCTCTCCGGCCTCCCGGTGTCGATCGCCACGGCGATCGGGGGGGCGATCCCGTTCTTGCAGCCGTACACGGAGTTCGTCGTGAACTACCTCGCGACGTTCGTCGAGGCGCTCCAGCGTCTGTTCGGGATGGGCTCGAACGGGTACATGGTCACGATCGCGTTCGCATACATCGGCGGGATCGTGGCGGACCAGGCCCGGCGCGAGATCGGCGACAAGGAGGGCGCATCCACGCGCGTGAACATCGTGCAGCCGATCGTCGAGCGGCTCCATCTCTCCGAGCGGGACGGGGACGAGCGTCTCGTCCGCGGTCGCCAGCCGAGCGTCCACCATGCGCGGGGACACCCCGTCCCCCTCTCCGAGTACCGGAAGGTCCCTGCCCAAGTGCTCTCGTCGCGCCGCGCGCTCCCTCCGCCGCGGAGGCGCCCGCCACCGGAGGACGAGGACCGGCCGCGCGTGCGCGAGGCCGAGGCCCCGAGGGCGAACCACCGCCCGCGGGACGTGTCCGCGCAGACGCAACGGTTCGTCGAGCGCGCCCTTCGGAACTACGAGCGGCCCCATCCCGCGCGCCACCCGCGCGACTAGCCCGACCAGCAACGTTTTTATTTCGCGGGGCCGTCCTTGTCGCCTACCCCATGTTCTGTCCGAAGTGCGGGTCGCTGATGTTCCCGAGCGCAAACGGCGAGAAGCTCGTGTGCGGGAACGCGACGTGCCGGTTCGAGAAAGGCGTGACGAAGGCGGAGATCGCGACGTCGCGCACGGCCGTGAAAGTGAACCGCGACCGCCCCGCGGAGATGCTCGTGCTCGACGACGTCCTCGAGACACTCCCGAAGACGCGCGCGGAGTGCCCGAAGTGCGGACACGGCGAGGCGTTCTGGGTGATGCGCCAGACCCGGGCCGCGGACGAGCCGACGACGCGGATTTATCGGTGTGTGAAATGCTCCCACACCTGGCGCGAATACTAGGGTCGCGGCACCCGCGGAAGACTTTATAATCAACCCCCGATACCCGGCCCGCCCGCGGGGGAGCCGGATGTTTGATGCGAAGGTGAAGGCCGAGATCCTCAAGGA
>VBMI01000053.1:18328-22595 GCA_005878955.1 Methanobacteriota archaeon
CCGCGCGGACGACGGCGAGCTCGGCCTGGACATGGACAAGGTGAAGGAGGTGCTGAAGCTCGCGAAGGCGGGGGACGTGATCTCGATCACCCACGAGGAGGAGAAGAACCGGCTCGTCCTCAACGTCGGGAACACGACGCGGCGGATGTCCCTCGTCGACACGGCGGGGATGAGCGACCCGAAGGTCCCGAGCCTGAACCTCCCCGCGAAGGTCACCATCCGCACGGACGAACTCCGACAAGGGATCCGCGCGTCCGAGAGCGTGAGCGACCACATCGCGCTCATCGCGGGGCCGGACGGCTTCGAGATCGTGTCCGAGGGGGACACGGACACCGTCACCCACAAGGTATCGAAGGAGCTCCTCGAGGAGATCGCGGCGAAGGAGACCGTGCGCTCCCTGTTCCCGCTCGACTACTTCTCGAACATGGTGAAGGCGATCTCGTCGGCACCGACCGTGCGGCTGTACCTCGGGAACGACTACCCGGTGAAAATGGAATTCAAGGTCGCGGGTGGCAAGGGCGAGGTCAAGTATCTCCTTGCGCCACGCATCGAGTCCGAATAGCGCCCCTCACAGTCCGAGGGCGATCCGGGCGACCGCGTACACGACCGCGGCGACGCCGGCCGATGCGGGGATCGTAAGGACCCAGGCCCAGACAATCCGGCGGGCCACCCCCCACCGCACTGCGGACAGCCGCCGCGTCGCCCCCACCCCCATGATTGCGGAAGCAATCACGTGCGTCGTACTGACCGGGATGCCCGCGAGTGCGGTGCCCGCAAGTGCGATACCCCCGCCCGTCTCCGCGCAGAACCCCTGATACGGACGCAAGGCGGTCACCCTCTGGCTCATCGTGCGGACGATCCTCCATCCACCGAGCAGCGTGCCGATTGAGATTGACGCGTGGGCCCCGAGAATCGCCCAGAACGGGACGTGAAACTGGCCCGCCTCGGGTCCCCATGGAGGGCCGATCGAGGCGATAATCAGGATCAGGGTGATGATTCCCACCCCTTTCTGCGCGTCGTTGGTTCCGTGTGTCACGCTATAGAAGAAGCTCGATAGGAGCTGGAGCCGCCTGAAGTGGTGGTTAATCTTCGATGGAGATGTGCGTCGTTCGAGCCGCATCACGATTAGCGTGAACAGGAACGAGAAGGTGAGGCCAATGAAGGGAGCCGCGACCATGAACACCACGACCTGGACGATTCCCTTCAGGTAGATGCGTCCCAGGACGATCGAGGGGAGCAGGCCCGTGAAGAGCCCCGCGAGGAGGATCGCCCCCAACGTCACCGGCTCCCGCCGCGCGATGGAGAACCCGAGCACCCCAACCACACCCGCGAGGAACGCGATTCCCGTCAGCGCGAAGAAGAGGAAGAGATTCTCCGGAGCGGGCACAAGGATCGCCCCGACCCCGCCTGCGAGGATCGTCGATCCGATCAGCCCGCCAATCAACGCGTGGCTGCTCGACGTAGGGAGGCCCCACCACCACGTCACCAGGTCCCACACGATCGCGCCGACGACTCCGGCAAGGATGATTGTCATCGCCTGGAGGAACTGCGCTCCCAGGAAGACGGAGGTGTCGACGATCCCCTTCCCGATCGTCTCCGCAATCGCATTCGTGATGAAGACCATGCCTACGAAATTTCCGACGGCAGCCATCGCGACGGCCTTCGTCGGCGTGAGGACCTTCGTCGCGACGATCGTCGCGATCGCGTTCGCGGCATCGTGGAATCCGTTGAAGAAGTCGAACGCGAGGACGAGGAGGATGGCGGGGATCACAATCTCGAGAACCACGTCACGGCCCCCGGGGTCCAGCGCGCCGGGCGTGGATTCCGAGCGGGGCCCCCCGCCCCTGGGAGAGGAGAGAGCCCACCGGTTCCCCTCACTGGTTTTTCGCAACGATGTCGCTCAACACGTTCGCCACGTCCTCACAGTAGTCCGTGGCTTCTTCCAGCCGCTCGATGATCTCCTTGGACTTTATGATGTGGACAACGTCCTTCTCGTGGAACAGCGCCGCCACGGCGTTGTTCATCAGGTCGTCAGCGACGTTCTCAAGACGGTTCACCTCGACGGAGATCCGCTCCACCTCGTCCCCCTGGCGCATGTTCCGGATCATCCCGACCGCCCTTTCGAGCTCGCTTGTCGCCAGCCCGATGACCTCTGCAAGCTGCACCATCGCCGGACTCGGGCGCTCGATCTCATAAAGGAGGAGTCGATTCGCCGCCGCGTCAATCATGTCCAGGACGTTGTCGAGGTCGCTCGCGAGAGCCATGATGTCCTCCCGGTCAATCGGGGTGATGAACGACCGGTTCAGCTCCTCGTAGATTGTATGGACAATCTCGTCCCCGCGGTGCTCGATGTCCTTGACGTGTTTCCGCTTCGCCTTGACGTCCCGGAAGTCCCGCAGGAGGTCGAGGAGTGCCCGGGCGCCCTCTGCGACGGTCTTCGCGTCCTCTTCGAGTAGGTCGAAAAAGTGCTTCTCTTGGGGGACAATCCATTCCTTCAATCCCATGGTCTTCCCGCCGGCGAGCGGTAACTGAGCATCCATCATTAACGTTCGCGCGGAGGGTCGGCGGCGATCCCTCACTCCGCGCCAAGGTCCACACCGCTCGACTCGAGCTGTTTCATCAGCTGTTTCCGCATCTTCCGGTTCCCCGCGAAGCCCTTGATCGCCTTGCGACTCATGTCGTAATGCTTCAAGAGCTCTTTCACCTCCCGCGGGGTGACGCCCGCGCCGCGCGCGATCCGTGTCACGCGGGCGGACTTCACGAGCTTCGGGTCCGTCATCTCCGCGTCCGTCATCGAGTCCATGATCGTGAGGAACCGCCGGAGCTTCCCCTGCGTCCCGTCGAGCTCCCCCTCCTTCATCCGATCCGCGACGCCGGGGATCATCCGCAGGAGCTTCTGCGTGGGCCCCATCTTCCCGAGCATCTCGATCTGCTCGTACATCTCGTGAAGCGTGAACTTCCCCGACATCAGCTTCTTCGTGAGCTCCTCCGCGGCCTCCTCGTCGATCGCCTCCTGCGCCTTCTCCAGGAGGGACTCGAGGTCCCCCATCCCCAGGAGGCGGGAGATGAACCGGGGCGGGTCGAACTTCTCCAGGTCCTCGATCTTCTCCCCGACGCCCACGAACACGATCGGGGCCTTCGTCTCCGCGACCGCGCTCAGGGCCCCGCCGCCTTTCGCAGAGCCGTCCAGCTTCGTGAGGATCACGCTCGTGACCCCGACCGCCTCGTGGAATGCCTTCGCCTGCGGGCCCGCCTGCTGCCCCGTCGCGGCGTCCAAGACGAGGATCGTTTCGGTGGGCTGGACGACCTTCGACACAGCCTTGATCTCCTCGATGAGCTCCGCCTCCAGGGCGTGCCGCCCGCTGCTGTCCACGATCACGACCTCCGCCGCCTCCAGGGCCTTCACGCCCGCGCGCGCGACCTTCACCGCAGACTTCTCGCTTCGGTCGCCGTAGAACTCGACCTTGATCGAGTCCGCGAGCTGCTTGAGCTGGTCGTACGCCGCGGGCCGGTGGGTGTCCGCGGCGACGACGCCGACGCTGAGCCCCTTCTTCTGGAAGTACCGCGCGAGCTTCCCGACGGTCGTCGTCTTGCCGTTCCCGTACAGCCCCACCATGAGGATCCTCTGTTTCGCGATCGGGAGGTCGCGGGCCTCCCCGAGGATCTTGACGAGCTCCTCGTAGATGATCCGGACGACGTGCTCCCGCGGGCTCATCCCCGCGGGCGGTTTCTCCTCGAACGCCCGCTTCTGGAGCCTCCGGGTGATCCGGAGGGCGAGCTCGACGTTCACGTCCGCCTGGAGGAGGGCCCTCTGGATGTCCCGCACGACCTCCTTGATCAGGGACTCGTCGATGTGGGAGGCGCCCGCGATCTTGCGGAGGACGTCCCGCAGGGAGGAACCCAGCTTCTCGAGGACCATGCGATGGCTACCAACATCTCCCTCGTCATAAAGGGTCGCGTTCTCCAGCGGCGTGCCGCTTATTTACGACGAATATTGTCCCCCGAAGCGCCCCCTGCGCCGCCCTCGGACCACGACCGGCGATGGTCCCCGGGGGTCTCGAACCGGCCGGTCAATCAGTGAGTGGGGCGACGCGGGAAGGCTGGGAGAATCGCGCGACGTCTCGATCCCGCCGCCCGATCATGAGACCGAACGTCTCTCGGGGTTCGCGCCCGCCAACGGATCGGTGGGGATGTCGGCGCCGAGGAATTCCGTCTGTTGCAATGAAAAAAGGGAAGGGAGGGCTAGCCTTGTCAGAAGGGATGGGAT
>VBMI01000054.1 GCA_005878955.1 Methanobacteriota archaeon
TCCCGGGGGGACCGGGTCCTCGTCCTCGACTCCCGCGTGGGCGGGTACGACGGATACATGCCGGACTACCTCCCGCGGATGCTCGGGCTGGAGGTGGAGTTCCTCCCCTTCGACGAGTCCGAGTGGACGGTCGAGCCCCGCGCGGCCTCGGAGGCGATCGCGGCGCGGAAGCCGAGGCTCGTCCTGGTCGGATCGAGCTTCATCGTGTTCCCCCACAACCTGCGGGCCCTCCGGAAGGCGTGCGACGAGGCGGGGGCGGTCCTCGCCTACGACGGCAGCCACGTCCTCGGGCTCGTCGCGGGCGGGCAGTTCCAGGACCCGCTAAGGGAGGGCGCGGACGTCCTCTTCGGGAGCACCCACAAGTCCTTCTTCGGGCCGCAGGGGGGGCTCCTGGTGACGGACCGCGAGGACCTCTTCGCGCGGATCAGCGAGGCGTTCACGTGGCGCGTCGCGGACAACGCCCATTGGAACCGGATCGCGGCGACCGCCCAAGCCCTCCTGGAGATGAGAGCGTTCGGGGAGGACTACGCGAAGCAGGTCGTGCGGAACGCGCAGGCCCTCGGGCGGGAGCTCGAGAAGCGGGACCTCCCCGTGAAGTTCGCCCACCGCGGGTACACGAAGAGCCACCAGGTCCACCTCCTCGAGGCGGGCCTGATCAAGCGGTGGAACACGAACCCCAACGACTGGTCCGTCGCCCTGGAGAGGAACGACATCATCGTGGATTCCGTCGCGCGCATCGGGACGAACGAGGTCACGCGAATGGGAGCGAAGGAGCCCCACATGGAGCGGATCGCGGACCTCCTCGCACGCGGGGCGAAACAGGACGTCCGCGCGGAGGTCGCGGCCCTCCGCAAGGAGCTCGTCCTGAGCTACGCCTTCCCCCCGTAGCCGCAAAAGGCCATAAGGCGGCCCCCGGTTCCATGCCCGATGGCGGGCCCGGACCGGTACATGCGGCAGACGATCCTCCCCGAGATCGGGCCGGAGGGCCAGTCCAAGATCTCCGCCGCGACCGTCGCGGTGATCGGCCTCGGGGCCCTCGGCACGGTGAGCGCGGGCCTCCTCGCCCGCGCGGGTGTCGGTCACCTGAGGCTCGTCGACCGCGACGTCGTCGAGCTGAACAACCTCCAGCGGCAGGTGCTGTTCGACGAGTCCGACGTGGACCTCCCGAAGGCGGAGGTCGCCGCGCGGAGGCTGCGGGTCGTGAACTCATCCGTGGCCATCGAGGGGATCGCGAAGGACGTCCACGCCGCGAACATCGAGTCCGTTCTGGAAGGGGTCGACCTCGTCGTGGACGGAGCGGATAACATGGAGCTCCGGTTCCTCCTGAACGAGGTCGCGATCCGGCGAGGCCTCCCGTGGGTCTACGGCGGCGCGATCGCCACGAACGGCATGGCGATGGCGATTGTCCCGAAGGTCACGGCCTGCTTCCGGTGCTTCCTCCCGCAGATGCCCGCGCCCGGCTCCCTCCCGACCTGCGACACCGCGGGCGTCCTGAACGCGGTCTCCTCCGTCGTCGGATCCCTCCAGGCCGCGGAGGCGATTAAGCTCCTCGTCGGGCGGGCCCCAGCCGGCGAGCTCCTCGTGTTCGACGGGTGGACGAACGAGCTCCAGAAGCTCCGAGTCGCCCGCCGCACGGACTGCCCCGCGTGCGCGAAGGGCCAGCGGGAGTTCCTCGGGGCGAAGCGCGGCCAGGTCGTCGCGGCGATGTGCGGGAGCAAGACGATCTCGATCGACCCCGCCCGCAAGGAGGCGATCGACCTCGCGGGCGTCGAGGCCCGCCTCCGGAGGCTCGGTCCCGTGCGGTCCGTCGGGTCCGTCGTCGTGTTCGACGCGGGGGACGCCACCCTCACGATCTTCTCCGACGGGCGCGCCCTCGTCCGCGGGACGGACGACCCGGATCGGGCCCGGTCCCTGTACGCGAAGTACGTGGGGGCGTGAGGCGGTGGGCGCGAAGGCCCTCCTCCTCTTGAGCGGGGGGATCGACAGCCCCGTCGCGGGCCACCTGATTGCCCGCCAGGGCCTCGAGGTGCTCGCGGTGCACTTCTCCCTGGAGCCGATCACGGACGACGCCGCGGCCGTGAAATCTCGCAAGCTCGCGGAACGGCTCGGCCTCTCGAAGCTCTTCGTCGTCACCGTGGGCCCCGCCTTCGCGGAGATCGCAAGGGCGTGCGACCGGCGGCTGTACTTCGTCCTCTCGAAGCGCCTGATGGTCCGGGTCGCGGAGGCGATCGCGCGGCGGGAGGGATGCGCGTACCTCGTCACGGGGGAGAGCCTGGGCCAGGTCTCGAGCCAGACCCTCCAGAACCTCCGGGCGATCGACGCGGCGGCGGGCTGCGTCGTCCTCCGCCCGCTCATCGGGTTCGACAAGGAGGAGACCGTTCGGATTGCGCGGGAGATCGGGACGTACGGCATCTCGGAGGGGCCGGAGATCTGCGACCTGCTCGGGCCCAATCACCCCGCCACGCGCGCGTCCGTCGCTGACGTCCTCCAAGCGGAGGGGGCGCTCGACGTGCACCGCCTCGTCCAGGAGGCCCTCGCGGGCGCGAGGGAGGAAAGGTTGATAGCACGCCCCGCCTCGTAAGCGGTCTCCGCGCATGACGTACTACCTCCTGAAGCCCTGTCGCACCGCGACCGCGTTCATTTCCACGCTGAAGAAGCCGCGGCGGTTCCCGCTCGAGGACGCCGCGGCGCGGTTGAAGGCCGCGGGCTTCGGGGTCGCGGACCTGAAGGTGATGCTCGTCGTGGAGAACGACCCCGAGCTCACGTTCTACGAGTCGGGGAAGATCCTCGTGAAGACGGACGACGAGGCGGCGGCCCGCTCTGCGATCGACCGGGTGTACGACGTGCTCGGGCTCCCGGCGCGGATCGAGGGGACGGCGGCCGCGTAACAAGTCTTTTCGAGGGCGTCCGGCTCGGGGGCGACATGCGGCGGGTCCTCGATGCCTCGGCCCTCCTGAGCGGGGCGTCCTTCGACGGCGAGCTGTTCACGACGCCGGAGGCGGTCGCAGAAGTCCGCCGCCTCGGGAGCACGCCGCAGCTCGATGCGGTCCTCGCCACGAAGGTCCGTGTCCTGTCCGCCACGAAGGAGTCCCTCGAGGCCGTCGAGCGGACGGCCCGCGACACCGGGGACATCGCACGGCTCTCGCCGACGGACCAGGGCCTCCTCGCGCTCGCGCGCGACCTCCAGGCGGTGGTGCTGACGGACGATTACTCGATCCAGAACGTCGCTGCTCGCCTCGGGGTGAGGTACGAGAAGATTCTAGAGCGAGGGATTCGCGAGGTCGTCACGTGGCGATATCGGTGCACGGGGTGCGGCCGCTTCTTCGAGGAGCCCACGAGGGAATGCCGCGTGTGCGGGTCGAAGGTACGGACGACGCGGGCCCGGCCCGGTCCCCCGAAACCACCCTCTAAGTAGAGGTACGCGCGCCCACAACTCATTTCTTGCATGACCTACCCACCATACCTCCGTTGCCGCTGCTGGTACGACCGGATCGCCCGGAGGAAATCGATCTTCCGGAACCCGGGCCAGTACACGTCCACGAAGTACAGCTCGGCGTAGGCGAGCTGCCACAGGAGGAAGTTCGAGATCCGCTCCTCCCCGCTCGTGCGCAGGACGAGGTCGGGGTCTGGGACGTCCCCGGTGTACAACCGTTTCGAGAAGAACTTCTCGTCGATCTGGTCGGGCTCGATGTTCCCCGCCTGGGCCTCCCGCACGACGTCCCGGATCGCGTCCAGGATCTCCTCCCGCCCGCCGTACGCGACCGCGATGTTGAACCGGTACTGATCGTACTCGCGCGTCCGGCCCTCCGCGTACTCGATCGCGCCCAGCACGTTCGCGGGTAGCAGGTCGCGGTCCCCGAACACTTGGATCTTGATCCGGTTCTTGTGCACCCGCTCGTCGTCCCCGACGCGGCGGAAGTTCTCGGCGAACAGTCGCATCAGCTCCTTCACCTCCTCCGTGGGTCGGGTGAGGTTCTCCGTGGAGAACGCGTAGACGGTGAGGATCTTCACGCCGACGTCGAGGCACCACTGGAGGACCTCCTCGAGCTTGTCCTTCCCCTTCACGTGGCCCTCGGCGGGGTTCCCGAGGCCGACCTCCCGCGCGAACCGGCGGTTCCCGTCCATGATGATCGCGACGTGGTGGGGCACGGCCGCCGCGCGGACCTGGGCGAGGAGGCGCCGCTCGTACGCGTTGTACGCGGCGTCGCTGATGAGCTTCGAGATGTCCGTGGGCATGCGGCGGGTCGTCCCATCCTCGGCGGCGTATTTAGGGGCTCGCCTCCCGGTCCGCTAGCGGCGGAGGTGCCTGCGGACGACGAGCCGGACGCCGTACTCCCGCTCGGAGAACGTGAGCGTCTTGTTGTCGACGAGGTCCGTACGAAGCGCGAGCTCGATCACGTCCTCGAAGGTGACGTCCCGCCCGAGGGCCTCGATTGCCGCCTTCTTCGGGATCACGGCCCAGATGAACCCGTCCTCCTCGATGAGCTCGCGGTACCTCCTGAGGTCCTGCGGGATCTCATCCCGCCGCCTCGGCCGGAACACGACCCCCCGGACCTTCCCCTCCCTGGGGGCCTTCCGCACGACCGCGGTGCCCGCCGCGAAGGGCCGCAGGTCCGGGTCCGGGACGAGGAGGACGTCCCCCGGCCTCCCGCCGAGCTTCCGGAGGAACCCCGGGACCGCCACCCCCCCGCGAACCGGCAGGCCGGGCATGAACGTTCGCGAGGCCCGGTGACCCCCACCCGTAAGCTTTATGGGAATCCCGCGTCCTTCTCCCGTAGAACCGGCCGAGCGACGGGCTTTTTGCGATGAAACTCCATGAGTACAAGGAACTCTACGACCACCTCGGGACCCCCGAGGACATCGACTTCCTCGCGGAGAACTTCGGGTACGACAAGGAGCTCCTCCTCGTCATCTACACGCAGCGGGTCGTCCGGGACACGACGAAGCGGTTCTACCGGGTGAAGGACCAGGCGAAGAAGATGGCGTGGGCCTGGCAGCACGGGTCGAGTTTCGTGGAGGTCGCGAAGCGGTTCGATTTCCCGCCGATCCTCACGGCCCTGATGATCCTCGAGCAGCGGAAGGTGAACCGAAAGACGTTCTGGAAGATGCTCGGGGACCTCGACCGCGTCCAGGACCGCCGCCTCCGGAAGGAACTCGGGGACGCGTCCAGCACGGACATCGTGTACTCGCAGGTCGGCTCCGCCCGCCAGTACGCCCGCGGACGCTGGGGGGAGACGAAGCTGCAGTCGTGGCTGAAGGGGAAGGGCCTCGAGTACCGCACGGAGAAGGACCTGCGGGCGGAGTACGACAAGACGCCGGACGTGCTCCTCCATCGGCCCGTCGAGCTCGACGGATCGAAGAAGTACTGGATCGAGTCGAAGGCGACGTTCGGCGACCCGTACGAGATCCGGCGGCACATCCGGAAGCAGCTCGAGCCGTACACGGACCTCTTCGGCGACGGCATGGTCGTGTACTGGTTCGGGTACGTGGACGACGTGGACCTCCCGGTCCCCGAGGGCGTGAGCGTCGTCGATGCGACATTCTTCGAGACGCCCCCCTCGCCGTATCCGTACGTGCCCGTGAACCTCGAGCGGGCGACCGTGCCCGGCGCGGAGCGGGGGACCGAGGTCGACCTCGCGGACTAGCGGCCTCCCTCCGAGAAGCGACCGCAAACCCTTATACGGAACCCGAAGATGGTCCCGCCGTGCCCCAGGAAGAGGTCGTCCGCGTCCGGCTCCCGTCGAACCGCGAGGGCGAGATCTACGGGGTCGCGGACCAGCTCCTCGGGGCCTCCCGGATCCGCGTGAACTGCGCGGACGGGAAGTCCCGCCTCGGGAGGATCCCGGGGAAGCTGAAGAAGCGGATGTGGATCCGCGCGGGGGACCTCCTGATCGTCCGGGTCTGGGACTTCCAGGACGAGAAGTGCGACATCCGCCACCGGTACACGAAGACGGAGTCCACGTACCTGAGCCGCCGCGGGATGCTCCCGAAGTCCGTGGACATCTTCCGCTAGGCCGTTCTCAGCCGCGATACCAGGGTCGGCACGGTTATCCGCGAAGGACCTCTCGGCCCCCTCCGCTCCATGTTCCGGCCCGAGAACCGCCGGGAGACGCTCTCCCTGATCTTCGGGATCGCGCTCCTCCTCGCGGGCGTCGGCCTCCTCCTGACGGGCTTCGCGCTCGCGTTCGGAATCGCCTCGAACCCTTCGGGGTACATCCAGTCGCAGATCCCCCCGAGCGCCCAGCAGAACGCGACCCAGGGGCCGCGGGCCTCCTTCACGTTCACGATCACGGGCCTCTCCGTCGTGTTCGCGGACGGCTCCCGCCAGGGGGACGCCCCGATCGTCTCGTGGGACTGGGAGTTCGGCGACGGCTCCCGCTCGAACCAGCAGAACCCGCAACATGTGTACGCGACGAACTTCACCGGGTTCGTGCGCCTCATCGTCGGGGACGGGAACGGCAAGGCGAGCTCCGCGGTGGGGAGCGTCCAGGCGTTCCCGGGCGCGGACTCGCAGGGGAACAGCACGGTGGACCCGGGCGACCTCGCGGGGAACATCGACCTGGGAGGCGCGTTCCGGCCCCTCGTCGACCTCCTCGTCGCGGTCTCGGCGATGATCGCGACGTTCTTCATGCTCCTCATCATGTGGCTCGTCGGCGCCTCGATCACGAAGGCGGGCTGGAACCTGATCCGCCCGAGGCCGGAGACGATCCGAATCCGGATCAAGCCGAAACACCTGGAGGCGGAGCCCGTGCTGCCGGATGCGATGGCCGTCGCCGCCACCGGGCTACCTCCGCCGCCCCCGTGAAACGCTTATCTCCCCCACGGCCCTTCCCCGGAGGGATGGCTCCCGCACGCGGGGCCGCGAGGGGGGCGTGCGCCTGCGCGCTGGCCCTCCTCCTGGTGCTCGGACTCCTGGTGCCCACGGCGGTCGCGTACCACACCGGCAGCGCCCGGGCCGTCGGGGACGCGGTTTCGGAGACGGTCAACCTCCCGATCAACAACTGGACCGGCTACACGTTCACGATCGGCAGCGGCGACCGGCTCGCGTACGACATCCGGGTCACCTCGGGGACGGCGATCGACATGTACATCGTCCCCCCCGACGGGCTCAACGACTACGAGAGCGACACCGCCCTCTCCTTCGCTCTGTACGACGAGGTGGAGAACCGCATGACGATTACCGGCACCCATGTCGGGACGAACGGGAACGCCGGTCTGACGACGGTCATCGTGGACAACGTGGACTTCTCCGGGGCGACTCCGACGGGCACCGTGAGTGTGAGCGTGAACCTCACCCGCACGATCTCCCCGGGCCCCTCCCTCCTGTTGGTGGCGGGCATCCTCATCGGGGTCGTCGTCGTGATCGCGGTCGTGGCCCTCCTGGTCCTCAAGATGCGGAAGCAGCCGCCTGCCGCTGTGCCGCCGAGGGGCCCGCCTCCGTACCCGGGAACGCCCGGCCCCTACGCGCCACCGCCCCCGTACCCCCCACCCCAATATCCGCCTCCCCCGTACCCGCCGCAGGGCCCATACCCGCCGCCTCCGTGACGTGGCCGCCGGAGAACGAGGCCGCCAACATCTAATAGCGAGGCCGGCCCATGGAGCGTCCGCGATGATCGACGATCGCGCCCTCCACCAGCTCGAGAGGAAGATCGACTCCTGGCGGACGCGGGTGAAGGACGACGACGAGCGGAAGACGTACGACGAGGTCTTCGACAAGCAGACCCTCCTCCTGCTCGCGAAGCTGATCAGCGACGGCGTCTTCGCGACGGTGGACTACCCGGTGTCCACGGGCAAGGAGGGGAACGTGTTCCACGCGACCGCGCGGAATGGCGGGGCCCTCGCCCTCAAGATCTACCGTGTGAGCAACGCGACCTTCCGGAACATCGCGAACTACATCATCGGCGATTCGAGGTTCCGGAACGTGCGGCGGTCCCACAAGGAGATCATCTATGCGTGGGCTCAGAAGGAGTACAAGAACCTCCTCGGGATGGCGGCGGCCGGCGCCCGCGTGCCGAAGGCGATCGAGCAGCGGAACAACGTCCTCGCGATGTCCTACCTCGGAGACGAGACCCGGCCCGCACCGCTCTTGCGGGAGGTCCGGCTCGACGACCCCGCGGCGGGGTTCGAGGACCTCGTCGAGACGATGATGGCGATCCGCAAGGGGGGGCTCGTCCACGGGGACCTGAGCGAGTACAACGTGCTCGTGTGGGACGGCCACCTGTGGGTGATCGACTGCGGGCAGGCGGTGCCCCTGGCCCACGGCCACGCGGAGGAGTGGTTCCTCCGGGATTGCACGAACGTCGCGCGGTACTTCCGCCGGCTCGGAGTGGACGTGGATCCCAAGGGGCTCGCGGATCGAGTCCGCGGCGGGTGATGCCTCAGGCGCCCTTCGGAGGCGGGGGCGGGTGCGCCACGAGCAGCGTGAACGCGTTCCGGAGGACCTCGATCGACCGCGCGTACTCCGAGACCTCAAGGCTTTCCGCGTCCGTGTGGTCGAGGTGCGCGTCCCCGGGGCCGTACGCGGCGGCCGGGCATCCCCACGCGGGCACGGCCAGGTTCAGGTCCGCGGTCCCGAGCTTCCGCAGGAGGGTGGGCCTCGCCCCCGCGTGCCGGACCGCGGCGCACAGGGCCTTCACGACGACGTTCCGCCGGTCCACCTCCACGGCCTCGGACCGGTCCACGATCTCCGTCCGGCCGGCGAGGCCGATCTCCGAGAGGAAGGCGACGACCGCGTCCACGGTGACGCCGGGCGGGAGCCGGAGGTTCACGCCGACCTCGACGCGCTCCCGGCTCCCTTCCCGCCGTGTCTCGATCGTGTGGACCTTCGCCGTGAGGGAGCGGAACGGGCTCGCCCCGCGGTGCGCGTCGCAGAACCCCCGCAGCCGGTCCACGAACGCGAGCCCCTCCTCCACGGTCGTCCGCGCGGGGGACGAGAGGTGGGTCCTCTCCCCGTCGAAACGCGCGACGAGGCTCACGTTGCCCTTGTACCCGATCGTGACCCCGGACCACCCGCTCGGCTCGCCGACGACGAGGAAGTCCGGCCGGTGGCGGGGGATCAGGTACCGCGCGCCGCGCGAGTCCCGCTCCTCCCCGACGGCGCCGACGACCGTGATCTCCCCAGGCCCTCGGTGGCGGCTCCCCGCCACGAGCGCGGCGGCGAGGGCCCCCTTCGCGTCGCAGGCCCCCCGGCCGTAAAGGCGCCCGCCCTCCAGGCGTGCGGGGAGCTCGCCCTCCACGGTGTCGATGTGCCCGAGGAACATGACCTTCGGCCGGCCCACCCCGATGCGGGCGATCCCGTTCCCCGCGCGGTCCGCATGGGCCGCGTACCCGAGGGACCGGGCGATCTCGACGAACCGCCGGACCGCGACCGCCTCCTGCCCGGAGGGGCTATACGCGTCGAGGAGGGACCGGAGCACCCCGACGTCATCCATTGCGGAGCGCCCTCCCGAGGCTCTCGATCGCGCGGGCCCACTGCGCGTCCGTGATCACGAGGGGCGGGAGGAGCCGGATCACGCTCGACCCGCCCCCGATCGCGATCACGCCGTCCTCCTGGAGGGCCTCCAGCACGGGGGCCGCCTTCCCGCGCAGCTCGATGCCGATCATGAGCCCGAGGCCGCGGACCTCGCGCACCGCGGGCGCCTCGAGGCCCCGGAGTTCCTCGAGGGCGCGGGATCCGAGCGTCTCCGCCCGCTCCCACAGCTTCCCGCGGACGACGACGTCGATCGCGGCGCTCCCCGCCGCGCACGCGAGCGGGTTCCCGCCGAACGTGGAGTTGTGGCTCCCCTTGAACGCCCGCTCCACCGCCTCCGTCGCGAGGGTCGCGCCGATCGGCACGCCGCCCGCGAGGGACTTCGCGAGGGTCAGGAGGTCGGGCTCGACGCCCCACCGCTCGACCGCGAAGAGGCGGCCCGTGCGGCCCATCCCCGTCTGCACCTCGTCGAGGATGAGGAGGGCCCCCGCCGCGTCGCAGATCTCCCGCGCCGCGGGGAGGTACTCGGGGGACGCGACGTGGACGCCGCCCTCCCCCTGGACCGCCTCGAGGATCACCGCCGCGGTGTCGCCACCGACCGCCTTCCGGAGCGCGTCGATGTCGTTGTACGGGACGTGGACGAACCCGGGGACGAGGGGCTCGAACGGCTCCCGGAAGTCCCGCCGCCACGTCGCGCTGAGCGCGCCCATCGTGCGGCCGTGGAACCCGCGCATCGCGGCGACGACCTTCGGCCGGCCCGTGGCCGCGCGGGCGAACTTCAGCGCCGCCTCGACCGCCTCGGACCCCGAGTTGCTCAGGAACACCCGCCGCAGGTTCCGGGGCGCGACGGAGAGGAGCCGCCCCGTGAACGCGGCCTTCGCGTCCGTGCCGAACGTGGGGCCGACGTGGATCAGCTGCCGCGCTTGGGCGGTGATCGCCTCGACGACCGCGGGGTGGCAGTGTCCCAGGTTCCCGACGCCGAAGGATGCGCCGCAGTCCACGTACTCGTTCCCTCCCTCGTCCCACAGGGTCGCGCCAAGTCCCCGCACGAACGTCGGGGCCCGCCGCGGGGAGCACGCGAACTCGACCGCCCGCGCGTCCACCGCGCTCAGGCGATCACCGTGCCCATCCCCTCGAGCGCACGCTCGACGGGGTCGGGGTGCTGGGAGGACGCGATCACGACCCGCCGGACGCCGCCCTCGAGCGCCTCCTGGGCGGCGATCAGCTTCTTCTTCATCCTCCCGTACGCGAAGTTCATGAAGAACGTGATCCGGTCCCGCGCGACCTCGGGGATCAGCGTCGTCGGGTCGCTCGGCTCCCGGAGGAGGCCGGGCACGTTCGTGAACAAGACGAGGGTCTCCGCCTTCATCGCGACCGCGATCTGGGCGGCCACACGGTCCGCATCCGCGTTAATCAGCTCACCCTGCGGCGTGACGCCGGGAGGGGAGATCACGGGAACGTATCCCGCGTCGAAGAGGAGTTGGATTAAGCTCGCGTTCACCTGCTCGACGATCCCGTAGTGGTCGTCCTTCACCAGGAGGACGCGGCCGTTGTCCACGGCCCGCACGGCCTCCTTGCGGCGGCCCGTGAGGAGGCCGCCGTCGACGCCGCTGAGGCCGACCGCGGGCGCGCCGAGGGCCTGGAGCCGCGCGACGATCGCGGTGTTCATCTTCCCCGCGAGGGCCATCGTGAACACCTCCATCGTCTCCTTGTCCGTGTACCTCGAGACGACCCCGCTCGGGGACGTGATGTACCGGGTCGGGCGCCCGAGCGCCTCCGCGAGCCGGTCCACCTCGTTCGAGCCGCCGTGGACGAGGACGTAGTCCCGCCGCGGGGCGAGATCGATCAGGACGTTGTCGATGTCATTGCCTTCCGCACCGCCTACCTTGACGACGATCATCTACGCGTGTTCACCTCAGATCGGATGCAAACCGAGGAACTCGAGCCCCATCGCCTCCGGGTACCCGGCGACGAGGTTCATGGACTGGACCGCGCTCCCCGCGGCCCCCTTCATCAGGTTGTCGAGGGCGCCCATCGCCACGACGCTTCGGCTCCGGATAGCGGTACAGGCCCGACGCCTCCTTCACGATCCGGACGAACGGCTCCGCCCCATACGCCTCCCGGTACACCCGCCAGAGGTCTTTCTCCGTCACGGGCTCCCTGAGGAACGCGTGGCACGTGGCGAGGATCCCCCGCACGGCCTCCACCGCGTGGCACGAGAGGGCGGCCTTCACGCCCGCCTCCTGCTCGATCTCCGCGGTGTGGCGGTGGTTCGCGGGCGCGTACGCGCGGATGACCCCGGAGCGCTCCGCGTGGGCCGAGGCGGGCCCGCCATCGGCGCCCCCCGCGGACGAGCCCGTCTTCGCGTCGATGACGACCCGCTCCGTGTCGATCAGACCCGCCTCGGCGAGCGGGCGGACCGCGAGGATCGCGGCGGCGGCGATGCAGCCGGGGCCCGACACGAGGGTCGCTCCGCGAATCTCCTCCCGGTGCAGCTCGGGGAGCCCGTACACGGATTTCGACAGGAGCTCCGGGTGCGGGTGGTCCAGGTTGTAGTACGTGCGATAGAGGGCCGCATCCCGGAGCCGGAAGTCCGCGCTGAGGTCGATCACCTTCCCGGCGCGGGTGAGGATCTCCGGCATCCGCTCCATCGCCCGCCCGTGGGGCATCGCGAGGAACAGGAGGTCGCACGGGTCGAGCTCCGCGTGCGGCGTGAACGTGAGGTCCGTGGCCCGCCGGAGGTTCGGGTGGGCCCGGCCCAGGGGCTTGCCCGCCATCGAGTCGGACGTGACCTGGGCGACCTCGACCTTCGGGTGGCGGAGGAGGAGGCGCAGGAGCTCGCCCCCCGTGTACCCGGACCCCCCGACGATCGCGACCTTCATCGGCGCGCGACCTCCGCGACATAGTCGACGACCTTCCCCGCGACGTCGATCCCGGTCGCCGCCGTGAGGGCCTTGAACTCCGGGGTCGGGTTCACCTCGTGGACCGTGAGCCCGTCCGGGCCTTCCATGAGGTCCACCGCGAGGACGCCCCCGCCGACCGCCTGTGCGGCCTTGCGCGCGAGGGCCTCCAGCTCGGGCGAGGGGCTGAGCGCCTCGGCGCTCCCGCCGCGCGCGGCGTTCGTCCGCCAGTCCGACGAGTATCGGTACATCGCCGCGACGACCTCGTCGCCGACGACGAAAACGCGGACGTCCCGCTCCGGCTTCGGCACGTACTCCTGCACGTAGAAGATCGAGTGCATCGGGGAGCCGAGGGCGGCCTTGTGCTCGATGATCTGCTCCGCCTCCTCCCGGTCGTCCACCTTCGCCATGAGCCGGCCCCACGACCCGATCGGGGGCTTCAGCACGGCAGGGTAGCCGACCTCGTCGAGCGCCTTGAGCGCGGCCTCCGGCGTGAGCGCGACGACCGTCCGCGGCGTGGGCACTCCCGCCTCCGCGAGCCGGAGGGAGGCGAGGACCTTGTCCCCGCACAGCGCCACGACCTCGTACGGGTTCACGGTCGGGACGCCGTAGTGCTCGAAGAACCGCAGCGCGTAGAGGGAGCGGCTGTGGCTCACGCTCCGGTTCAGGACGATGTCCGCCTTGAATCCGTTCCGCACGAGGGGGAACGTGAGTTCCTCGTCGTGGAGCCGCTCGACGGGGATGCCCCGCGCCTCGGCCGCCTCGAGGATCCACTTCTCCTCGGGCCGGATCACGGTGTAGAAGAGGCCAAGCGTGAACGCGCTACTCACCCCAGTCCTCTTCTTCGTGCGGGGCCGCATCGACGCGGAACGGCTCGGCGCTCGTGACCTCGAGCTCGACGCCGCAATCCGGGCAGGGGAAGATCTCCCCCTCGATCAGGTTCTTCTTCTCGATCGCGCGACCGCATTCTGGGCATTCCGTCACGGAGCTTCCTCCTTCAGGAGCCGGTCGACGAGTTCCACGGACTCCGCGTGCTTGGAGAGGGAGTACCGCTCGAGCCCGACGACGTCGTGGGCCCGCGCGATCTGGGCCTTCACGGCCTGCGGGGAGGGCCCGCCATGGGTCCCGCGGCGGGCGAGGGACGCCTTCACGTCGAGGATCGCGGCGACGTCCTCGCCGAAGCGCGGGTCGAAGTTCCGGAGGGCGTTCGCGTCCATCGTGGCGTCGGGGTCCGCGAGGAAGCGGCCCACGGTCTCATGGGCCTCCCGGAACGGGACGCCCCGCGAGACGAGGTACTCCGCGAGGTCTGCGGCGAGGATGCGGGGGTCGGAGGCCGCCGCCTCGAGGCGGGCCTCGTCGAACTCGAGGGCGGACACGGTCGACGTCAGGGCGTCGAGGGTCCCGAGGACCTGCTCGACCGCATCGAAGACGGGGGCCTTGTCCTCCTGGAGGTCCCGGTTGTACGCGAGCGGGAGGGACTTCAGGGTCGCGAGGAGGGACACGAGGTCCCCGATCACGCGCCCCGCCTTCCCGCGCGCGAGCTCCGCGACGTCCGGGTTCCGCTTCTGCGGCATGAGACTGCTCCCGGATCCGAGCGCCGCGGCGGGCCGCACGAACGCGATCTCTTGCGAGGCCCACAGGACGACCTCCTCCCCGAGGGAACTGAGGTGGACGGCGAGGAGCGCGAGGTCGAACAGGACTTCCGCGAAGTAGTCCCGGTCGCTCACCGCGTCAATCGAGTTCTCGAACGGCCCCGCGAAGCCGAGAGCGCGGGCCGTAATCGCGGGGTCGATCGGGAGCGTGCTCCCCGCGAGGGCGCCCGCCCCGAGGGGCGAGACGTTCGCGCGGTCGAAGGCGTCCGAGAGGCGGCGGTGGTCCCGGGAGAGGCGCCAGAAGTGCGCGAGCAGGTGGTGGCCCAGGGTCACAGGCTGGGCGCGCTGGAGGTGCGTGTACCCGGGCATCGGGGCCGCCGCGTGGGCCTCCGCGAGGTCCAGGAGCGCGAGCTGGAGGCGAAGGATCTCCTGCTGAACCCCCGCGACCGCCTCGCGCAGGTACAGCCGCTCGTCCAGGGCGATCTGGTCGTTCCGGCTGCGCGCCGTGTGGACCTTCGCGCCGAGCGGGCCGAGGTCCTCCGTGAGGCGGGCCTCGATGTTCGTGTGGACGTCCTCGAGGTCCTCCCGCCATCGGAAGGATCCCGTTTCGATGTCCCGGTAGATCCGCTGGAGGCCACGGGCGAGCGCGCCCGCCTCCTCCCGCGTGAGGATCCCGACGTCGCCGAGCATCTGGACGTGAGCGATGCTCCCCGCGACGTCGTGGCGGGCGAGCCTCCGGTCCACGGGCAGGGATAGCAGGAACCGCCATGCGGGTGTCGTCACGTATGACGGGGCTGGGCCTGCCCCGCCCTTCGACTCCACGGTGACCGCCATCCTCACTTCGACCTCTTCGCGGCCTTCACGAGCTTCGGCGACGCGGCCTTCTCCCCGACGGCCGCCCACGTCCGCGCGGGCAGCCCCCAGACGTAGATGAAGCCCTCCGCCATCTCTTGGCGGAACCGGTCCCCCTTCGAGTACGTCGCCAGGGCGTGGTCGTACAGGGAGTTCGGCGAGGCGCGCCCGACGACGATCGCGGAGCCCTTGAACAGCTTCACGCTCACGTCCCCGCTCACCCGCTCCTGGGTGGAGTCGATGAACGCGTCGAACGCCTCCCGCAGCGGCGTGAACCAGAGGCCGTCGTAGATCAGCGTCGCGTACCGGGCGGCGACCGTCCGCTGGAAGTCGAGGACGTCCCGCGGCAGGACGAGGGCCTCGAGGGCCTGGTGGGCCCGCATCAGGACCGTCGCGGCGGGGCACTCGTACACCTCGCGGGACTTGATCCCGACGACGCGGGACTCGACGTGGTCGATCCGGCCGACGCCGTGGCGGCCCGCGACCTCGTTCAGCGCTGCGATGACTGACACGAGGTCCGCCCGCCGCCCGTCAAGGGCCACGGGCTTCCCCGCCTCGAAGCGCACGTTGACGTAGACGGGCTCGTCCGGGGCCTCGACCGGGCTCGCCGTCCAGTCGAAGACCTCCTCCGGCGGCTCGATCCGCGGGTCCTCGAGGACCCCGCACTCGATCGAGCGCCCCCACAGGTTCTCGTCCGTGGAGTACGGGGAGCCGTTGCCGACGGGCACGGGCACGTCGCGCTCCTTCGCCCACGCGATCTCCTGCTCCCGCGTCATGTTCCAGACGCGGGCGGGTGCGATGACCTGGAGGTCGGGGGCGAGGGCCGTCGTGCAGAGGTCGAACCGGACCTGGTCGTTCCCCTTCCCCGTGCAGCCGTGGGCGATGAACTTCGCGCCCTCCCGCCGGGCGACCGCGACGAGGTGCTTCCCGATGAGCGGGCGGGCGAGGGCCGTGCTCAGCGGGTACTGCCCCTCGTACATCGCGTTCGCCTTCAGGGCGGGGGTGATGTACTCCTCGGCGAGCTCGTGGCGGGCGTCGATGACGTACGCCTTCGCCCCGAGCTTCTCGGCCTTGTCCTTGATCGCTCCGAGGTCGCCGGGCTGGCCGACGTCCACGGTGAGGGCGACGACATCGAAGCTGCGGTCCTGCAACCACCGGATCGCCACGGAGGTATCCAAGCCTCCGGAATAAGCGAGAACGACTTTGCTCCGCGACATTGGCACCGATGCCCCAACTACTGAACCGTGACGACTCGCGGGTGTGTATTTGAATATATTGACATCATGTTGTCGGTTTCGAACAAAATTGTCAAATATTGGACACACTGTTATGACGTGACATGGCGACCGTCGCCCGCCAGGTCCGGGAGTACATCGCGGGCCATCCGAGCATCACCGACGCGCTCAAGATGGACATCGTCAACTACTCCGCCCTCGCTCGGAGGATCTGCAAGGAACTCGGGATCCGCCGGGAGGAGGCGGTGCTCGCCGCGTGCCGGCGGTACCCGGTCGAGAAGCTCCGCGGGTACAGCGAGGACGCGATCCGGCGCATGCTGAAGAAGAGCCAGGTCCAGACCCGGACGAAGGTCGCGGCGATCACGGTCGTGGAGGGCGTCGACGTCCTCCAACGCCTGGGGGACGTCGTGGAGGAGCTCCTGGACGAGAACAAGGTGTGCCGGCTCCTCCAGGTGTCCCGCGGCACGGTGATCATCGTGGACGACACCTCCGTGTCGCGCGTGACGAAGAAGCTCCGGCCCGAGCACATCATCTCCGTCGCCAGGGGGCTCGTCGAGATCGCCGTCACGAGCCCGGAGACGATCGAGAAGACCCCCGGGCTCCTCGCGTTCCTTTCAGGAGCCCTCGCCTCCCGGGGGATCAACATCGTGGAGGAGATGTCCTGCTACACGGACACGATCTTCATCCTCGACCGAAAGGACATGACCCGCGCGATGGAGGTCCTCGCCCAGAACCTGGAGTGAGCGGGGAAGGGTTTTTGGCCCCCCACGGCATCGTTCCCGCCCCACCGGAGGAGCGAGGCAGGCTTCGATGTTCTACTTGCGGGTACCCGCCGAGCGGGTCGGCGTCCTGATCGGGCCCGGCGGGGAGACGAAGGCCCGGATCCAGGAGCGGACCGGGGTCCATCTCGAGATCGACTCCACCACCGGGGAGGTGACGATCGACGAGAGCCACGCGAACGACCCCGCGGAGGCCCTCAAGGTCCGGGACCTCGTCGTTGCGATCGGTCGAGGGTTCTCGGAGGAGCGGGCGTTCCGACTCCTGAAGGAGGACATCTACTTCGAGGTGTTCGACATCAAGGACTTCGCCCACTCCCGCAACCGGCTCGCGCAAATTAAAGCCCGCATGATCGGCACCCGCGGGAAGACGCGGCGGATCGTCGAGGAACTGACCTCCGTGGACATGAGCGTGTACGGCCACACCATCGCCCTCATCGGGGAGGCGTTCCACCTCGCGATCGCGCGCGAGGCCGTCGAGATGCTCCTCCGCGGGAGCGAGCACAACACCGTGTACCGGTTCCTGGAGCGGAAGCGGGAGCAGATCAAAGTCTACGAGATGGGCTTCTAGGGCCTCCCGTCCCAACGCTTTTATCCGCCGCCCCCCGTTGTCGCCGCGGGAGGACGGTGGCGAAGTCGGAGGCGTCGAAGCTCGCGGTCTCGTTCCAGGCCGCGCTCGCGGACGCGCTCTCGCAGATGGACGACGCCGCCCTGTTCCGCCTCCGGAGCGAACTCAGCGCGATTCGCGCGGTCGTCGCCGATGGAAAGGACAAGGCCCTCGGGGCCTCCGTCGACCGCGCCCTCGCGGCCGTCACCCGCTTCCACGCGTTCGCGTCCGAGGTGAAGGGGTTCGTCGTTTCGCGGGAGTTCAGTTCGAGGGCGAGCCTGTTCGACATCGGGTCGATCGGGATCCTGTCCATCGAGAACGTCCTCACCGCAGAGAAGAAGAACCTCTTCCGGCTGATGATGAGCGGGCTCTCGGAGGGCCTCGCGTTCGCCGCGAGCCGCCAATACATCTACGGGTCCACCGCGGTGCTCGAAGGTCTCTACCGCACGAACAGCGCGGCCCTCTACGACGAGCTGTGGGCCCTCGCCTCGGAGTTCCGCGGGCCCATGGACGAGACGGCCGCACGGGAGGTCCAGGCGGGCTTGGACGCGTTCATTGGCCAGATCGCCGCGCCCGGCGTTCCCGTCGACACGCGCGTCACCGCGGTGTACCAGATGTATGCGATCCTCGTGTTCGTCCGGTGCGCGGACCTCGTCCGTCGACTCCGGGGCTGAGTCCTCCGATGCAGCGCCGAATCGTTAAATAGCGCGCCCCTCATCGCACGCGGGCGGGTGGGAGTTACGCCCAAATTCGTGTACCTTTTCCGGGAGGGGAGCTCGAAGATGCGAGACCTCCTAGGAGGGAAGGGCGCCGGTCTTGCCGAGATGACCCGCCTCGGCCTCCCCGTCCCGCCCGGCTTCACGATCACGACCGCGGCGTGCAACCACTTTAGCTCGAGGGGGAGGTTCCCGCCGGGACTCACCTCGCAGATCGCCGCAGCGCTGAAGCGGGTCGAGGCCCAATCGAAGCGGCGGCTCGGGGACCCGAAGAACCCGCTGCTCGTCTCCGTCCGGAGCGGCGCGAAGTTCTCGATGCCCGGGATGATGGACACGGTCCTGAACATCGGGTTGAACGACGAGGTCGTGGAGGTCCTCGCGAGGTCGTCGGGGAACGAGCGGTTCGTGTGGGACGCGTACCGCCGACTCCTGCAGATGTTCGGGCGCATCGTCCGCGACATCGACCCGCACCGGTTCGAGGCGGTCCTGGACCGGTGGAAGGCGAAGACCGCGGGCGGGAAGGACACGGACCTCACCGCCCACGACCTCCGGGCGATCGTCGGGGAGTTCAAGGGCGTCTTCGAGGACGAGCGGAAGGAGTTCCCGCAGGAGCCCAGGGAGCAGCTCATCGAGGCGATCAAGGCCGTGTTCGAGTCCTGGAACGGGAAGCGGGCCGTGGACTACCGCAACTTCCACAAGATCCCGCACGACCTCGGGACCGCCGCGAACGTCCAGACGATGGTGTTCGGGAACCTGGGGGACGACTCCGGCACCGGCGTCGTGTTCACGCGGGACCCTGCGACCGGGGAGAAGGGCCTCTATGGGGAGTACCTCGCGAACGCGCAGGGTGAGGACGTCGTCGCGGGGATCCGGACGCCGCTGAAGGTCGGACAGCTCCGCGAACGGACGCCGAAGATCTATCGCCAGCTCGACGCCTTCGCGAAGAAGCTCGAGCGCCACTATCGCGATCTCCAGGACATCGAGTTCACGGTGGAGGCCGGGAAGCTGTGGATCCTCCAGACCCGCTCGGGGAAGCGCACCGCCCGCGCGGCGGTGAAGGTCGCCGTGGACATGGCGGACGAGAAGATGATCCCCCGCGACGAGGCGGTCCGGCGGGTCGAACCCGCCCACGTGATCCAACTTCTGATGCCGCGGTTCGACGAGGCCGCGAAGGCGGCGGCGCACCGGGACGGTCGGTACCTCGCGAAGGGGCTGAACGCCTCTCCGGGCGCCGCCACCGGGACCGTCGTCTTCGACCCGGACGAGGCCCAGCGGATGGGCCGCGACGAGAAGAAACCCGTGATCCTCGTCCGCGTCGAGACCTCGCCGGACGACGTGCACGGGATGCTGTGGTCGAAGGGGATCCTCACGACGCGCGGCGGCGCCACGAGCCATGCGAGCGTCGTCGCGCGCGGGTTGGGCCTCCCGTGCATCGTGGGCGCGGAATCGATCCGCGTGGACTACGCGGACGCCTCGTTCTCGGCAGGCGAGGTGATCGTGCGGCGGGGGGACGCGATCTCGATCGACGGCACGACCGGGGAGGTGTTCGTCGGCCGGATCCCGACGATCGACCCGGACTTCAAGGGGGAGAAGGAGCTCCTCACGATCCTCTCCTGGGCGGACGGCGTCCGCCGGCTCGAGGTGTGGGCGAACGCCGACTACCCGCGGGACGCGAGACGCGCGCGGGAGTTCGGGGCCCAGGGCGTGGGCCTGTGCCGGACGGAGCACATGTTCTTCGAGGAGGACCGGCTCCCGATCGTCCAGCGGATGATCCTCGCCGGGACGGAGCGGGAGCGGCAGGAGGCCCTGGACAAGCTCCTCCCGATCCAGCGCGGGGACTTCGCGGGGATTTTCGAGGCGATGGGGGGCCTCCCGGTGGTGATCCGGCTCATCGACCCGCCGCTCCATGAATTCCTCCCGAAGTATGAGGACCTCCTCGTCGAAGCGACGGAGCTCCGGATCGCGGGGAAGGACCCGGAGCGGCTCGCGGAGGTCGAGCGGCTCCTGAAGGCGGTCGCTGCGATGCGGGAGCAGAACCCGATGCTCGGACTCCGGGGCTGCCGCCTCGGGATCATGTTCCCCGGGGTCACCGAGATGCAGGTCCGCGCGATCTTCGAGGCCGCGGCGGACCTCAAGCGGGCGGGGGAGAGCCCGCACCCTGAAATCATGATCCCGCTCGTGGGCCACGTGAACGAGCTCCGCGTGGAGCGGGAGAGCCTCGAGCGGGTGGCGAAGCAGGTGATGACGGAGAAGGGCGTGAAGGTGGACTACAAGTTCGGGACGATGATCGAGGTCCCCCGCGGCGCCCTCACAGCGGGTGAGATCGCGAAGTACGCGGAGTTCTTCTCCTTCGGCACGAACGACCTGACGCAGATGACGTTCGGGTACAGCCGGGACGACGCGGAGGGCAAGTTCCTCATGGCGTACGTTGAGCGGGGCATCCTGCCCGTGAACCCCTTCCAGGTGCTCGACCGGGCGGGCGTGGGGGAGCTGATGCGGGTCGCTGTGGAACGGGGCCGGAAGACCCGCCCGGACCTGAAGGTCGGGATCTGCGGCGAGCACGGCGGGGACCCCGAGAGCATCGCGTTCTGCCACGAGATCGGCCTGAAGTACGTGTCCTGCTCTCCGTTCCGGGTCCCCGTCGCCCGGATCGCCGCGGCCCACGCCGCGCTCCGCGCGAAGGCGGGCCCCAAGGGGACGGATTGAGTGGACCTCGGCTCCCTCGCGCTGCAGGGTTCGCTCGTCACGGAGGTCGCCGTCCTCGTTCTCTTCGCCTTCATCCCCCCCGCGATCTTCGTGATCTGGATCCGCAACACGGAGCGGTACGGTCGCGAGCCGTGGGGCATGATCCTCGGCATGTTCATCTGGGGCGCGTTCTTCGCAGTGATCATTGGCGTGATCCTCGAGCTCATCCTCTCGATCCCGCTTCAGGTCAACAGCCCCGTGGAGGACTTCATCGCCCGCCGCTTCCCCGACACGGACGCGTTCGCCGTCGTGTTCGTGGCCCTCGTGATCGCACCGTTCGTCGAGGAGTTCGCGAAGGCGTACGGGGTGCTGCGACGGCAGGCGGTGATCCGCGAGCCGGAGGACGGGTACGTGTACGGGGCGACGAGCGGGCTCGGGTTCAGCGCGACGGAGAACCTGATCTACGGCGCGTTCACGTTCGTCCTTCTCGGTTTCATCCCCTCCCTTGTGCAGATCGCGATCCGGTCGATCTCGTCCTCCCTCCTCCACGCGTCCGCGACGAGCGTCACGGGTTACGGGATCGCGAGGCACCGGCTGTGGGGCCCGAGGTTCTCCGCCGCCCCGTGGTACCTTGCGGCGGTCGCGATGCACGCCGCGTTCAACGGGATCGCGGTCGTCGGGTCCTCCATCGCACAGGCGTACGGGGACGTGGGCCAGCTCCTTCTTCTGGCGGCGGCGGTCGTGTTCTCCTTCCTCGCGATCAGCATCGTGCGGGGGAAGATCATGGAGCACGACGCCCGCCAGGGATGGGTCCCGTGACCCGGCTCTCGGTGGAGGGGCGTGGCCTTCGGCCCTCGAAGATCCTGTGCGTCGCCCGAAACTACCCCGAGCACGCGCGGGAGAGCGGGGCCCCCGTCCCCGAGACGCCGGTGTTCTTCCTCAAGCCCACCACCGCGCTCCTCGAGTCCGGGGGCACCGTCCTTCTCCCCCCGCAGTCCCGGCGGGTCGACGTCGAGGGGGAGCTCGCCATCGTCCTGGGGAAGGGCGGGCGGGACGTGCCGTGGGAGGGCGCGATGGACCTCGTCCTCGGGTACGCGGTGATCTTCGACATCACCGCGCGGGACCTCCAGGCCGAGGCGAAGGCGAAGGGGCTCCCGTGGACCGCGGCGAAGGGGTTCGACACCTTCGCGCCGATCTCCCCGGTGACCCCCGCCGCGCGCGTCGGGGACCCGGACGGCCTGTCGATCAGGGTCGAGGTGAACGGCGGGCTCGCGCAGGACGGGAACACCCGCGACATGGTCCACAAGGTGCCGGACCTGATCCGGGAGGCCTCGCGGATCATGCGCCTCGAGCGGGGGGACGTGCTCGCGACCGGGACCCCGGCGGGGGTGCGGGAGATCCGCGACGGCGACGTCCTCGTGGGCACGATCGAACGGGTCGGGCGGCTCGAGGTCCGCGTCTCCCGCAAGGTTTAATCGCCCGCCGCCGTGTCCGCGGGCGGGATGCGCTTCCGGTTCACCCTCGACGGCGCGTCGTACTCGAAGAACAAGGACGCGTTCAAGGTGATCCTGAAGCGCCACGGACTCGGGTTCCGCGGCTCCCGGGACACGTTCGTCTGGTCCAGCCGCTCGGAGAGCGTGACGGCCACGTTCGAGCGGGACGAGGACCGCGACGTCACGGTCCGGGCGGACCTCCTGTGGCAGAGCCGCAAGAAGACCCCTTTGCTGAACGAGATCAAGGAGTGGGTGTGGTCCGTCGGTGGACACGGAGGCGAGGAGGACGACACCGCTCCCGACCCCGCATCGGGGGAGGCGGTCGATCGGGAACTCGCGATCTGGGACGCCGTCCACCGTCCAGACGCGGAGCGTCTCCGGAGGGAAGGCCGTCCGGAAGCGTGGATCGACCGGGACGTGAAGGACTGGAAGCGCAAGCGCGTCGAGAAGAAGCGGGAGCTCGCCGCGGGGTTCCGGCCGTCCTAGTCCGCGGCGGCCGTGACCTCGAGGGTGTGGAAACAGTCGAAGCAGAAACCCTGGCGCCGGTCGTCCGGGAGCAGGACGATGCGGGCGCCGCACTTCCGGCACCGTCCGAAGCGATCCCCGCCCTCGGAGAACCGTCGAACGTCCGGCCTCAGTTTGATTGCGATTCGCTCAAACCCCCGCGAGGAGAGGCGGCTCCGCCGCGCGGAACTCCCTGACTCTATAAGAAAGTTGTGAGCGCGCCGTTGCGACAACGCGCGGCGCGTCCGCGCGAACCTTTTTCGACGCGACGGACGATGCGGCGCCGGTGCGCGGCCGCTTCATCACGCTTGAGGGCATCGACGGCGCGGGAAAGACGACGATCGCGCACCGGATCGAGGCGGAGCTGCGCCGCCGCGGGTACCGCGTCGTGCTGACGACGGAGCCGACGCGCACCTGGCTCGGAGAGGCGGTGAAACGGAGCTACGACGACGACGTCGGCCCCCTCGCGGAGACGTTCCTGTTCCTCGCGGACCGCGCGCGCCACACCGAAGTGATCCGGACCTGGGTCGCGGCGGGGTCGATCGTCGTCTCGGACCGCTACGCAGATTCCACGTACGCGTACCAGGGGGCCCGCCTCAAGGGGATCGTGCCCGACCCGATCCCCTGGCTCCGGGCGCTCAGCCGGCCGGTGGTGCTCGAACCGGACCTCACTATCCTCCTCGAGATCAGCGTCCGCCTCGGACTCCGCCGCATCGCGGGGCGGAAGCGGAAGATCCGGTTCGAGAAGGAGCGCTTCCTGACGGAGGTTGCGGCGAACTACCGGCGGATCGCGCGGGGTCGCCGCCACGCGACGATCGACGGATCGGGCCCCGCGGCGACGGTCGCGCGGGACGCCCTGGCGGTCATTGAGCGGCGCCTGGGATTACGACGCCGTTGACCCTCGCGCCCTGGGCCACGAACGCCCTGGCGAACAGGGTGGCCAGCGGGGTGTCCCCTCTCTGGAGCTCGACGAGAAACGCCCGGCCGAACGCGACCTTGGATTGCGCATCGGGGGACGGCGCGGCCATGTGGCTCGAATGATTTGCACTCGTAACCATGAACGTGCACGCCAAAAAACTCATTATTGATACGCGGAGCGTCGGAATGCCGCGTCTCCCGGGCCGATTCGCTCGGGGTGGACAAACCTTTTATGCGGCCCGCCCGATTCTCGCCCGCTTCGGGATGCACTCATGGTGACAGAGGCCCAGTCGAGGCCATCCTTACACGCAGGAGACGAAGGCTTCGTCGGCGTCGTGTACGGCGACGTCGGCTCCACCTCGCTGAAGTTCTCCGTCATCCGCCCGGTGGAGCGGAACGAGTTCGTCCAGATCCCCCACGAGACGTGCGGCCCCGTCATGGGCCGGGTCGAAGAGGTCGAGCGGCACACGGACCTGTCCCTCGAGAAAGCCCAGGCCCTCGGCGAGGGCGAGCCGGTGGACATCGAGGAGAAGATGTCCGCGAGCGTCGCGGTGATCGGGTACCGGGATGACCGGGACCTCCTCCAGGTCCCGCGGACCCCGTTCAAGGCGGGCGCCCCCGTCTCGCACGCGGAGGAGGACCTGATCAAGAAGGTCCTCGGGCTGCGGGACGACAAGCACCACGGGGCGTACGTCGGCCTCCTCGCGGGCCACGGGATCAAGGTGTACCTGGACATCAACGCGATGGTCCAGAAGCACGTGGCCTCGCCGAGAAGGGGAAGGTGGCCCACGGGTCGGAGCGGTTCGGCGTCGAGCCCCGCAGGTACCGGGACGTGATCCAGGTGTTCTCCCCGGACGTGAAGATCAACCCGCACGCCCGCCCGCTGAAGTTCACGTTGAGCAACCTCGACGCGCGGGACATCCTTTCCCTCACGGGCGGGGGCGGGAAGCTCCGGCAGCACCTCACGGCTCTCCGGAAGGCCCTCGACCTCCTCCGGCAGTCCTCGAGGGACTACTCGATGATGGACATCATCCGCGTCCTCGAGCGGGACGAGGACCCGCAGAACGCGGCCCTCGTCGACGACCTCGAGTACCTCGCGGAGGTGGACATCTTCGCGCGGGAGGGGACGCGGATCGACGAACTCGTCGTGAAGGGCCAGACCACGATCATCGACCTCAAGGGCACGCCGCCGGACATCCAGGAGCTCATCGTGAACCGGCTGTGCACGGCCCTGTTCGAGCTCCGGAAGGTGAACAAGATTCCGCCCCTGATGCTTGCGGTGGAGGAGGCCCACAACTTCTGCCCGCAGGTTGGTCAGGTCGCGTCCTCGAAGGTGTTCCGGACGATCGCGAGCGAGGGGCGGAAGTTCGGCCTCGGGATTCTGATCGTGACGCAGCGGGCCGCGAAGGTCGACAAGAACGTGCTGAGCCAGTGCAACACGCAGATCATCCTGAAGGTCACGAACCCGAACGACCTGAAGGCGATCTCCGCGAGCGTCGAGGGCCTCACCCCAGGCATGGAGGACGAGATCCAAAGGCTGCCGATCGGCGTCGCGATCGTAACGGGGGCGGGCCTCCAGATGCCAATGATGATCGAGGTGCGACCACGGGAGACCCGCCACGGCGGCGAGTCCGTTCAGGTGATTCCGGATTAGCCACGGCGGGACGTAACCACGAAAGGCTTAGAGCCCGAGTCTGATTACGCCGCATGCCGAAGGTGACAGGCATCGACGGAGGACTTCGGGAGGACTTCGAGGACCTCTTGACAGCTTCTCTCCAAATCGCGCGGGACCTGTGGGACAACGATGCCGACAGTGTCTGGGACACTGTCTAGGAGGTCCCCGACAATGGTCCTCGGGACCCTTGTGGAGAAGGACATCTCCCTCACCGAGCGGGCGATTGCGAAGATCAGGCTTGCTCCCCCGGTGAAGTCCCACCTTCGGAAGGTCGCAGAGGACTTCCTGGCGATGGGCAAGGCCTACTGCGACGATGCGAAGCACTTCCGCGACAAGGGAGAGCTCGAGAAGGCCCTCGCGAACATCAACTACGCCCACGGGTGGCTCGATGCGGGCGCCCGCCTCGGTCTCTTCGACGTGGGCGGGGACGACCGGTTGTTCACGCTCGCGGAGTGACCCGCTGGATTTCGCGCAGAAAGTCGACGTGCCCTAGACGACCCGCGCGCCCTCGTTGTCGACGCGACAACGGTACATCGTCCCGTAGCCCCGGAGGACCGTCGCCGCGATCTCGCTGCCCACCGCGAACACGGCGTTCCCGAGCATGGACATGCTCGCCCTCCCGTACGCCCGCACCGCGTCGATGCACTCCCGGACTTTGGCGGAGGCGAGTCCTGTCTCGAACGCGAACGCCCTCCCGAGGTCGAAGAGGGCGTCGAGGGACGGGCCCCTTTCGAACTCGTCCAGGCACTTCAGGCCGACCTCGCGGATACTCTCCATCGTCGTTCGACTCCCGAGGACCGAGGCCTTCGCCATCGGTGGGCCCACGGCGCACAACATGAGCTCCTTCTCGATCTCGAACTTCTTCACGAGCCCGTACGGCGGCGCGCCGGGCTTCACCCGCAGGTCCATCCCGCCGACGGCCTGGGGCATCACGTCCCCGAGCCCCGTCCCGCTCTCCACGTCGCTCCGGTGCGCGAGCCCGACGAGCTCGTCCCGCTTCCGCCCGAGGCCCAGCGCCTCGTCGAGGGCAAGGACCGTGCTCAGGGCCCCCGCCCCGCTCATCCCGAACCCCTGAGACACGGGAAGCTGCTGCTTCTGGAGGATCTTCACCTCGTAGGGCGTGGAACCGAGGAGCAGCTGGGCGGCCCGTGCCGTGGATTCCGCCTTCGCGGGCTCGTCGTTGATGTACACCTCGATGGACTGCTGCCGGTCCTCCCGCGCCCGCGCGACCGTGTGGACCCCGAGGGTCGTGCACAGCCCCGCCCCGCGGGATCCCTTCCGGAACGGGTTCGCGTCGTCGTAGCCCACGAAGAACGCGGTGATGTGGCCGGGCGCGAACGCCTCACCGTGCGAGACCATGGAGC
>VBMI01000158.1 GCA_005878955.1 Methanobacteriota archaeon
ATGCCGACCGAGGCTGAGTATCTCGAGCGCATCGAGCTCAAGACCGCGTCGCTCTACGCGGCGTGCTGCCAGGGCGCCGCGCTCCTCACCGAGGCGGAGCCGGAGCACGTCGCTGCGCTCGGCGCGTTCGGGACGAACCTCGGTCTCGCGTTCCAGATCACCGATGACATCCTCGATCTTGTCGGGGACGAGGCCGAGTTCGGCAAGGCCGTCGGGCGCGATCTCGAAGAGGGGATGGCCACGCTGCCGATGATCTACGCGGCGGCGGAGTCCGGCGACCAGGATGGTGAGCTTCCGCGACGGATCGTCGCGCCGGGTAAGTCGCCGCGTGAGGTGATCGACCTCCTGCGGATCATCCGCGCGAGTAGCGGACCCCAACGCGCACGCGCGCGTGCCCTGGCCTTTCATGACGCGGCCCTTCGTGCGCTCCACGGTCTGCCGTCACGTGACGAGCGAGAAGCGCTGCGCGAAGTCGCCGACTTCGTCGTCAGCCGCGTGCGGTGAGCCCCGCCCCAAAGCCCGCACTTGCGGAGATGCGGGACCGCCTCCTCGAAGAGGTCGAGCGGGTGCTCAGTGCGGCCGAGGGTTTGGACGCGACACAGCTGTCGTGGACACCGAATACGAAGGGGGCCAACAACCTTCTGGTGCTCGCTGCGCACACCGTCGGCGCCGCCGAGCGGCACGTGGTGCGCAGCGTCGGCGGAGGCGAGGTGACCCGGACCAGAGACGAGGAGTTCGTTGTGCGTGGGGACCTTGCGCCGATCCGTGAGCGCTGGGACACCGTGCGGCGGAAGATCGTCGAAACGATCGACAACATGCCAGCCGGACGTCTTGACGACGAGGTCCCGAAGCCGTCGCGGATCCGGACCATCCATGGGTTGCTCGTGCATGCGGTCGCGCATGCCGCCGAGCATGCTGGACAGGCGGAGCTCACGCGAGATCTCATCAAGGCGCGCGACGCGAAAAGCTAGCCGGACTCGAAACTAGGCCGTCGGCGGCGCTCCCCGGGCGCGCCCCCCACGCCGTCCTCGGCGGCGGCGCTTTCGCTTGACTCCGCCTTCTTGGATCGGCGTCGGGCGCTCCTGACGCAGCACCTCGTTGCCACCATATGCGCCGACACCGCGCGTGTGCACTGGGATCGGATCGAAGGTGACGCCGAGCTCCGTCGCGGTGTACTCGGCGCGACCGCCGTCGACCAGGCCGACCACGATCGACTCCTTTACGACGTTGACGCCCTGCGTCGTCGCGCAACCGGAGGTGCCGCAGGATCCGCTCACGCACGCGGGGATATGGAACGTCTCGCCGAGCTTGGGGAGTTTGCCCTTCACCTCTTGATACATCTCGAGCTCGTAGATGAGACAGCACTTGAGGCGACCGCATACGCCGGTGAGCTTCGACTGGTTCAGCGGGAGGTCCTGTTCCTTTGCCATGCGGATCGAGATGTTCGAGAACTTGTCGAGCCAGCTCGAGCAGCAGAGCTCGCGCCCACACGTGCCGACCCCTGTCATCACTTTCGTCTCGTCGCGCGCGCCCATGCGGCGAAGCTCGACTCGTGTGCCGAAGTGGGCCGCGAAGGCCGCGTTGAGCTCGGCGAGATCCGCGTCGGCTGGACCGCGCCCTGACGGATCGATCGAGAAGAAGATCGTGAGCGCCGAGCCGTCGAACTGCCAATCCGCGCCGAGGATCTTGATCGGCAGACGTCTGGCGCGGGCCATGTCGCCCGCCGCCAACGCGGCGTCGGCGTCCATCCGCTCACGCTTGTTGATCTCGAGCACGTCGGCGACTGACGCCTTCCGCACGACCGTGCCGAGCGGCGGGTCGACCTGGACGAGTGGCGAGTCGGTGGGGAGGATCTGGACCCGAGCGGCGTCGACGCCGAGCTCAGTGCGCACGATGATCCAGTCGTTCACGCGGTAATCGCTCACCGTACCGGGATCGAAGAAGTACATGCGTCCAGCCTTCATGAAACGAGCGCCCACGACAGTAACCATCAGGCAGCCTCCGCAAATGTCTCGTCGTACGGGAGCTTCAGCACGAAGAGCTCGAGCAGCATGCGGGCGCTGACGGTCGTCTCGACGACGTCACGCCGCCAACGCTCCATTCGCTGCGCGAGGTCGACGAGGTCGCGCGTCGTGACCTTCGCCGCCAGCCTGCTGCTCTCCTCGGCGCGATCCGGGCGCATCGCGCGGTCAGCGACACCGGTCCCGGCGACAGCCGCGTCGCGAACGAGTTCGCTCCAGTTGACGAGGCGCGTCTCGATCAGCTCACTTCGCTTCTGTGAGTCGCGCTCGTCCGCGAGGGCCGCGGCCCACGCGAAGCGCTCGGTCAGCTTGCTGCCGACGAGTCGGTAGAACTCGGCCTCAAATCGCGTCCGCGCGCCGCGCGCCCCCTCGTCCATCGCGAGGGTGAAGGCGATGCCAGGTTTGCCAGCCGCGGGCGCGGCGAAGCGCGCCGCGCTCTGGCCGAACCGCGCGACGAGCGCGCGCTCGATCTCGAGACGCGCCACGGAACGGAAAGGCAGTGGCTGGAGGCGCGATCGGATCGTTTCGAGCAGGCGCGACGGTGTCGGCGTGATCAGCAGAAGCACCGCATGGAGCGGCGGCTCTTCGAGGGTCTTGAGCAGCGCGACCTCAGCGTGCTCGGACAGGTCGGCCGCGTCGTCGATGATCACGACGCGCCTCCGTCCCTCGAGCGGCCGCAGCGCGAGGTCCTGCTGCATCTCACGGATCTGCTCGATCGTGATGTTCTTGCGGTCGTCGCGCTTCGCTTGGTCGACGAGCCGCGTGATCTCGCGGACGTCCGGATGCAGACCGCGTTCGATCTTCCGGCAGGCGATGCAAACGCCGCATCCGCCTGGCACCGCCGGCTCGGTCGCGCAGTTGAGCGTCTGTGCCAACCGCACTGCCAGCGTGTGCTTCCCGATCGACCGCGGACCGCTGAGCTCGTATCCATGGGCCACGTCGCCGCGGACCGCTCGCTCGCCAAGCCTGGCGAGCAGGCGACGCTGCCCGATCACATCTCGCACGGGACGTCAGGATTGTAGGAGCCTGCTAGCCGAGCGCCTCGATGATGCGGCGCACCGGCGCCGGAAGATGAGGCGCGAGTCGGTAG
>VBMI01000165.1 GCA_005878955.1 Methanobacteriota archaeon
AGGCGGGCGTTGTACCCCTTCGCCCCGTACACGGTGTTGAAGGAGATCTCGTTGTACCGGATCGCGTCGTCGTACGCCTTGAACGCGACGACGCCGATCTGGCCCTGCGTGATCAGGTTGTGCGCGACCCAGGCGTTCAGCGTAAAGTTGTTGTACAGCCCGGTCCCGTAGTCGCGGATCGTCGTGTCGTAGAGCCGGGTGTTGTTGGTGTGGTCCTGGAAGACGCCGTACGCGGCGTCCTTGATCGTGAGGTTGTGGACCACGACCCGGTCGGCCCCGACGAAGAGCGCCGTGCCGGTCCCTCCGCCGTCGATCACGACGCCGTCCCGGCTCTCCCCGGCGATCTCGAGCTCCTTCTGGACGACGACGTGCTCGGCGTACGAGCCGTCATAGATGAAAATCGTGAACCCGTCAGAGGCGAAGTCCACGGCGTCCTGGATCTTCGTGAAGTCCGCCCCGCCGCTGTCGTCGACAGTGACCACCGTCCGGGGGAGGACCGTGAGGGCGCCGGTCGTGTTCGTGCGCACGCCGGAGACCGTGGTCGCGGTCACGGTGACCGAGCAGACGCCCGCCGCCTTCAGGAGGAGCTGGACGGAGCTCCCGTGGGCGGTCCCCGGATAGTAGCCGCGGACCTCGCACACCGCGGAGTCGTTCGAGGTCCAGTCCCCGACGACGTCTCCCCGGTATCCGAGCGTTTGGTTGTACGAGGCGGCGTAGAACGTGTCCTGCTCCCGCGGGTAGTACGTGCGGTCGCCCAGGACGGTGCCGCCGCCGTTCGGCGCGTCCCGAATCTGCAGGTAGTCGATCGCGACCGCGGTCACCGTGAGCTTGCCCGTCGTGTTCGACAGCGTCGTCCCGATCGGCTCGGCGGTGACGTACGTAAAGCCGATCGCCCGGGCGTAGAAGTAGACCGACGGATAACAGATGGCCCCCGTCGTGCCGTCGCACTGACCCCCTGGGTAGGGGGACGCGGGATACACGTAGCCCACGGAGGCGTTCGAGGACGCCCAGTTCGAGAAGATGTCCCCGAGGAAACCCGTCGTGTCATTGTACGCGGCCGCGTAGAACTTGTCGTAGTCCCCCACCTCGTACGTCGTGGGCCCGACCCACGTACCCATGCCGCCGCGGTCGGAGCGGACGACGACGCTGTCCACGTTGTCCACGGAGACGTGGATCCGACCCGTGATGTTCGCGAGGTATGTGCGGTTTCCGCCCAAATAATCGAGCACTTCGAGCCAGGTTGTGCCGAACCCCGCCGCGTGGACCCGGACGCTGGGGCCATACGAGGTGTTCGCCCAGAGTATGCCCGTTGTCAGATTCTGGAGCCAGTACACGGGGACGTCCCCGACGAACCCCGAGGTCGCGTTGTATCCGGCGGCCCAGAATGTGTCCGAGTCCCCGAACATGTAGTCGCGGCCCGACACCCAGGAGCCCGTCCCGTTCGGGCCGTCCACGATCACGATCGCGTCCACGGTCGGCGCCCCCCGCACGGAGATCGGGACGGACGCGATCGAGGCGATCACGAGGATCAGAAAGATGGCGGCAACCCCTCCCCCGACGACGAACCGGCGCACGGTCGATTCCCCCTTGACCCCACCCTCTCGAGGTGTCTCTGGACACCAGCGGGCTCGTCCGATATTAAATGATTTGAGCGGGTTCGTTGCGTCCCGGCCCACCGGAAAGGCTCATATCGAGCGGGGGGCGTTCCGCGGCGGATGGACTACCCGCCCGCGGTCCAGCAGGTCCTCGCGAAGGCGGGGGCGGCGGTCGGCGACACCGTCGCCGTCACGGCCCGCGGGGACCGCCTCGAGGGCGTCGTGATGCCCCACCACGCGTTCTCCGGCTCCGACATCCTGACCCTCAAGCTCGGCAACGGTTACAACGTCGGGATCGACCTCAGGGACATCTCCAAGGTCGACATCGTGGCGAAACACGCCCCGGCCGCGAAGAAGGCGGCCCACGTCCCGAAGACGGGGAAGCTCCCGGTCCTCAGCGTGCTCGGCACCGGCGGGACGATCGCTTCGTACGTGGACTACCGCACGGGGGCCGTCCACCCCGCGGTCACGGCGGAGGAGCTCGTGTTCAGCGTCCCCGAGCTGATGGAGCTCGCGGACGTGAAGGCCCGTGCCGTGTACTCCGTGTACTCGGAGGACCTGAAGCCCGCGAACTGGCAGCACCTCGCGACGGAGGCGGCGAAGGAGTTGAACGGCGGCGCGGAGGCCGTGCTGATTCCGCACGGCACGGACACCCTCGCCTTCACGACCGCCGCCCTCGCGTTCATGATCCGGGACCTCCCCGGGCCCGTGATCCTCGTCGGCGCGCAGCGGTCGTCTGACCGGCCCTCGTCGGACGCCGCGATGAACCTAATCTGCGGGGCGCGGCTCGCGGCGGCGGACGTCGGCGAGGTCGTCGCGGTGATGCACGGGGAGACGGGGGACACGTTCTGCCTCGTCCACCGCGGGACGAAGGTCCGGAAGATGCACGCTTCGCGGCGGGACGCCTTCCGGTCGATGAACGCCGCGCCCCTCGGGACGGTCCACTTCGACGGACGCGTCGAACTCTCGCCGGAGGTGCGGAAGCGCGCGAAGGGGCCCGCGGTCGCGGACCCCCGACTCGATCCGGAGGTCGCGCTCGTCTGGTTCCACCCGGGGCTGACACCGCAGGCGCTGTCGCGGTCCCTCGAGGGCGCGCACGGCGCCGTCGTCGCGGGCACGGGGCTCGGCCACGTCGCCCACGACCTCATCCCCGTGATCGCGGGGGCCACGAAGGCGGGGACGCCCGTCGTCGTCACGACGCAGACCCTGCAGGGGCGCGTCGGGCTGCGGGTGTACGACACCGGGCGCGACCTCCTTCGCGCGGGGGCGATCGACGGGCAGGACATGCTCCCGGAGGTCGCGCTCGTGAAGCTGATGTGGGCCCTCGGGAGGACGAAGGACCCGGCGGAGGTCGCGCGGGTCCTCGGGACGGACGTCGCGGGGGAGATCAACCCGAGGATCGGCCTCGACGAGTTCACGGTGTCGAAGACGGCGGCGAAGCTGCGCGGGTACCGGAAGTTCCTCGACGACCTGCTCGGGTTCTACAACCTCGTGCACGACGAGCACGGGATCGTGGAGGGCGCGCTGCTGCTCGAGGTGACCGACGATGAGCTCCACGCCCTGGACGGGTTCGAGGCGCCGAAGTACAAGCGCGTGGTCGTTACCGTGGAGACCGCGGCGGGTGCATCGGAGGCGTGGGTGTACACCGGGAAGGCTTAATCCCGCCGGGACCTTCGGGAGGCGGGCTGCGATGAAAATCGACGCGTTCGGGGAGGTGGACAAGTACCTCACCGCCGCGAACGATCCGATTCTCCGGGCGGACGAGCGAGTGATCGGCTTCCGGCAACTCGAGTACCGCGCGTACCGCGCGGCGCTCGTCTCCCGCAGTCCGCTGATGGACGAGCGGGGCGGCTGGGTGTGGCAGACGACGAAACGGGTCCTCCATCTGGACGACAGGTGGGAAGAGCTGCCGACGGGCGTGCGGGGGAAGCGGGTCCACGAGTACGATTTCATGGAGGTCACGGACGTCGTGTGGCAGAAGCGCGCGATCCTCGTCATGACGAAGGGCCCGCAGGGGAAGGTGATCTGGGAGTACAAGCCGTTCGGCGCCGCCGCGCGGCTCTTCGGCTGGCTCCGGGAGCAGCGGGAGGAGCGGAGGCAGTACGCGAAGGGCGAGCACAAGCCCGTGTACGAGCGGGGGAAGCCGGAAAGCTGAGAAGCAGAATTCGGTTTCAGGAAAACCTGGAAAGAGGCCCGGCGATCCGACCGACGTGCCCTGTCGGAAGCCTCTTCAGGAAATCCTGAACGTCCGCTAGGCTATGGTCGTGAGCGCACATGCAGGGACGCGGGGTCGCTGCGAAGAGGCTCTGGCGGGAGCTCCATGAAGCCTCGGAGGACGACCTCCACTTCCGCGACTCGAGGATCCTTGGGAGCATGTGCACCGAGCCCATCCCGATCGCTCGCCGGGCCCACGCCATGTTCCTCGAGGCGAACCTCGGGAACCCGGGGTACTACAAGGGCACGTGGCGGCTCGAGCGGGAGACCCTCCGGATGCTCGCCGACCTCCTCCACGGAAAGAACCTCGGCGGGTTCACGGTCTCCGGGGCCACGGAGGGCAACATCACCGCGCTCTGGATGGCCCGCAACACTACTCACCGGAAGGAGATCGTCGCATCGAGGACCGCGCACTTCTCCGTCCGCAAGGCCGCCGACCTCCTGGGGATGCGGCTCGTTGAGATCCCGCACGACTCGGAGTACCGGCTCGACGTGGACGCGCTCCGGAAGGCGGTCGGGCGGGACACCGCCGCGGTCGTGGCGGTCGCGGGCACGACGGAGCTCGGCGTCGTGGACCCGATCGACGCGATCGGGGAGACGTGCCTCGATCGGGCGTTCCTCCACATCGACGCCGCGTTCGGCGGGTTCGTCCTCCCGTTCCTCGAGGACTCCGGCGTGGAGGTCCCGCCGTGGGACTTCCGCGTGGCGGGCGTCGGGTCTCTCGTCCTCGACGCGCACAAGATGGGGATGGCGACGATCCCCGCGTCCCACTTGCTCGTGCGGGAGGCGAAGCACTTCGAGAAGATTGCCGTCGAGTCCCCGTACCTCACGAGCGTGTACCAGACGTCCCTCCTCGGGACGCGGAACAGCGCGGGCGTGGCCGCCGCGTATGCGGCGATGCGGAGCCTGGGTCGCGAGGGATACGGGAACATCGTCGCGCGGTGCATGAAGAACACGCGGGCGATCGTCGCGCGGGCCCGGGAGGCCGGGATCGAGCCCGTGGTCGAGCCGCTGATGAACATCGCTGCGTTCCGCGTGCGGGACGTCGAGGCCGTGCAGCGCGGGCTCGACGCGCGGGGGTGGAAGGTGAGCACGTCGCGGAACCCGCCCGCCTTGCGGGTCGTCGTGATGCCCCACGTCACCGCGAGGGCCGCGGCCGCGTTCGCGGGCGACCTCGTCGCGGTGTGCAAGAAGGTCGGGGCATGACGCCCTCACGCTCGCCGCCCCACGAACGCATTCGAGTTGGCGCGCTTTGTGCGCGAAAGGCTTAACTCATCGTCGCGTTTTTTCGCCCGGGGCGACGAGGAGTGGACTTCGAGAACGAGGTCAGCCGGAAGTTCCTGATCCAGGTCCTGGAGTTCCTCGCGGAGGACCCCGACGACCAGGTCCGGGAGTTCCCCGAGTCCCCGGACGTCCCGGAGCTCCTCACCCT
>VBMI01000166.1 GCA_005878955.1 Methanobacteriota archaeon
GGGCTCCCTTCCTCCAGCGCGATGACGCTGACGAGGACCTCCGGGAGGGCCGCGAGGGTCGAGACGAGGAGCGCGCCGACCACGAAGCGGCTCCGGCCGAGCCGCGTCGCGATCCCGACCGCGTTGTCCGTGAGGAACTTCGCTCCCTGGTTCAGGACGACGAAGCCGAGCGCGACGAGCCCCACGGAGATCGCGCTGAGGAGGCCGAGGGCCAATGCTGTGCTCCCTTCTGACGCCCCGGCGGATGAGGTCCAGCGATATTAATGTTGAGCGCGCTCACGTCACGATCTCGTCGAGACGGCCCTCGTCCACCCCGCGCCGGATCTCCACCGCGACGCGGCGGCCCGTGCTCATCGTCCGACGCCACAGCGCGTTGCCGTAGGGATGGCCCACGGCCATGTGGACGTTCGTCCCGCCGCCGATCCGCGGGGAGACATCGTAGATGTAGAAATCCTCCTCGGCGTCCACGCACGTCTGGAGCGTGAACGGTCCGATGATCCCGGGGGCGTAGTGGTCCTGCGTCGCCCGCACCCACCGCTCCGCGAGCTCGAAGACCTTCGTCAGAGCGCTCTCGCGTAGGGTCGCGGAGTTGTGGCCGATCACGATGTATCCCGGGATCTTCTGTTGCTCGCCAAGGGTCAGCTGTTGGCCCGCGGGCAGCCGGACATGGCCGTCGAGGGAGGTCTCGAACCGCCAGTCGACGCCGAGGAGCTCGAGCCGTTCGCCGGATCCCTCGAGGGGTGAGTAGAAGAAATCGAAGTTGAAGACGGGGCCGATGATGTACCGCTCGATCCGGGCCGCGGCCAGATCCCCTTTCGAGATCACGCCGTGTTTGAGGAGGGCCCCGGACTTCTCCCGGTACTCCTTCGCGCTCGCGGCGGTGAAGAACCCGCGCTCGAGCTTCTTCGTCTTGTGCGGGAGCTTCACGATCACGAGGGCGTCGATGTCCTCGGGCTCCGCGACCTTGTCGGGGATGGGCAGCTTCGCCTTCTCAAGGAGCCAGTAGTAGCTCTTCTTCTCGGCACGGTCCTCCGTCCGGAGGAGGTTGCGGCTGCCGAACAGGGGGACGAGGAATTCGCCCTCGATCCCGTCGAGACTGCAGTACGACGTGAACGACCGGTTCGGGACGAAGATCGTGTTCCGGTTCCGGAGGTACTCCTGGACCTTCTTCGTGAGGACCTCGGAGAACTTCTGGAAGACGAGTGGCTCGTCGACCGCCCCGCGCACGAGCTTGCCCGAGGCGTCCCGGACGGCGCGGAAATACCGCGCGTACGGCGCCTCCCGGCCGCGCTCGCACACCGCGATCGTGTGGAGGCCTTCCTCCGCCGCCCCGTCGCACACGTCGAGGGCGGAGTGGGATCCGATCACGCCGACGGAGACCCGGTCCTCGTCGTACCCCTCGAGGACCTTGAGGACGCGTTCGCGATCAATCACTCCATCCGGCCCGGTTGCGGGCCCGATGCGGGCGCACCGCTTAATCGTTTGCGGGCCCTTCGCGAACAGTTCATGCCCCTCGGACGGTTGGCGGAATCATGCGTTGCCTCCAGTGCGACCAGGAGGCCCGGGGCGTGTGCAAATTCTGCGGGTCGGGCGTCTGCGCGGCGCACGCCAAGCGGGCGCGGTTCGTGAGCGGCGCGGGGACCGTCCGGAACCCGGGGACAGCGCTCGTGGTCCGGGAGTTCCTCGACTACGTCATCGTGGACAACGCCCTCTGGTGCGGGACGTGCACGATCCGGCCGGTCTACTCGGGATAGCCCGCCTCCCGGCCGCGACGGCACCTTAATCCCGCGGCGGGGAATCGCGCGCGCGATGCGCTCGAGGACCGAGAAGTGGGGGGGCTGGGGCGCGGGGTACCGCGGCACGGCGCTCGGGGAACCCGCGTGGCGCATCCTCCGAGATCAGGGGCGAACGCTCGGCACGAACGGAATCATGAATCCGGAGAAGCTCTTCCCGGTGGGCGGATGATCGAGGAGTTCTCCGCGCGAACGCGGGCAGCGAACTTGGAGTCGATGGTCCGGGAACCCCTCGATGTCCTGGTGATCGGCGGGGGGATCGTCGGGGCATGGACCGCGCTCTCGGCCTCAGCTCAGGGATACCGCACCGGCCTGGTCGAGAGGTCGGACTTCGCGAGCGGGACGAGCGGCAAGACATCCCGCCTCGTCCACGGAGGACTGCGATATCTACAGCAACTCCGCCTCGGTCTCGTCCGCGAGGCCGCCCGCGAACGGGACGTCCTCCTGCGCCTCATCCCCGACCTCGTGAAGCCCATCACGTTCCTCATCCCCGTCTATGGAGACCGGGGGCCGAAGGGCTGGCAGCTCCGGATCGGCCTCTGGTTGTACGATTCCGTCTCGCGGGACAAGGTCCTCCCGCGGCGGCGCTGGCTCACACGCGAGGAGGCTCTGCGCCGGGAGGCGGGACTCAACCCCCGAGGGCTCGTTCGCGCCGCGACGTACGCGGACGCCATCACCTCGGACGCGCGTCTCGTCCTGCGTGTCGTGCAGACGGCGGCGAGCGCCGGGGTCCTTGTGGCGAACTACGCCTCGGTCGAGGAACTGATCCGGGAGGGGGGACGCGTCCGTGGCGCGCGGGTGCTCGACGAAGTGAGCGGGCGACGGATCGCCGTCCGGGCGACCGTCGTCGTGAATGCCACCGGTGTATGGGTCGGAGAGCTCCAGGAACCAACCCATCGGCTTCGGCTGCGGCCGACGAAGGGGGCCCACATCCTCGTGCCCCGGCGACGGATCGGGAACACGGGGGCGGTCACCCTGCCCACTCGGGACGGCCGGGTGGTCTTCGTCCTCCCCTGGGGGGCGCTCTCGCTCGTTGGGACCACGGACACGGACTACCGCGGGCTTCGGGAAGAGCCGGAGCCCGACGGTACCGACGTCGAGTACCTCCTCGGCGCCGCCAACGAGGGGTTTCCGGACGCCCGCCTCTCGGCCGCCGACGTCGTCAGCGCGTACGCCGGGCTCCGCCCGCTCATCGATTCCGGGGAACGGCGGGAATCGGACATCTCTCGCCGGCACGACATCATCGTCG
>VBMI01000159.1 GCA_005878955.1 Methanobacteriota archaeon
TCCCCTCCCGACGGTGGCGGTGGGGAACCTGACCGTGGGCGGAGCCGGCAAAACCCCCTTCGCCGCGTGGGTCGCGGCCCTATGCGCGCGGCAGGGGCGACGGCCCGGCATCCTGCTTCGCGGCTACGGCGGCGACGAGCACCTCGTGCACGAACGGTTGGTGCCGGAGGCGATCGTCGTTCGGGACCCGGACCGGGCCGCCGGCGCGGCGCGGGCGTGGGCGGCCGGGGCCCAGGCGCTCGTGCTCGACGACGCGTACCAGCGGCTCGACGTGGTGCGCGATCTGAACGTCGCGCTCGTCAACGTGGAGGGCCTCTCGGCCGCGCCGTGGCCCCTTCCCGCCGGCCCGTGGCGAGAGGGCTTGAGCGCGTTGCGGCGCGCCGACCTGATCGTCGTGACGCGCCGTCGGGCCCCGGCCGCCGAGGCGCGACGCGTCGCCGAGCGGCTGGGCGCTCGCTGGCCGGCGACGCCGGTGGCGGTGCTGCACCTCGCGGTAGCGGGGTTCGAGGGAATGCAATCGGGCCGCCGGCTCCGGCTGGTCGAGGTCGCGGGGAAGCGGGTCCTCGCCGTAGCGGGGATCGCCGATCCCGCGAGCTTCGCGGAGCAGCTGCGGGCGTCGGGAGCGATCGTGCAACTCGTGGCGTATCAAGATCATCACCCCTATCCACAGGATGACGTGGCGCGACTCGTGCGGGCGGCGGCGGGGGAGGGGGCCGATTATGTTGTAGTCACCGAGAAGGACGCGGTGAAGCTCCGCGACCGCTGGCCGGCGCAGGCCGCCGAGCCGCTGGTGGCGATGTTGGACCTGCACTGGGAACTGAACGGCGCGGTGGTAGAAGGCGCCGTGGAAGGGATTCTGCGACTCGCGCTATGAGCGATCCGGCGACGAAGACGGGCGCGGCCCCGCCCCCCTCCCCAGCGATCATCCGCCCGGAGAAGGACACCTTTCTGGCGGAGGAGAACCCGTTCGAGGCGATGATGGAGCGCTTCGACCACGCGGCCAAGGTGCTGAGCCTCGACCCCGGCCTGTACAAGGTGCTCCGCAACCCCGAGAAGCAGATCATCGTGTCGGTGCCGATCGTGCGCGACAACGGCGAGGTCGAGGTGTACACCGGTTACCGCGTGCTCTACAACACCTCGCGCGGCCCCGCCAAGGGGGGGATCCGCTTCGACCTCAATGTGACCCTGGAGGAAGTGAAGGCCCTCGCCGCCTGGATGACGTGGAAGTGCGCCCTGGTGAATATCCCGTTCGGCGGCGCGAAGGGCGGGGTGGTATGCGATCCCACGACGATGTCGATGGCCGAGCTGGAGCGGGTGACCCGGCGCTACACCTCCGGCATCATCGACACTCTTGGCCCCGACTCCGACGTGCCCGCCCCCGATGTGAACACCAATGAGCGCGTGATGGCCTGGATCATGGACACCTACTCCATGCACAAGCGCCACACCGTGACGGCGGTCGTGACGGGCAAGCCGGTGGAGATGGGGGGCTCGCTCGGGCGCCGGGAGGCGACGGGGCGCGGCTGCGTGTTCGTGACGCGGGAGGCCCTGGCGAAGCTCGGCATGACGCTGGAAGGCGCGCGGGTCGCCGTGCAAGGATTCGGCAACGTCGGCTCGATCGCCGCGGACCTGATGGCGAAAGAAGGCGCGACGATCGTCGCGGTCTCGGACAAGTCGACCGCCTTGCACAATCCCAAGGGCCTCGACGTCCCGGACTTGATCAAGTGGGTGCGCGAACGGCGCCAGCTCGCCGGGTACCCCAAGGCCGACGCCATCCCCGCCGACCAGTTGTTGACCGTGGACTGCGACGTGCTCATTCCCGCCGCGACCGAAAACGTGATCACGCGCAAGAACGCACCACACATCAAGGCCAAGATCATCTGCGAGGGAGCGAACGGCCCCACCACCGCGGCCGCAGACAAGATCCTCGAGGACAAGGGCGTGTTCGTGATTCCCGACATCCTGGCGAACGCGGGCGGCGTCACGGTGAGCTACTTCGAATGGGTGCAGGACCGGGGCGGGTATTTCTGGGACGAGGAGACGGTGAACCGCCGCCTCGAGAGCATCATGGTCCGGGCGTTCAGTGAGGTCGCGGCGACCACGGAGAAGTACAAGGTGAACACCCGCATCGCCTCGTACATCGTGGCCGTCGACCGCGTGGCGGCGATGCACCGGCTCCGCGGGATGTATGCCTGATGCGCTACCGGGTCGTCGCGGTGGGCCGCGTGAAGGACGCGGCGCTCCGGACGGCGTGTGACGAATACCTCGACCGGTTGCGGCACTACGCCAAGGTCGAGGAGCGGGAAGTGAAGGACGAGGCGCGGATCCTGGGGGCGGTTCCCGCGGGGTCGCGCCTCGTGGCGCTTTCGCGGCGCGGCGCGCAGTGCTCCTCCCGCGACCTCGCCGCGTGGACCTCGCGCTGGGAGATGGACTGCCGCGACCTCGTCTTCGCGATCGGCGGGGCGGACACCCTGCCCGACGAGGTGCTCGGCCGCGCGGAGCTCGCGTGGAGCCTGTCGCCGCTCACGTTGCCGCACGAGCTCGCCCGTCTTGTTCTGTACGAGCAACTGTACCGCGCGTACACGATCCGGCGGGGGGAGCCGTACCATCGAGGATCCTGAGCTCACCGCGGCCGACCGGGAGGCGCTGCTGGCGCTGGCGCGGCGCGCCATCGCGGCGGCCCTGGCGGGCCGGCCGGCGCCCGACCTCCCCGACGTGCCGGGGGCGCGGCTGCCGCGCGGCGCCTTTGTCACCCTGGAAGAGCAGGGAGGGGCGCTGCGGGGGTGTATCGGCCGGATCGCGGCGGACCGCCCTCTCGGCGACGTGGTCCGCAGCGTGGCGGTTTCGGCGGCCCGCGAGGACCCGCGCTTCCCGGCCGTCGCCCCGGGGGAGCTG
>VBMI01000055.1 GCA_005878955.1 Methanobacteriota archaeon
CGCCCCACGAGCTCCTCGCGTTGCACGGGAGCATCGCGGCGCGCGGCGACCCGCCGTTCCACCTCCACGTCGCGGCGGGGAACGAGGCGCACGCCGTCGTTGGCGGCCATCTGTTCAAGGCCACGGTCTCGACCCTGAACGAGATCTGCCTCGCCCGCTTCGATTCCGTCCGACTGGGCCGCGTCCTCAACCCGGCGAGCGGGCTGAAGGAGCTTGCGATCGAACGCGGGCCGACGGATGCGGGCTGAGGCCCTGGTCACAAACGGCTCGCCGGCTCGCGCTCCCTACCCGGGGCCGAGCGGGCGATGATTCGGAGTTGCACCCAGTACGTCACGAGGGCGACGCCGCACATCACCGCCGCGGCGTACATCGGGCGGAGGTAGTCGGGTCCGGTGGCCAGGATCCCGCCGGTGATCGGTCCGATGATCGACGACACGCTGAGGACGCTGCTGAGGATCCCGCCCGCCGTCGCGGTCTCCCGGTTCCGGTCGATGATGAACTGCAGGGCGCCCACGTACAGGGTCGCCCACGCGACCCCGAGGAGGATCTGCGTGAGGAGGATCTGCGCGAAGTCCCTCGCGAGCGTGAACGAGACGAACGTCGCGCACGAGGCGACGAGCCCGACCGCGACGAGGTGCGTGCTCCGGAACCGGTCCACCTTCCGCATCACGAGGAACTGGACGACCGGGTTCAGCGTGTACGCCAGCCCGATCTGGAACCCGTCCAACCGCAGGACGTCCCGGAGGTACAGCGGAAAGATCACCCAGACCATGTTCGCGCCGGTGTGGCGGATCAGCATCGTGAGATAGATCGGGAGGTTCCTGCGGATGAGGTCCACGGGGAACAGCGGGACGCTGATCTTCCCGGAGCCCTCGAAGGGGGCCCCCGCGGAGACCGCGAAGCCCGCGAGGAACAGGACCGAGGAGAGGACGAAGATCGGGCCCGTGTTCCCAGGCAGCAGGAGGTCCGCGACGCCGGCGAGGAGGGTCCCGAGGGCCCAGCCGAGGGAGCCCCAGGCCGCGAACGTGCCCATCACGCGGTCCGCCGACCGGGCGTACGCGAGGAGCGCGGGCGGGTACATCCCGACGCAGAACCCAAGGAACATCCGCGTCAGGAGCACGGTCACCGGGTCCCCGGCGAACACCTGGAGGAACGACGCGAGCGCGCCGAGGACAAGCGCGACCTGGAGGATCCTCCGGCTCCCGTGGATGTCGGCGGCGCGGCCGAACACGTAGGAGGCGACGAGGACGCTCGCGTTGTACGCGGCGACGATGAAGCCGAGTTGCTCGGTCGTCGCGCCGAACCGCGTCGCCCAGAGGGGGACGAAGATGAGGGACGCGGAGACCGCCGCGTTCCCGAGGAAGTTGATGTGGCGGGGCAGCACGGGCGGGGCCGAGACCCGTCGGCGGGATAAAGGCTACGAAGGGGCTACCACGCTGCCCGGTCGAGCTCCCGCTCTTCCTTCGTCTTCTTCCGGAACGCCTTGTAGTGGTCCCGGCACAGGTGTGCGCGGCGGCCGACGTCGCCGATCTTCAGGTCCGGGAGGACCTGCTTGACCTTCTTCGCGGAGAGGGAGCGCACCGCGGGTTGGCCGCAGCCGCCGACCGCGCAGACCTCGGGTTTCCCGGGTTTCTCGTCCCCCGCCATCCGCTCGGGGATTTTGAACGGGATACTAAGGCTTTCGCGTTCGCAGAAGAAGGTCCACCGAGCCCGATGGGTCCCGCGGGGAGTTCAGGCCATCGCGTTGAGGGCGCGGCGTAGCTCGGGGGCGTGGCGCTCGACCTCACGCTTCACGAACGACGGCTCCACGTCCCCGTCGCAGACGAGGAACAGCGTGAACTTCGACCCGATCGAATGGATGAACACCTTCCACCCGGGGCCCTCGATCGTGACGTCGCAGAGTTCGGGGAGGTCCAGGTTCCCGCACACGTTCCGCGCCGCCTGCAGGGCCAGTGTCGCCATCGCCGTGGCGGCGAGCGTCCCCGTGCCCCGGTCTAGGCTCACGATCGGAAGCCCGCTCCGGTCTCCGATCGCGATCGTGCGCACGCCGCCGACGCTGCGGGAGAGGACGTCGAGGGTGTGCCGCAGGCGGCTCTCCTCGGCCACGACGACGCGGGTCTCGCCCGTGGCGGGGTCCTCGATCGCTTCGAGCCTCACGGGCTCCCCCCTGCACACGCGGCACGGGGTTTCCCGCTCACGACGAGGCCCTTGATGCGCCCCGCCGCGGTCGGGGGACGTGATTGCTCTGTCTCCGTCACGGAATCGAATCGGGTCACCGTGTCCTGCCTCCGCGAGCCACGACTGCCGCTGGGGGCAGATGAAGGCTCGTCGCCCTTTTCGCGGATTGATTGCTGGGTACGAGAATGCCCTAGTGCGGATCGTTCGCCCCGGGGCGAACGAAACCCGAACCCACTCATGGCGGGAGGCCCGTGGCCGTGCGGATGGCGGGGACGGCGCGGGCCTGGAGGTTCCTCCCTCGGGGGCTCCTGGTCGCGGGGATCGCCCTGCGGGTCCTCGCCGTCCTCCGTTTTCCCGTGTCCTCGGACGCCGCCGAGTACGCGGTCCTCGCCCGGTCCATCCTGGACGGCCGGGGGATGTGGCTGCCGTGGGGCGAGGCGTGGGAGTTCACGGGATGGGTCCCCGGCCCCAGCCACCACTACCCGCCCGCGTACCCCGTGTACTTGGTCCCGTTCATCGCGGCGATGGGGTTCTCCGAGGCCGCCGTCCATGTCGCGGCCTTCGTCGCGGGCCTCGCCCTGATCGGCGTGTTCTTCGTCGCGACCGCGAGTCTGTTCGGGCGCGAGAAGGCGCTGTGGTTCTCGGGTCTCCTCGCGCTCGACCCCGTCCTCGTCACGACGACGGGCACCGGGTACGCGGAGAACCTGATCACCCTCCTGTTCGTCGTGACCGTCGCGGCGATCCTGAAGAGCCTCGACCGCCCGCGGTGGATCCTCGTCGCGGGGGTCGCGGCGGGGCTCGCGTACCTCACGAAGAGTTCCGTGGGGCCCTTCTTCCTCGTCGCGGGTCTCGCTGGATTCTCGTGGCGGTTCCGGTTCGTGCGGTGGGCGGTGTTCCGGGACCGCGCGTACCTCGCGGCGATCGGGATCTTCGGCGCCTTTGCGGGCGCATGGGCGCTCCGGAACCTCTGGTGGTTCTGGGACGGCACGGCCGCGGGACTCCTCACGGACTGGCAGACGAGCGCCTGGTTCTCGCTCGCGACGCGGCGGACGATCGAGATGCCCATGGACTTCGCGTGGATCCTCGCGGTGCGGATCCCCTTCTTCGCCGGCCTCGCCCTGCTCGTCGCGGGCCCCTGGCTCCGGGACCTCCGCCGTCTCCCCCTTCTGCGGGACGAAGAGGCGAGCGCCCTCGGCCTGGCGGCCGGGCTCACGTACGTGCTCGCGTGGCTGATCTCCGGCGCCTTCTGGGTCCTCGAGCGGGGGCCCGTGTACTGGGCGGACATGAGCCGGTACGTCGTCTTCGCGAACCCGGTCGTCTGGTGGATGGCGGCGAAGGGGACGGACCCGGCGTCGCCGTCGTTCAAGCGGAAGTTCGCGGTCGCGGCGGCGGTCCTGATCGTGATGAACGGGGCGGCCTTCGTCGCCCCCCGCCTCGGCGTGTTCGAGGCGTACGGGGAGCTCCGCGAGCGGGCGGACCCCGGGGATACCGTCGCCCTCGACCAGGTGAACAAGTACGAGGCGGAGCTCCACCTGGCGGGGACCGGGGTCGCCCTCGAGCCGTACACGGCCGACAGCCAAGCCGACTACATCCTGACGTCGAACACGACCCGGTCGTACGACGGGTATACCGTCGTGGATGTGTACGGCACGTCGAACGGGACGGCGGTCATGCCGGGGTTCGGGGCGGCCCTGTGGTCCCGGGCGGGAGACGCCGCGCCCTAGCGCGGCGGGACGTGCGACTCGTGCACCAAAGACTTTATGCGTACTCGGATGCTTGTGCGTCTTCAGATGGGGAACAACGGACGTTCCTGGACCGGGCTGTTCGCATTCTGGGCAATGGCCATCCTCGTGGCCGCACTCGGTCCCGCACCCGTCCCCGAGTCCCCCGTCGTTGACGCCGTCGTGATCGACGCGGCCACTCCATACGCGGTCGCGCCCGGCACGGCGATCGTCGCCTCTCGCTGAGCGAGAGCACCCCGTCCCGAGGTGACTCCATGCATTCTGGTCTAGAGCTACAGAGCCGCAGGCGCATCTACGAATTCCTGAGCGCGAACCCCGGCGTCCACCTGCGCCGGATAGGGCAGACCCTCGGGATGTCCACCGGGATGCTCTCGTACCACCTCGGCGTGATGGAGCGCCAGGGGCTCCTGAAGTCGGAGGCCGCCCGCCACCGGCGGCGGTACTACCTCGCCCAGGCGTTCCGGCCCGAGCAGCGGCTCGTGCTCGCCCTGCTCCGGGAGCGGGTCCCCCGCACGATGATGATCGACCTCGCGACCCACGGGGAGCGGACGTTCGCGGACCTGCTGCGGGTGACCGGAGTCACGAAGTCCACCCTCTCGTACCACCTCGCCAAGGTCGTCGCGTCCGGGGTCGTCGTCCGCTCGCGGCGGGACCGGGAGAGCGTCTTCACGCTCCGGGACGGGTCCGGGGTCGCCCACCTGATCCTCACGCTCGCCCCGGGCATCCCGGACGAGGCCGTCGGCCGGTTCGTGCTGATCTGGCCGCGCCTGCAGGCCCTCCGGGACCGCCAGGCCGCGGCCCTCCCGCTCCCCGTCCCGTCCGCATAGATCCGACTCCCCCCTCTCTTTTTCTCCCCGTTCGGGATTCGACGACCGTCTCACAATCCTTAATGACCACGGGAGCCGATTGGTCCGCAATGCTCCGGAGGGGGGCTGCGGTCGCCATCGTCGTTGGGATGGCCCTCGTGGTCCTCATCCCGCTCCCGGCTCCCGCACCGCCCCCAGGGTGGGACGCGAAGGCACCGATGTCGACCCCGCGGGGCGGCTTCGGGGTCGCCGCCTTGAACGGGAAGATCTACGTCGCGGGCGGCCTCCAGCGATCCGGGTTCGACCTCAACCTCACGGACTCCTTGGAGGTGTACGACCCGGCCTCGGACTCGTGGAGCCCCCTCGCGCCCCTGCCCGCCCCCCGCTGGGGCCACGTCCTCGTCGCCGCGCGGGGGAAGCTGTTCATGGCGGGCGGGTCGACAGACGTGTTCGCGAGCCAGGGGATGACGACGGACGTGGAGCTCTACGACCCGGGCCTCGACCGGTGGTCCCCCGTGGCGCCGATGCCCGAGGCGCGGATCTGGGCCGCGGGCTTCGCAATCTCCGAGACCGTGCAGGTGTGGGGCGGGAGCCCGGACGGCGGGAGCTCCGCGGTCGCGACCCGGTTCTCCTATGACCCGCAGACGAACGGGTGGACGGTCGGCCAGCCGATGCCCTTCTCGCGGGAGAACTCCCCGGCGGTCGTGATCGGGACCTCCGTGTACCTGACCGGGGGGTGGCGGAACCTCCCGAATGCGACGGAGTACCGGACCTCGACGCAACTCTGGCGGGACCGCGCCCAGATGCTCCGCGGCCGGGGCGCCCACGCCGCGGCGGACCTGGACGGGAACGTGTACGTGATCGCCGGGGTCACGGCGGACACGACGGAATGCGCGCCCTCTGCCTCCGTGGAGGTGTATTCGCCCGCCACGGACGCGTGGTCCACCTTCGCGGACTATCCGCAGGCCGCATGGGCCCTTGGCGCCGTCCGCATTGGCCAGCTGCTGTACGCGATGGGCGGGTCGGACTGCGGATCTTCGTTCACGTCGATGTACTCGATCGGGTCCGCTCTGACTCCGGGTTCGGGCGGGCCCGTAAGCTTCCCGTGGGCGCTTGTCGCGGTGATCGTCGTCGTTGCCGTCCTCGTCGCGGTGGCCCTCGGGGTGCTCTGGCGCCGGCGGCGGAAGGCGCAGCCTCCCGCCGCGTGAGGTCTCAGCGGCCGTGCTGCATGATCGCGTACATGTTGTCGTCCGGGTCGAGGATCCTCGCCATGATCCCGCCCCAGTCCCGCCGCTCCGCCTTGAGGCTGAACCGCACGCCCTTCGCGAGGAGCGCCTCCTGGAGGCCGTAGATGTCCCGGGTCCCGAACCCGATCGACGTGTTCTCCCCGATGTGGGCCATGTCCGCGTCGTAGTCCGACGGGTTGTCGTACATCTCCTTCGTCGGCACGAAGGGCATGATCGCCGTGCCCTTGGAGCTGAGGCGGTAGACGGTGAACGATTGGCCGCCGCCCTCCGAGGCTGGGATTTTCAGCGCCTTCATCCCGAGGGCCTTCGTGAAGAACTCGCCGCTCTTTGCGACGTCCCGCGACACGACCGTGGTGAAGGCGAGGTTCTGGAGGCCCGCACGGTGGACCTTCGGCCGCCGCGGCTGCTGGAGGAACAGCTCGTTCCCGTCCGGGTCCGTGAACCGCCCGAACGTGCCCGACTCCCCATCGACCCGGGCCTTCACACCCTTCCGCTTCAGGGCCTCGATCGTCTTCTTGAGGTCTGTCGTCCCGAATCCGATCCCGGTGACGCCGCCGATCTGCTTCCGCCCCGCCTCGTACATCTCCGGGCCCCACGCCGCGACGGGTTGCCACAGGTTCAGGCTCGCGTCCTTCCCGCCCTTCGTCGCCCCGAGGGCGATGTACCCGGTCTTCCGGTCCTCGTCCCGGACCTTCAGCCCGATCGTGCGGGTGTAGAACTGCTTCGATTTCTTCAGGTCGTTCGTGTAGATGCCCACGCCATCGATAGATTCCAACTTCGGCATTTCCGCTCCCCCTGGGAACCCTGCCAATGCCGTCCGCCGGATAAAGCCTCGGGGCGGTGCGGCAAATGGCTGCGGCCGGGTCGCGGACACTTCCGCCCCCGGTTCGCGGGGGTCGGCCCGGGATTCTGAACGCGTGAGCCCTGCCGGCTCGGGAGCGTCACGCGACGGGGAGCTTTAGGAACTCACGGAGGAGGCTCGTCCCGTAGCACCCGGGGGTCAGCGAGAACCGGAGGGCCAGCGTCCCCTCGCCTGCCTCCCACTCCAGGTCCCGCAGCGGGGCGAGGAGTTCGCGCCGCGTGCCCCTCGAGGAGAGCCTCGGGATCGCCGGGATCACGAAGTCCTCCCGCCGGAGCCCCTCGGCCTCGACGATCCCCCTCTCGATCTCGCCGGGTCGGCCCGCCGCGAACTCGGCCTCGGACCCGAAGAGGACCCCGCTCACGAAGGCCTTCCCCGCGCGGCACTGCGCGGCCGCCTTCTCGAGGTTCCCACGGTCCACGGGGATCTGCCGGCCGCGGTCCGGCCGGCCGTCGGGGCGGGCCGCGAGGACGATGTCGCCCTCGACCGGCGCGTGGATCGGGAGGCCCTCCCGCATCCGCTCGCTCACGATGCGGTTGAAGAGGAACGACTGGTAGCCGTGGACGAACAGGAGGAGGAGGTTCAGCGGGAGCTGCTGGAGGGCGCCCGCGAAGTCCTCGGGGTGGGTCGCGAGGCGGTTCAGGATTGCCTTCTCGAAGCCCCACTCCCGCGGATAATCACGCAGTGCCGCGGCATAGTCGCCGGTCGCCTCCAGGTCCTCCCGCACGGCGTGGGACTCCGGGTCCTCCCCCTCGATTGGGTTCCCGACGTACGCGTGGACCGCCTCCCGAATTTCCCCGCGCACGAGGTGCCGGCCGACGACGTGCGTGATCGGCCGCACGGACCCGAACCGCTGGATGCCGAAGAAGTTCGGGAAGCCACCGGCGCTGCGAAGCTCGTCGGCGATCGCCCGCGCGCGGGTCTCGATGTCGGCCCTGGCGAGCGGAATGTCCCGCACGACGACCTGGAACCGGTTCCCGAGGAGGTCCCCGATCTCGAGCCTCTTCTCCGTCCGGAACGTATCGAGGATCTCGACGTCCCTCAGGTGCAGGCGGTCCAGGAGACCGGGCCCGCCGTCGAACTGGAGGAGCTGCGTCGTCACCGCCCGGCGGTCCTTCGTCCCCGCGAACGCGATCCGCTTCCGGCTCAAGTGAAGGGTCCGGGCGAGCTCCCGCACGAGGCGGTTCGTCTCCCAGTTGCGGGTGCGGACCCTCGCCGCCGTGTACCGTCCGCCCTCCGAACGCGGGAGATCGACCGAGATCTCTTCGACGACGAAATCCTCGGCCGAGGCCTTGATCCGCCCGCCCAGGCCGGGGGTGTGCGTCAGGTAACCCGAGACCCCGACGACGCCCTCGTCCATGCGCGGCGTGGAAGGAGGGCGGGCTATTTGAGGACGCGAGGCGCGGCGACTAGGAGGCCCGCTCCCTCAGGGAATCCGCCATGCGTACTGCGAGGCCGACCTCCATGTGCAAGGCCTTCGCGATGTCCGCCGCGGGCGCCCAGGGCTGCCTCCGGAGGTACTTCTCGATCGCCTTGCGCGCACGCATCTCGGTCCATGGCCCCGCCCTCGAAAGGCGCGGCTCCCGCGGGACGTTGACGACCATCGTCGACGGCTGCATCTCTTCGGCGACCCGTTCGTCGTGTACCGGCGCGTGGATTACGGAGCCCCACCCCGCGATTTGTGCGGAGACTCCGTCGATCCATTCGATGAGCTTCGAGATCTCAGAGTCCGACCGGGCCGTGACCGCCCGCGTCGAGGGAGCCGTTCGGGCGGGGACCTCGATTTCCGGGGCCGCTGCGTGCGGCCTGAACGGAGGAGACGAATCGGAGGCCTGGGCGCTCCCCGTCCCCCGTGGCACGCGGGAGGTGGTCGAGGCGCGCACCATCGTGAAGTAGCCGAGATAGCCGAGCACGACGACGAGCGCGAGCAGGGACCAGAACCCCAGCGGCAGCGTGATCGGGACGAGGGCCTCCGGGACCACGAAGGCCCCGCGCCCGACGAGGAGAAAGACGAAGGCGAGCAACCCGGCGATGGCTGCCCCGGGACGCAAGTCTCGGGCTCTCGGTGGAGTGCCCCCCGTCATCGGGCATGGATGGCCCGGCGTGGGGATACCGCTTGCACTCCGCTTATCAAACGAGATTATCGCGGCCCGGAATAGCGAGAGGAAACCCGAACGTCCCGCGGGGTCACTTCGCGAGCGACTTCTCGAGGAGCCCTTTCGCGTCCCGGTACTTCGTGGCGAGCCCCTCCGCCGCACGTTTCAACGCGGCCTGCGCCTCGCCCTTCTTCGTCTGCACGAAGAGGACGGGCTTGTCGAGCTGCGGGTGGCCCGTGACGTACTGAGCATCCGAGACGTCCTCGTCCCTGAGCAATTCGGATAGGAGGGGATAGATCAGCGTGTCGTCCGGGTGGACGATCTCCACGCGGATCGTGCTCTTCGCCTTCTCAACGAGCTTCAGTTCCATACGCGGGTCCATGGACGGACCGGGCCTATTTAGGCTTTATGCGCGCGGCTCCGCCCGATGCCGCACGAGCCGCTTCTTCCGCGCGGCCAGCGCCTCGGGGGACGTCTCCTCGAGCCAGCTCTCCAGATCCTCCAGCGCTACCTCCGGCTCCGGCATCGGCTCCGAAGCGGCGGGCTCGTCCGCCAGGACATCGGGCTCCGGCGTCCGCGACCGGACTTCGGCCGGCCGAGGCTCGATTGCAGGCGCGGGGTCAGGCACCCGGGCGGGTGCGGGTTCGGGGGCGCGCTCCGGTTCGGGAGCGGAAAACGGCGGGGACTCCGGGTTGACGAAGGAAGAGGACTCCACGAGGGATTCCGTCTTCACGAGGGATTTGGACTCGGTAGGGATTGCGGGCCGAATCGCCATGGGAGGAACCGACGGCTTCGGAGGCGCGGTCTTTTTCGATGCGAAGGTCGTCTTCATGGCGGGGGCCACCGCGGGCCGGGCCAGGATTACGGGCTTCGGCGGGATCGGGTTCGAGACGACCACCTCCCGGCCCGCGACGGCGGTCGGCACTCCGAGTCCGAACTGCGGTTCGAAGACTTCCACCCGCGGCTCGACCCTCGGGCGGGACGAGGGCTCCGATTCCAGGTCGCTCTCGGTCTCTGCCTTGGATCCTCCGAGCGCGACTCCCGCGAACGCTGCGGCGACGACGCCGATGGCGATGTAGAACCAGAGGGGGATCGCGGTCAGGAGGGAGGGGATGTCCCCAAGCGTCATCGAGTTCTGGCCTGCCAGGTAGACCATGGCGACGACCAGGAAGACGAGGACTCCAGCTAGTCCCGCAAGCGCGGCCGACCCGCGCGCGGAGCCTCGGCGGCTCACGGACGGAAAACGTGCGCGGCGATAGATATCCATTCCATTCCAATTATCGCGGCAGATTCTGATGGAGGGGATTGTACGACGGACCGGCCCGGGGGCGGGCGACTCCGGAGGAGTTAAGGCGGCTGCGTCCATCCGGCTCCCGGGACGACCCTGATCGAGACCGAGGTTCTCGTCCGAGGCCCGGAAGGCGGGCCCGGGAAGCTCCGCCTCGTCGAGTACACGGACCCGTACAGCATCTGGTGCTGGGGGTGCGAGCCCGCGGTCCGGCGGGTCGAGTGGGTCTACGCGGGCTCGGTCGACCTGGAGATCCGGATGGGCGGGCTGTTCGAGGACTTCACGCCGATGCGGGAGCAGTTCGCGCGGATGTCCGGAGGGCAGTGGAAGGACTCCGTCCTCGCGTTCATGAACGCGGTCGCCGAGCACCACCGGATGCCGATGGACCCCGCCGCGATGATGGACACGATCGAGGACTTCCGGTCCACCTGGCCCGCGTGCGAGGCGGTGAAGGCCGCGGAGCTCCAGGGGGTCCCGGTGGGGCGCCGGTACCTGCGGCGGCTGCGGGAGGCCGCCCTCGTCGAGGGTCAGGCGATCCACCGGCGGGCCGTGCAGGAGAAGCTCGCGTCGGAGGTCGGCCTCCGCGTGCGGGACTTCATGCTCGCCCTGGCGGACGGGACCGCCCGGCGGGCGTTCGAGGCGGACCTGGAGACGTGCCGGGCCCACGGGGTCACCGGCTTCCCGACGTTCGAGTGCGGGACCGGGGACGTGTCCCTCCGGATCGAGGGGTGGCAGCCATGGGAGGCGATCGACGACACCCTCCGGAAGATGGACCCCTCCCTGAAGGGTGACGGACGACGAGTCGGAGATCCTCCTCGAGGACCTGGACGCGGAGGGGAAGGTGGTGCGGCGCGAAGTCGGGAAGGGCGTGATGTGGGAGCCGCCGTTGAAAACGGGGCGGAGCGACTCGCTTCCGTAGGTGTGCTGATCCGACAGTCCGACGCGAGCTTCACATCGGACGCTAGATTCTGGGGGGCGGGGCAATCGCCTGCCTACCCCAGGTGCGGATGTGGCCTCGGATCGTCAAGCCCGCTACCGAGAACTCCTCGCAATCACGGTGGAGGACATTGTCGTGACCCACGACGAGGTCACGCGGACGGGAAGGACTTGGGACGTCGGAGTCCGCGATCCCGGGAGCCTCGACTTTCTCGTTGAAAGGATTCGCGACATGGCGCGTGAGGCCATGAGCCCGCGAAAATCGCAGCATGGGCGATGGGGTTCATCGTGCGCTCCCACCCGTTCTGGGACGGTAACCATCGCACCGCTTTCGAAGTGGGCCAGGTAATCCTCGACACCCTGGGACTGGAAATCGTGGCGGAACGCGATGAAGTCGAGCGGTTCGTGCGGGGAATCGACGCCCGGGGGCTCACCGACGCAGCCCTGAGCCGATGGATACGGAAGCGAGCGAAGAAACTCCGCTAGTCGAGCGCCTCGAGAGTTTCCTTGTCCTTGTGGATCCGTTCCCTGAGTCGCCTCTGGAACGTGGACGGCGACGTTCCGTGCGGCTTCTTCATCTTCGGCTTCTTCATCGCCATGTAATCGCTCACCGATGGATCGGCCATATATAAATCGGTATCGAGCGGGGATCCCCGATAGACTTCTTGATGGGTAGTCTCTGGCTTGCCCTCGCTATTCTTTAGGGTGAGTCGAGCGATTCTGGGCCAGAGGTTGGGCGATGGTACAGAAGGTCATCGACATCGTGGGTGTGTCGCCGAAGAGCTTCGCGGACGCCGCCAAGAACGCGGTCGAGGTGGCGGCAAGGACCGTGCGGGGGATGCGGTGGGCACGGGTCACCGAGATGGAAATGAGTCTGAATAACAACAAGGTTGTCGACTACCGGACGACGTTGAAGATCTACTTCGACGTGGAGTAGAGCGAGGATATAGCGCACCTCACGTCGCCGGGGATTGTGACGACCTACGAACGTCTGATCGGCTTGCGCGGCGTCCGCTTCCTCCATTCGCGCGCAAGGAGGACTATGGTGACGGCTACGACCGTCGCAGTCCCCGCCCACAGGATCGCGTTCGCGGTCCCGGGCTCGAACACGTCCCTCACGGAGACGACGAGCTCCGCGACGTCCGTCCGGCCCCCGTTGTCTTCCACGGTGAGGCGGACCGTGTAGGTCCCGGGCTCGGTGAAATTCACGGTGATCGTCGGCCCTTCGTACGACGAGGTCGTCGGGCCGAGGACGGTCCAGAGGTACCGGCGGATGCCTCCGTCGTCCGTGGAGCCGGCCCCCGAGAACGTGACGGGGATGTCCTCGTCGGTCGAGGAAGGGCCTGCGATTCGCGCGACCGGTGGTGCGTCCGCGACCGCCACCTGGACTTCCGCCGCGTCGGCGTTTCCCACGCGGTCCGCCACGGTGAGCCGAACCGTGTACGTGCCCCCCGAGTCGAACCGATGCGTCACGGACTCGCCCGTGCCCACGATGCCGTCGCCGAACGACCAGTCGTAGTTTGCGATCTCCGCATTGTCGGAGGATGAGGAGCCCGAGAACGTGACCGTCTGGCCGACGTTGGCGGAGGTCGGGCCCGCAATCACCGCGGTCGGTGGGATCGGATCGCGATACGTCATCGAGACGGTCACGCCCGTCGGGAGTCCTCCGGCAAACGCGACCCGCGGTTCGCCGTCGGGGCCGAGCGCGGCGGAGACCCGGAACGGCTGGTCGGACAGGGGCGCCCGATAGACGATTGCCCCGCCGTCCGGCTCCGGTGGGCCGGTCAACGGGACCCTCGCGTAGCGGACCCACGTGTCGTTCGCCATGTCGACCCAGGCGATGTGGGCGGTTCCCTGCGCGTCCGTCGTCACGCTCGACGGGGCCGAGGTGGCGCCGTCGTCGAATGAAAGCGGGACCGGCGGGCTCAGGAGAGCGCCCGCGGAGTCGACCCGGTAGCACCACACCTCGGCCACCCCGTTCTCCGCGCGGATGTGCGACGTCACGGCGGCGCCCCCGTCGGGCAACGGAGCGACATCGTCGAGGTACCCGAAACCGATTCTCAATTCCTGCACCTCGACCGCGAAGGTCGTGACGTTCACCGCGGATCCGAAGACGGCATCCCCCCAGCCGCGGTCGTCTCCCCAGACGACCCAGACCCTCCCATCCGATGGGACGAGCCGGGGTCCGAAGGAGGTCCGGTTGTTGTTGCTGATCCGCAAGGGGCCGGACACGATCCCGCCCGTGAGGTCCAGCGCCGCGACGTAGATCTCCCGGTTCCCATCGCGAGAGTCCGACCAGGCGGCCCAGAGGTAGCCCCCGGCGAACGCGAGATCGAGCTCGGCAGGGGACACGCCGCCCAGCGGGAGGGCCGTCGGGGCGATCAGGGCCGCGCCGTCCCCGCGCCGCTTCTCGTACATGACCTGGCTGCCGGACGTGTCCGTTCCGACGATGTGGACGCTCCCGGCGGGGTCCCACGCGGCCGCCTGCCGGACGAAGGCCTGGCCTAGGGGGATGCGGCCGCCGGCCGTCCTTCCCGCCGCGTCCTGGTAGGACAGGAACGAATCCCACGCGAGCCACATCACCGGGAACGCGGTCCCCGTCCAGGGGAAGAGCTCGAGTCGCCCCCCGTACGTGCTGTAAATCGAGTAGAGCGACCTCGGCGGGGCCCAGAACCACGACTGGGCGGGCCGCACGGTGAGGACGAACGGGGAGGAGGCGGACCGGCCCCCGGGGTCCCGCACCGT
>VBMI01000160.1 GCA_005878955.1 Methanobacteriota archaeon
CCCTCCTCCGGGAGCTCGACCGTAAGGAGGGACGTGACCTTGGACTCCGCGAGGAACCGCATGAAGCTCTGCGTCGTGAGCGTCTCCTCGAACTCCCGCATGCAGAAGTACCGGAGGGCGGTCATCGAGTCGATCACGACCCGCTCGTACCGCCTCTTGATGAAGAGGTTCTTCAGGAGCTGCTGGAGGCTGTGGACGGTGACCTCGTGGCTCTCAAAGTCCGGGGTCTTCCGGATCCGGGCCTCGATCTCCCGCATCTTGATCGGCTCGACCTCCGTGCTGATCTCGATGACCGGCGTGGGCTCGAACCGCCGGATGTCCGAGTTCGCGTCGAGGACCTCGATGTCGTCGACAGGCCACTTGAACACCCGCATGTTCGCCTTCAGCTCGTTCGGCGGCTCCTCGAGCGCGACGAACAGGCACCGCTCGCCCCCCTGCACGCCTTCCAGGAGGAACTGCATCGAGAAGACGGACTTCCCGCTCCCGGGCGGGCCGGAAACGATGTAGGGCCGATGGGGCACGAGACCCCCGTGGAGCATGCGGTCCAGTCCCGGCACCCCGGTGCGGATCTTCCCGTCGTTCACGCTTTCCCTCCCGGCGGTGGGGGCGCGACGGACGGCGGCGGGGGCGGCGGCGACTTCTTCTCGAGGCGGTCCCGCAGCATGGACTGGGCGTGGAGGGCGGCCTTGAGGGCCTTCTGGTAGTTCCGCCGCTGCAGCTGGAGCATCGCGCGGGAGAGGGCGTGCTCCACGTCCGCGACGCTCAGGTGGAGCCGGTGGGCGTCCTCGACCCCCTTCAGGACCCCCTCGATGACGGTGGTCACTTCCTCCGAGAGGCGCTGCTCCAGGTACGCCTCCCCGATCCGGGCGAGGCGGCCGCCGGTCATCGCGACCGCGCCCTGCGGGTCCACGATCATCCCGGTGTTCGAGATGCTCATCGGCCGTATGCGGTCATCGAAGCTCGAGCCGCGGAACTTCTCGATGGACGCCGCCCGCCGAATCACGTTCCCGTCGAGCCACTTGTGGAACCGGATCTCGCCCCGGGACAGGAAGAACTCCGTCTCGAGGATCTTGGGGTTCAGCCGCTCGGAGACGATCACGGTCGTCGCCTCGAGCTCGGATAGGAACCGGAGGAAGCTCTGGATCATGATGCGGGAGTCCTCCCCCTGCATCGTGAACATCTTCAGGGCGGTCAGGGAGTCGACGACGATCCGCTTGTACCGCTCGCGGTTCCGCTCGAGTCGCTGGAAGAACTCCTGCTTCAGCATCTTCTGGACGCCGTGGATGGAGACCTCGAGGGCCCGGACCCCGGAGGACTGTCGGATCTCCCCGACCTGCTCCATGTCCCGCACGTCGAGGGTCGTCCCGACGTCGATCACGGACCGCTGCCGCTTGTGGGCCTTCACGTCCGGGGTCGCGTCGAGGATCTTCAGCCGGCCGAGGTCCCACCCGAACGCGGTGACGTTCGCCTTCACCTCGTTCGGCGGCTCGTCCAGGGTCACCATGAGCCCGGCTTCGCCGTGGGCGAGGCCCGCCGCAAGGAAGTGCATCGCGAGGATCGTCTTCCCGCTGCCCGTCGGCCCCGAGACAACGTACGGTCGTGCGGGGATCAGCCCGCCCCCCAGCATCGCGTCGATCCCGGGGACTCCTGTCGAGACTCGGTCCATCGTGTGACGCCCGAGGCTCTGCCGATGGAGTGGGGGCTTTAAGTCTTTACTGCTACGAATACTGATAGTAGGAATGGGCGCGAGCCCCCGTGGGAACCACGGGGAAAGAGTAAAGGCCCCGATAGCGGGGGATGGAGTCCCAGGGGCCGAGGGACGGCCTCGGACCCTTTTGAACCATCGATCTCCGGGTTTCACACCGACGACCTGGGATCTTCGGCTATGAGCCCGACGGGATCTCCTAGCTACCCCACCCCGCTACGTTCCTCGGGGCCGTGCGACGAACCGAGCGGCGGAGATAAACCTATCGGGGCAGGGCGCGTTCCGCCGCGCGATGGCCCGCGGGACGCCGACGTACGACCGCTTCGCGCGGTATTACGATTTCATCTACGAGGACCTCGTCGACTACGACGCGGACGTGCGGTATCTCGAGGCCCTCTTCCGGAGATTCCTCCCGCGGAAGCCCGTACGAGTCCTCGACCTTGGATGCGGGACGGGGAACCACGCGCTCCGCCTCGCTCGCCGTCGGTACGAGGTGACGGGACTCGACCGCTCCCGTGCGCAGCTCGCGCTCGCGAGGAGGAAGGCCCGCGCCGCCGGGCTCCCGATCCGGTTCATCGCGGGGGACATGCGGTCCTTTCGGCTCGGCGCCCGATTCGACGCGGCGATCTGCATGTTCGGGGCGTTCGGATACCTCCTGCGGACCCGGGACGTCACCGGCGCGCTCCGCTCGATCCGCCGCCACCTCTCCCCCGGCGGCCTCTTCGCGTTCGAGTTCTGGCAGAGCTCCGCCGCGCGGCCGGCGCCGCACCTGTCGTGGGTCCACCGGACGGGGCCGGCGTTCGAGCTCGTCCGACTCGACGCCGCCCGCTACGACCCGCGGACGCAGATGCTCCCGATCGACTTCCATTTCTTCGTGTTCAAGGGCCGCCGCATGCTCGACCGGTTCGACGAGACCCATACGGTCCGCACATACCGGGTCGCGGAGATGCGCGGGCTCCTCGTGCGATCGGGCTTCGATGTCTCGGGGATGTATCGGATCGGGGCGCGGTTGAAGAAGGGGGTCGAGCGCCCCCGGAGGGACACGTTCCGGGTCTTCGTCGCGGCCCGCTCCAAGGCGTGAGCGGCTCAGAAGAACTTCCGGAAGCGGAGGAGGTCCTCGATGTCGCCCTTCACCTTGAGCCTCCCCGTCGCGTACGCCTTGAACGGCCCGATGTCCCCGGCCAGGAGGCC
>VBMI01000056.1 GCA_005878955.1 Methanobacteriota archaeon
AGGAGCCAGAGGACCCACGCGGGTGCGGTCGCCTGGATTCCGCGCATCGCGCCCGCCCGGCCGCGCCCCGAGAGCAGCCCCGCCACGGCCGCGGCGACGACCGTTAGCTGCCACGCCCCCGCGGCGAGGAACGCGAGCGTCAGAAGTGTGCCGACGAAGACGGCCTTCCACCACGGCTCCCGCCAGGACGCGAGCACCTCACGCCCTCCGGAGGATCAGCGTGGACTCGAGGTGGCCCGTGGGAAGCGCGGCGCTCGTCGGGAACTCAATGTCCTTGTACTCCCGCCGCAGCCACAGCTGTAGCTGGTCGTCGTAATGCGGGCTCACGGGATTCCCGCTCTGGCCACCCGGGTAGACCGTCGTCGAGTCCTCCGGCGTTCCGAGGGTCACGACCATCCGCAACGACGGGCCGTGGTGCGCCTCGTAGCCCGCGGCGGGGTCGAGGGTGATGTCGTCCCCCTCTGCCGGGTAGGGTCCGCGGGAGAGCGCGTCGAGGCCGGAGAGGGAGTCGAACACTCGGGTGTGGAGGCGGCCCCAAATCCACTGCGTCCCCTCGGGTCCGAGGCGCGCCGCGAGGTTCTCAGCAGCCTCCCCGAGGGCCCGCCGGATGATGTCGTCCCGCGTCTCAATCGCGGGCGTCGTGACGTCGTCGAACCACGGCGAGCCGGGGGCCTGCGTCACGAGCCGCTCGAGGACGTCGGGGTAAGGCATCATCACGTCGGAGACGTTCGCCGCCGCCCACTCGTCCCCGAACGTGTCGTCGATGAACCGGTGGATGAACCCGTACCACACGGACGCGCCCGCCCGGTCCGCCTCCATCCGGAAGTCCCAGCTCTCCAGGACGTTGATCGCCACGGAGCAGACCGGGGTCCCGCACGCGGAGTTCGCCGCGACGATGTACGGCACGAACTCCCGCGCGAGGACGTCGAGCGTGTCCCGCTGGAACGCGCGCATGTCGTCCGGGGACACGGTCCCGTTCGCCGCGAGCGTGCCGTTCAGGAGCTCGTTGATCCGCCGCGCCCGGTAGCCGGGGTCCCACTGCCATCCCAGGTAATGCGGGTACCCCTGACCGGCGGGGATCTGGTTCGCGCTCGCGAGGTAGCCCTCCGGCGGGTCCACCGCCTCGGGGGCCTCGCCGAAAGGTACCCAGCCCGTCCACTCGAACGCACCGGTGCAGTCGAGCGGGACGCGGCCCGTGATGTTGTTCTCTCGGATCGGGAACAAACCGTTCGAACGGATCGCGATCGTCGACATCGCGGGGGACCCGCCCCACGACGCGAACACGAAGTTCTGCGCGGGGTTCTCCCACTCCCGCAGGGCGTCGCGGAACTCCGTCCAATTCGCCGCCTTCATGAACCGCAGGGCCGCGCCAATCGCGGAGCCGGTGGCGTTCCCCGTCCAGCGCATCGCGACGGTCTCTCCCCGCCGCGTGACGAGGGGCCCGTGGACGGACTCCTGGACGGTCACGGGCACGTCGGCGCCCCCCTTCACGCGGATCACGTCGCGCGTCGACACGAAGGTCCGCCACTGGCCCTGGAAGAGGTACTCATCCGGGTTCGACGGATTCACCGACTCGACATAGAAGTCCGTCACGTCGGCGCCCGTGTTCGTCTCGCTCCACGCGACGTCCCGGTTGAATCCGATGAACACGCCCGGCGTCCCGGGGAGCGTGACTCCGTAGACATCGTAGTCCCCGCCACGGAGGTGGGCCTCGTACCAGATCGCGGGGAGCTGGAAGGAGAGGTGCGGGTCGCCCGCCAGGAGCGGGCGTCCCGTCGAGGAGTTCGCGGCGGCGACGACCCAGTTGTTCGACCCGATCCCCGCGCGCAGCGGGCCCAGGAAGGGCTCGACGAGGCGGGCCTTCGCGAGGATGTCGCGGGCCGCGAGGGGATCGATCACCGGGCCGCCCCCGCGGGTGCCGTTCGGGACGATCGGCGGGACCGGGATCGGCGAGGCGATCGGGAACAGCTCGTCGACCGCGGCGGCGCCGAGGCGGTCCGTGAGGAGCCCGAGCTCGAGGTCGGTGAAGTCCGCACTCAGGCCGTACGCGAGGAGCCCGCCCTCGGTAAGGGAGTGGGTCGGGGACCAAGCCTCCGGTGCATATCCGAGGAGGCGGTACTCGAGCGGGAGGTCCCGGCCCGGGGTGTGGCCGATCCACGCGTTCACCCCCGCCGCGTACGCGTCGAGGGCCAGGAGGCTCGGGTCCGCGGGTGGCAGGGTCGCGAGATAACGGTCCGCCATGCGGGCGAGGCCGACCGTGCGGAGGAACGCGTCCTGCTCGACGTACTTCGGCCCGAGGACCTCCGAGAGCCGGCCGGCCGCGAACCGGTACTGGATGTCCATCTGCCACATCCGGTCCTGGGCGTGGACGTACCCGAGGGCGAAGAACAGGTCGTGGTTCGTCGTCGCGAAGATGTGCGGCACGCCCCACGTGTCCCGGAGGACGGTCACGTCCCCGTCGAGGCCGAGGATCCGCAACTCCTCCATGGCGGGATGGTTCGCGCCCCCCGCGACCGTCCATACTCCGCCGTTCGGGTTCAGCAGGTCGCCGAGGGGCGGGAGCGGCCCCAGGGGCATCGAGAGGAGGACGACGAGGACGGCGGCGACCGCGACGGAGACGGTCTCCTTGACGACGAGGCGGGACCTCAAGCAACGGCCCTCCGACGATTATCGATGCACGTTGGAAATAGGTTTCCACCTAGGCCCGTGGAGCGCGTCCGGGCCCCGAGGTCCCGCGACGCCGGAGGTCGGGGCGCGTGACGAGGACGAGGCCCGCCGCGATGAGCGCGAAGGCACCGATCGCCCGGAGCTCGACGGGTTCTTGGAGGGCGAGGAGCCCGCCCACCGCGGCGACCGCGGCCGCGATCTGGCTCACGAAGTTCAGGCGGATCGGGCCGATGCGCCCGAGGAGCGTGAAGTAGATCGCGAACCCGAGGGCGGACGAGGCCAGGGCGAGGTACAGGAGGGACGCGATTCCCCCGGGGTCGAACACGGCCCGCCCGCCGCGCTCAAGGGCGAGGGAGAGCGAGTGGAGGATCCCCGCGCCTGCGAGGGACTGCCAGCCGACGAACGCGAAGACGTCCATCCCGTGCCGGGTCCGCCGGACGAGGACGGAGCCGAGCGACCACGAGACGATGGCGCCCGCGATCAAGAGCTCGGACACTCCCGAGACGTCCAGCCCTCCCGGGTTGAGCGCCACGATCAGGACGATCCCGGCGAGTCCGAGGGCGAGGCCGAGGATCCCGCCCGCGCCCACGCGCTCGTCCTTCAGGAGGGCGCGGCTGAACACGGTCGTAAGGACGGGGTTCATGCCGACGATGATCGCGGCGAGACCGGCGGCGGTGTGCTCCTGGCCGACGAACAGAAGGGCGTGGTAGCCCGTGACGTTGAACACCGCGGCGATCGCGACCGCGGTCCACTGAATGCGACCCCTTGGGAGGATCGACCCTTTGTGGCGGGCCGCCGCGATCCCGAGCATCACGAGGCCGGTGATGTCGAACCGGAGGGCGACGAGGAGGACCGGACTGAAGCTCTGGAGCCCGATCGTGATGAAGACGAAGGCGGTCCCCCACAGGATTCCGAGGAAGAGAAGCAGCCCGAGGTCCGCGCCCCGAACGCTGCGGGCGCTCGCGGAACCCTCCGGCATAGCGGGCAAAGACCAGCGACGGAGATAAAGGTTTACGGATGGGGCGAGGGGCAGACCGCCTGTTCCGGCCCAGCTCGCTTACTCTTGGCGGCCCGCCTCCGCTGCCGCCGAGTCATGACAACAGAAAGGAGCGCCATAACGTCACCGAACAGCACCAAGCCTGCGAACAGCCACCACACGGGAGCACTAGGTGCTCCTTGCATAGAAGCGACGACCGCAACGACGACAGAGACCGCGGTCCCAAAGGTCATGACGGCGAACGACCGAATTGGGTGCTTGCGGACGTCTTCGATCCGTTGCCATGGATCCTCTTGCAGCCACATCCCACGGCCGCATGAGCCCTCCTGACCATAGTCTTTCCCGCGGGCTCCGGGTGTGGATTCACCTAGGGATGCTCTCTAGGTTTCAGGTGGTGAACTCAACGGTCCCGTCGACGATTTCCGACTTCCCACCGTCGGGGGCCATCACGACGAGAGCGCCGAGGGGCGTGACGTCGTACGCGCGCCCCGCGACCTTCCCCTTCGGAGTCGCCACGACGATGTCCTTCCCGATCGTTGTGCACAGCCCGCGGTAATCCTTGATCAGTCGGTCCCGCGTGCCGGTGCGGAACTTCGAGACGATGTCTTCGAAGTGCTTCATCATGTACTCGAGGAAGTCGTCGTTGTCCACGTACTCCGGGACCTCCCGCTTCACGCTCGTCGCGCGCGCCCGGGCCTCCTCCGGCAGGCGGTCCAGGTCGATCCCCGTGTTCACGCCGATCCCGATCACCGCGTAGAACGCGTCCCCGCGGTACACGCCCTCGCTCAGGATCCCGCCGATCTTCTTCTCCATGAACACCACGTCGTTCGGCCACTTCAGGTTCGCGAACACGCCGTAGTGCCGCAGGGCCTTCACGACCGGGATCCCCGCGAGGAGGCCGAGCGTCGCGACGTAGTCGGGGTCCGGCTGGAGGACGAGGGAGACGTACAGCCCGCCGGGAGGGGATGCCCACGACCGCCCATGGCGGCCCTTCCCCGCGCTCTGCCGCTTCGCGACGAGGATCGTCCCCTCGTCCGCCCCGTGGCCGAGGAGGAGCTTCGCGACCTCGTTCGTCGAGTCCACCGCGTCGAACCGGAGGAGCCTGCGAAAGATCGGACCCGGCCGTTCCTCGATCGCCGTGGGTTGCGGGAGGGACGCGTCCGCCACGGTTCCGCGGGAGGCGGGGAGGCGGTTAAGCCTTTGCGGGGGAGGGCGCGGGAGCGAGGTGTTCCACGCTCCAGACGAACCCGAGGAACGTGACGACCGCGGCGAGCGCGGTGATCAGGAAGAACCCGCCCGGGAAGCCGAGCCGGGAGCTGAACCCCGCGACCGTGAACAGGATCCCCCCGAGGGCGAGCAGCAGGCCGTACCGTCGCGCGCGGGCCTTCCACCACGTGTATAGCCCGCCGCCGATGAACGCAACCGCCCCCGGCACGGTCTGGAGCCAGGAGACGGCCCCGAAGAGCGGCAGGTGCCGCCCGCCTACGCTCGGTCCCTCCGCGGCGAGGTTCACGCCGTCGACCGGGTCCCGGATCGGAGCTAGGGCCGTGACCACGACGACCAGGATCGCGGTCGCGATCCAGAAGTACGCGTAGTACCGCGCGATGTTCGGACGGTCGCGGAAGAGTTGCAGGACGCCGAGGCCGATCAGGCCCACGGGGAGCGCGGTGAGCGGGAGGTACGCCTTGTACAGCCCCTCGCTCCAGCCGAGGACGTCGGGGTTCCCGAGGAACGCGAGGACCGCGGCGAGGCCGAGGAGCCCGAGGGCGACCGTCCACTCCAGCTGGTGGAGCTTCCGCCGGCGGGCGTACTGCATCCCCAGAAGGAGGGTCAGGGCGAAGGCGACGACCGCGGTGAGCAGCGGGAGGTAGTCGGCCACGGCCCGCGGAGCCCGGTCCCCCGGAAAAAGGTGCGCGCACGGCGTTAGGCTAACGCCGTTCGGTGGCCCCTTCCTGCACGAGCTCGAGGAGGACGCCGTGGAGGGACCTCGGGTGGACGAACGCGACGAGCCTCCCGCCATGCCCCCTCCGGGGCTCGGAGTCGATCACCTGGAACCCCTTCGCGCGGAGGTCCGCGATCGCCTTCCGGATGTCCGGCACGGCGAACGCGACGTGGTGCATCCCCTCCCCGCGCTTCGCGATGAACCTCGCGATCACGCCGTCCGGCCGGATCGACTCCAGGAGCTCGAGGCGGGTATCGCCCTCCGTCACGAACGCGAGGCGCACGCCCTCCGACTCGACGGTCTCCGGAGGATCCGCGGGGAACCCGAGCGACCGGTACTTCGCGACGGCCTCGTCGAGGCGGGCGACCGCGATGCCCACGTGGTGGAGCCGGCCGATCATACCTCGCTCCTCGCACGGTACCCGCCGAAGATCTCCCGCATCGCGCCGGAGATTTCCCCAAGGGTCGCCTTCGCCTTCACCGCGTCCAGGATCACCGGGACGAGGTTCCCTTCGAGGGCCGCGGCCTCCCGCACGGCGGCGAGGGCGTGCTTCGCGACCTTCGCGCTCCTCTTCGCGCGGAACGCCTTCACCCGCGCGACCTGCTCCCGCTCGAGCCTTGGGTCCACCTTCTGTGGCTTCGGCGGGACCGCCTCGTCCGAGCGGAAGCGGTTCACGCCGACGATCGTCCGCTTTCCGTCCTCGACCTCCCGCTGGAACCGGTACGCGCTCTCCGCGATCTCCCGCTGGACCCAGCCCGCCTCGATCGCCTTCAGCGTCCCGCCCATCCCGTCGATCCGGTCAATCAGCCCCGCCGCCTCCTCTTCGAGCTCCTTCGTGAGGGCCTCGACGTAGAACGAGCCGCCAAGCGGGTCGACCGTGTTCGCGACGCCGCTCTCGTGCGCGAGCCACTGCTGCGTCCGCAGGGCGAGGCGGACCGCCTTCTCCGAGGGGAGTCCGAGGGCCTCGTCCATCGAGTTCGTATGGAGGGACTGTGCCCCGCCGAGGACCGCGGCGAGGGCCTGGTACGCGACCCGCACGACGTTGTTCTCCGGTTGCTGGGCGGTCAACGAGACGCCCGCGGTCTGGACATGGAACCGGAGGGCGAGGGACTCCGGGGCGCGGGCCTTGAACCTCTCGCCCATGATCCGGGACCACAGCCGGCGGGCCGCGCGGAACTTCGCAACCTCCTCAAGGACGTCGCTCTGCGCGCAGAAGAAGAAGGAGATCTGGCGCGCGATGTCGTCCGCCTTCAGCCCCCGCTCGACACACGCCTCCACGTACGCGATCCCGTTCGCGAGGGTGAACCCGACCTCCTGCGCGGCGGTCGCCCCGGCCTCCCGGATGTGGTAACCGCTCACGCTGATTGCGTTCCACCGCGGCATCTCCCGCGCGCAGAACTCGATGATGTCCACGGCGAGCCGCATCGACGGCTCGGGCGGGTAGATGTACGTGGACCGCGCGATGTACTCCTTGAGGATGTCGTTCTGGACCGTCCCCCGGAGGTCCCGCCGCGGCACGCCGCGCGCCTCGCCCGCGGCGACGTACAGCGCCAGGAGGATGGACGCGGTCGCGTTGATCGTCATGCTCGTGCTGACCTCGCCGAGCGGGATGCCCTTGAACAGCATGCCCATGTCCTCGATCGTCGAGACCGGCACGCCGACCTTGCCCACCTCGCCGCGGACGAAGGGATCGTCCGGGTCGTACCCCATCTGCGTGGGGAGGTCGAACGCCACGCTGAGGCCGGTCGTCCCGTGGTCGAGGAGGTACCGGTACCGCGCGTTCGACTCCTCCGCGGACCCGAAGCCCGCGTACTCCCGCATCGTCCAGAGACGTCCGCGGTACATCGTCGGGTACACGCCCCGCGTGAACGGGGGCTCCCCGGGGAACCCGAGGTCGCGCGGGTACTCGAGGTTCTTCAGGTCCCCGTGCGTGTACAGGAGCTTGAGGGGCACGCCGCTCAACGTCCTCCCGTCGGACGCGGGCTCGGGCGGCGGGGGTGCGGGGCGGGACTTTCGGCGCTTCGCGGGCGGCACTCTGCTCCCCCCGCGGTACGCGCTCGCGGCGTAAATGTTCTCCGACCTCCCGCGTCCTGCCGCCGATCGGCGGCGCCGGGGCTATCTATCGGATCGCGCATCCCCCGGCCGATGAAGCTGTCGTACTTCGGGATCCGGGTGACGGACCTCGAGCGGTCCCTGAAGTTCTACACGGGCCTCCTCGGGCTCCGGGAGGTGCGGCGGGGGGAGGCGACGAAGTGGGGCGCCGGGATCTGGGTCCTCCTCCAGGACGGGCCCTCGGGCCAGCAGCTCGAGCTGAACTGGTACCCACCGGGGTCGCCGTACGCGGTCCCGTACCTGCCCGGCGAGGGCCTCGACCACATCGCTTTCCTCGTGGACGACGTGCGGAAGACGTACCGAGAGCTCGTCGCGAAGGGCGCCGCCCCCACCGCCGTCACGCCCGCCGAGACGGACGGATGGACCGCCTACGTGACGGACCCGGACGGAAACTGGGTCGAGATCTACACCCACACGACACCGGGCGAGCCCCCGGCAGGGTGAGGGCGCGAGGCTACGCGTTCGTCGTCCCGCAGTTCTTGCACACGAGGAGCTTGTCGCTCGTGAGCCAGACGTCGTCGTCCCCGCATTCCCGGCAGCGGATGCCGCGGACCTTCGTCGAGATCCTCGCGGCGACCTCCGGGGGGAGCTTCTCCTCCTTCACGACCTCCCCGGGCCGCAGATGGAAGCGTTCGCGCAGGAGGGCGAGGGCCGCGATGACGGCGACCGCGACCGCCATCCCGGCGTAGTGGGTCGGGTTCGTGCCCCCCAGGGACGCGACGACGAGGAGCCCGAAGAGGGAGACGACGAGGGTCGTGAAGAACGGCGTCGATCCGCGGGAGCGGAGGGCGACCGACGTGTAGAAGAGTGCGGTGGCGAGGAGGACGAGGACCGTGGAGACGAACAGGGGCGTCGGGTCGCCGCTCGCGGCGGCGAGGAACTCGATCGCGGCCTGGACGACGAACAGGATCCCCGTCACGGCCACGAGGACCTGGAGGACGAGGAAGGGCGCCTTGCGGGAGGACGAGCTCCGGGAGGCGGTGGCCATCGGGTCGGGGCCGGGCATGGCGGGTCCTCGCTATAAACCTACGAGGGCTCTCGGCGGGCGAGCTCGATCGTGCCCGCGCGGCACGTGAGGCAGAACGCGGAGCCGTCGTCCGCGAGCCACAGCGTCCGTGCGCCGCACTTCGGGCACGTCATCCCGGAGGCCTTCCGGGTCCGCTCCTCGATGAGGGCCCGCGTCCGCTCGTTCTCCTTCGCGGACTCGATCTTCCACGCGCCGACCCCGAACGGAAGGCGGAACAGGTACAGCACGACGAACGATGCGATCAGCGCCGCGGCGACGTAGAGGTCGATCGTGGCGAGGGCGAGAAGAAGGGAGAACGTGTTCACGATGATCGCGGTGCCCCACGCCGTGAACCGCCCGCGGTACAGATAGAGGCCCGTCGCGAGGGCCACGAACCCGAAGGTCGCCCAGATCGCGGCGATGACGATCTCGCGGGTGAACACGGCGCTCGCGAACTCGGCGGCCCCGACCGCGAACAGGACGGCGCCCGCCAGGATCCGCGCACGCCGGACCTTGGGGTCGAGTGGGGGCGCCTCCTCCTCCCCCGCCGCCTCGGGAGCGGGTGGCATCACCGGCGCGGACTTCTCCCGGGGCCCGCCGCGGAACACCTCGCGTGGTACGCCCGCCCCGGTAAAATAGATATCGAGCGGCGGTCACACCTTGGAGGTCGCGAACCGCAGGCCCCGGTCCGCGAGCACCGCCCCGGCGCCGCGAGCGACCTCCCCCACGACGCGGGCGCGGTGCTTGCGCAGGGCCTCGAGGACCTTGTCGACGGAGGGCGCGGGCGCGATGACCGCGAACCCCATCCCCATGTTGAACGTCTGGTACATCTCCCGGTCGTCGATCCCCCCAAGGTCCTGGATCGCGCGGAACTCGGGCGGGGGCGGGAGGGGTTCCGTGACCCGGAACTCGACGTTCGGCTTGAGCCGGACGAGGTTCCGGAGCCCGCCCCCGGTGATGTTCGCGAGGCCGGAGACCGGGGCCCGACGGATCGCGGCGAGCACGGGCCGCACGTAGATGCGGGAAGGCTCGAGCAGGACGTCGCCCCACGGCCGGCCGTCGCCCGGGACCGCATCCATGACGGTGACCGCGTGGTCCCGGAGGACGCGGCGCAGGAGCGTGTACCCGTTGCAGTGGAACCCGCTGCTCGGGATCCCGATGATCCGGTGCCCGGGGCGGATCCCCCGGCCGTCGATGACCTTCCGCTTGTCCACGACCCCGAAGCACGCGCCGACGAGATCGAAGCCGTTGAGGAGCTCGGGCATCACGGCGAGCTCGCCGCCCACGATCGTGACGTTCGCCTCCCGCGCGCCCGCGTCGAGGCCCACGCCGACCTGGCGGGGGAGCTCGGGGTCGTGCGAGTCCACCGCGATGTAGTCGACGAACGCGATCGGCTCCGCGCCCGCGCACACCATGTCGTTGACGTTCGCCGCGACGCAGTCGATCCCCACGGTGTCCCAGCGCCGCATCTCGTTCGCGACGAGGACCTTCGTGCCCACGGAGTCCGTGCACATCCCGAGGGCCGTCCGGCCCATGTCCACGAACCCGGTGAAGTGGCCCTTCGGTCCCCAGGGACGACCGGGGAGCGAGCGGCGGTGGAACCGCAGCTGCGAGACGAGGGCGCGCACCTGCGCGCCCTTCGCGTCGATGTCGACGCCCGCCTCCGCGTACGTCCGGACCATCGGAGGTCGGTAGCGTCGGAACGTATTAGAAGTTCCTTACGGAGGCGGAGGCAGATCGAACGGATCGGGTGCGGGCGCGGGCCGCGGGTCTCGCAGGGTCCCGAGGTTCCTCGCGAGCAAGGCCTGATCGATCCGCCCGACGATGAACGCGGCCGCGACCTTCTGCGCGGTCGGGTGCTCCGCGAGCCCCAGCAGCCGAAGGAGGTTCTTCGCGTACAGGTCTCTCGTCAGTTTTCCGTTCTCGAACGCGACACGCAAGTTTCGAATCTGGTTCTCCACGGGCATGGACATGGAACGTCCCCTCT
>VBMI01000057.1 GCA_005878955.1 Methanobacteriota archaeon
TCCGGGAAGATCATCCCACCGTTCTCCTCCCCGCCCAAGACGGCGCCCGTCTCGTACATCGCGCGGGCGACGATCGGTGCGCCGACCTTCGTGTACCGCACCGAGCCACCGGCCGCGCGGACGACGTCCTCCACGCAGCTCGACGAGCTCACCGGGGTCACGACGATCCCTCCCTTCTTCGACACCGCTTCCCGCGCGAGCAACGCAAGGATCCGGTCGCCGAACACGAACTCCCCGCGTTCGTCGACGAAGATCGCGCGGTCGGCGTCCCCATCGTGGGCGACCCCGAGATGCGCGCCCGTCTCCCGGACCTGGCGCAGGAGGGCGCCGAGGTTCTCCCGCACGGGCTCCGGCGGCCTCCCGGGGAAGGAGCCGTCCGGGTCGCCGTTCAGGGAGACCACGTCGCACCCGAGGCGGGAGGCGAGCGCGGGGGACGTGCCGCACGACGGCCCGTTCGCGCAATCGACGACGACCCGGAACCTCGCTCCGCGGATCGCACCGACGTCGACGCGGGAGAGGATGCCCTCGAGGTACCGGCCGTTCGCGGCCGCGTCCTCCCGCAGACGGCCCACCGCCTTCCACTCCGCGAGGGAGAACTCCTCCCGGAAGTACCGGCCCTCGATCGCCTCCTCCTCCAGGCGGGAGACCTCCATCCCGAGGCCGTCGACGACCTTGATCCCGTTGAACTCCGCAGGGTTGTGGGACGCGGTGACGACGACCCCGCCGGAGAACCGGCCCGTGTGGACGAAGTACTGGAGGGCGGGCGTCGGGAGGACCCCGGCGTCGACGACGTCGTGCCCCGTCGCGAGGAGCCCCGCGACGACCGCGTCGCGCAGCATCGGCCCGCTCGTCCGCGTGTCCCGGCCGACGGCGACGGGACCCGGAGACACGAACGACCCGATCGCCTTCCCGACCCGGAGGGCGAGGTCCACGGTCATGTCCTTGCCGACGACGCCGCGGATCCCGTTCGTCCCGAAGAGCTGGGGCATCACGCCGCGCTCCGTTGCCCCTGATACCCGAGGACCCGTTTCCCCTCCCCCACACGCTCCCCGTCCGCGATAATCGATGCCTCGACCGTTGCCCCCCGCCCGATCACGGAACCCGCGCCGATGATCGAATCCGTCACGGACGCCCGCGACTCGACCTGGGCGCGATCGAACAACGTGGAGTTGTCGACGACCGCGTCCTCGATGCGGCAACCGCCTCCGAAAACGACGTTCGGACCCACCCGCCCCGCGACCGAGCAACTCTCGGGAATCAGAACGGGCGGCTCGATGCTAGCCCTCGATGTGTCCGCCGCGGGATCCACGCCCGCCCCGCCGTGGGCGAGGAGGATCGACGCTGCGCGGAGATAGCTCTCGAGGGTCCCGGCGTCACTCCAGTAGCCGGTGAACGGAAAGCCGAACAGGTCCTTGCCCGCGAGGGCGGGGAACACCTCGCGCTCCATCGAGACGGCCCGGGCCGCGGGGATGCGGTCGAGGACCTCGGGCTCGAACAGGTACCGGCCCGCGCTGACGAGGCGGGAGGGCGCCTCCCCTTTCGTAGGCTTTTCGACGAACCGATTGACCCGCCCATCATCCATCTCGACGACGCCGAACGGGCTCGGGTCCTCCACCTCGAACAACGCAATCGTCGCGAGTCCCCGCCGCTTTCGGTGGAAGGCGAGGAGCGCCGAGAAGTCGAGGGAGTCGACGACGTCCCCGTTGTACACCGCGAACGTCCCGTCGAGCCGCGATCCCACGTTTTTCACGGCGCCCGCGGTCCCGAGGGGCTCCTTCTCCTCGATCACCTCGACCGACCGGCCCAGGTCCGTTTCGCGGAAGAACTGGCGGACACGGTCGTACATGTAGTTCACCGCGACGAACACCTCGTCGACCTCCTTCGGGAGGCGGTCCAAGATGTGGAGCACCTGCGGCCGGTTCAGGAGGGGCACGAGCGCCTTCGGGCGCTTGAACGTCAGGGGCCGAAGGCGGGTGCCGAGCCCGCCCGCGATGATGACCGCTTGCATCTCACCTGAGCGAATGGCGAAGCGGATAAGGAACTTGCGGGGCGGCGCGTCGTTCAGCGCGGGACGATCGCGACGACGTTGTTCCCGCGGAGGACGACTGTGCCGATGCGCCGGACCTGCTCGTCCTTCGTCTCCTCCGTGTCCTCGAGGACCATGTTCATGTAGTCGTCGTACCCGACGAGCTTGCCCTCGAGCTGGCGGTTGTCCTTCAGGAGAAGCTGGATCCGTTTGTTGATGGACTTTTCTAGTACGTTGAGTGGCATCACCATAGGGTCCCGCCCCCGTTGGGACGAAGGGCGGGGGTTTCTTAAACCTTTGCGCGCGACGCGTTCGCTCGTCGCCTCCATAGCGGACGACGAAGGATTTACCGTGGGGGCGGCCATCGCCGCGTGTGGCGTTCCCCGCGGCGCTGCGGCGTGCGCTCCGGATGCTCGCGCCCGCCCTCGTGTGGCTCGGCGCGGGGGCCGCGGTGATCCTGACCCTGCTCTCCCTCGCGGCTGACCGCATCCGCGACCTGCCGATCGACGCGGCCGTGTTGGCGGGCGTCGTTGCGACCCTCACCCTCGCCGCCCTGCTCCCTTGGACCCTCACGTGGAAGCGGTTTGACGAGTTCCGCCGGTACCTGGTGGTGTGTGTCGTCGCCACACTGCTCGTCTTCGTCACACGCCCGGAGGCGATCATCGGCGGGAGCGTCGCCCTCGCCGGCGGCGTCGTGGGCGCCCTCCGCAAGCTCTGAGCGGGAACATTTATCGTTCCTCCCGGGATTCGCGGGACCGCCCATGGAGCGCGTCAAGGTCGGCGAGGTGTTCCACTACTTCTCGAAACTCGGCGTCGCGGCGATTCGGCTCACGGACGGCGGGCTGAAGGTCGGGGACACGATCCAGGTCCAGGGGCCCACGTCGAACGTCACGCAGACCGTCGACTCCATGCAGATCGAGCAGGACGCGGTGAAGGCGGCGACGAAGGGCCAGAGCGTCGGCCTGAAGATGAAGGACAAGGTCCGCGAGAAGGATCTCGTGTACGTCGTCACCAAGTGACTACGGGAACGAGAAGGCCAAGAACACCCCGGCCGCCGTGCCCACCGCCGCGATCCCGTACATCACCGGGTCCAGCACCTTCTTGGCCCCGTGCAGGCCCGCGTCGTAGAGCACGTACTTGAAGCGGTGGAGCCCGTGGAAGAGGGCGCCGCCTATCACCAGAACCAGGAAAAGCTTTGGCAACCATGGGGCAAGCCAGGCCGCGGACCTCCCGAGGAGGAACACCACCGGATCCCCGCGCATCCATCCCAGGGCGGGCGCGTACTGGACGGCGCCCCACGGGACGACCCGGAGCGGGTAGGCGAGGCTGTTCATCATGATGAGCACGGGCAGCAGGAACGCGGCGATGAACCCGCCCAGGGTGAACAGGCCCCAGAACGTCGGGGTGATCCGGTCGACCCGCTCCGCCATTCAGGGCACCCCGTAGAGGAGCTTCGCGACGACGAGGGAGAGGACGATCCAGATCGCGACGTAGATCCCGATGGTGAGCGCGACGGGCGGCGGGCGGCCGTGGATCCGGAAGAGCGGGACCTTCGTCGTCGCGGCGAACCAGGTGACCGAGTGGAGCAAGGCGAACGCGAGGATGATGCCGTTCACGATGACCATCGGGCGCGAGTACCACATCTGGAGGAACGCGTCGTAGCTCTCCGGCCCGCTGCGGAGGGCCCACAGCTGCCAGAGGAGGAGGAAGGCGTACGCCACGACGAAGACGCTCGTGAGCTCCCGCACCTGGAACAGGAGGTACCGCGGGTTCTTCGTCCACCACCACGCGGACCGGTGGCGGACGTACGGCTTGCGGACGGTCTGCGTCGCCACCCTCTCACCTCGTGGAAAGCGGGAGAAGCATCGACCGCATCAGGCGCGTCGCGGCGCGGGCCTTCAGCTGCTGGATCGCGCCTGCCGGATCGACGTGCTTCGGGCACACGACGCTGCACTCCCCGACGAACGTGCACTGCCAGATCCCGTGGGAGGTCGCGACGGCGGCGAGCCGCTCCTCCGAGCCCTGGTCCCGGGAGTCCATCTCGTACCGGAGGGCGAGGGCAGACGCGGCGGGGCCCAGGAACTTCTCGTCGTGGCCGTACACGGGGCACGCCGCGTAGCAGAGCATGCAGTTGATGCACAGGCTCTGCTGGCGGTACAGCTCAAGCTCCTCGGGGGTCTGGCGGTACTCCCCGCGCTCGATCGGCTTCTCGTCCCCGCGGACGATGTACGGGTTCACGCTCTCGAGCTTCTCCATGAAGGGCTCGATGTCCACGATGAGGTCCTTCAGCACCGCGAAGTTCGCGAGGGGCTCGATCGTCACCGGGCTCTTCCGGAGGTCCTTCAGGTAGAGCGCGCACGTCAGCTTCGGGCTTCCCTCCACGTCCGCGCCGCACGAGCCGCAGATCCCCATCCGGCACGACCATCGGTACGCGAGGGTCGGGTCGATCCGGTCCTTGATGTAGTTCAGCGCGTCGAGGACGACCATGTCGTCCCGGTATGGGATCGTGAACTCCTGGTAGAAGGGCTCCGCGGACCGCTCCGGGCGGTACCGTCCGATCCGGAGCTTGATCGTCTTCGAGGACCCCTTCGGTGCCGGAACGGCAGGCTTCGGCGGGGGCGGCGGGACCGACCTCGGCGGCGGGGGCGGTGTTGCCGACGCGGGCTTCGGTGCCGGGGCTCCCGCCATCAGTACACCCTCGCGGCGGGCGGCCACTTCGTGATCGTCACGGGCTTGGTCTCGTACCGCGGGCCCGTCGCGGTGCGGAAGGCCATGGAGTGGGCGAGGAAGTTCGCGTCGTCCCGCTTCGGATAGTCAGTTCGTGAGTGGGCGCCGCGGGACTCCTTCCTCAGGAGGGCGGCGTTCGCAATCACCTCCGCGAGGTCGAGCATGAAGTCCAGCTCGAGCGTCGCCGTGAGCTCGGTGTTGAAGAACGGGTCCTTGTCCCGCACGCCGACACGGTCGAACCGCTTCCGGAGTTCCCTCAGGAGGGAGAGGGCCTTCTCGAGCGCCTCCGCGCTGCGGTAGATCCCGACGTGCTCCTCCATCGCGCGCTGCATCTCCCTCCGGACGTCCGCTAGGCTTTCCCCGCCCTCGCGCTTCAGGAGTCCGTCGAAGATCCGCGTCTCCTCTGCCTTCGCCAGTGCGGTGACCGGATTCGAGCCCACCGGACCCTGGGTGAGCGCGTACGCGGCCGCGGACCGGCCCGCCTCCGCCCCGAACACGAGGCACTCGCTCAGGGAGTTCGAGCCGAGGCGGTTCGCGCCGTTGATCGAGACGCATGCGGCCTCGCCCGCCGCGTACAGGCCCGCCATCCCCGTGGACCCCGTGATGTCCGTGTGGACCCCGCCCATGATGTAGTGCTGCCCCGGTCGCACGGGGATCAGCTCGTGCACGGGGTCGATGCCCGCGTACTCCTCCGAGAGCTCCCGCACCATGGGGAGCTTCCGGTCGATCACCTCCTCGCCCAAGTGGCGGAGGTCGAGCCCCACGTAGTGCCCGTACGGTCCATCGAACCCGCGCCCCTCCCGGATCTCCTGGATGATCGAGCGGGAGAGAATGTCCCGCGGCCCGAGCTCCATCTTCTCCGGAACGTACTTCTTCAGGAACCGCTCCCCCTTGTTGTTGACGAGGTATCCGCCCTCCCCGCGGGCCGCCTCCGTGATCAGGATCCCCGTGCCCGGGAGGCACGTCGGGTGGAACTGGAGGAACTCCATGTCCTTCAGCGGGGCGCCCGCGCGGTACGCGAGGGCCATCCCGTCCCCGGTCTTGATCGCCCCGTTCGTCGTGAACTCGTAGACCCGGCCGGCGCCCCCCGTCGAGAGGATGACGGCCTTCGCGGCGATCGCGTGGATCGTCCCGCTCCGGAGCTCGAGCGCCGCGACGCCCGCGACCTTCCCTCCCTCCGCGAGGATCTGGGTGACGAACCACTCGTCGAACCGCTCGATGTTCTCGTACTTCAGGGAGGTCTGGAACAGGGTGTGGAGCATGTGGAAGCCGACCTTGTCCGCCGCGAACGCGGTCCGCTTCACGCTCATCCCGCCGAACGCGCGCACGGCCACGCGGCCGTCCGGCTCCCGGCTCCACGGGCACCCCCAGTGCTCCATCTGGATGACCTCGCCGGGGGCCCGGCGCACGAAGAACTCCACGACGTCCTGGTCCGCCAAGAAGTCCGAGCCCTTCACGGTGTCGAACCCGTGGGAGTCGAAGGAGTCGTAGTCCCTCAAGACCGCGGCGGTCCCGCCCTCCGCAGAGACCGTGTGGCTCCGCATCGGGTAGACCTTGGAGACGATCGCGATGCGGAGGGCCCTGCTCGTCTCCGCCGCGGCGATGGCCCCCCGAAGCCCCGCCGCACCCCCGCCGACAATCACGATGTCATAGGCGAGGCGCTCCATCGCGGTGCGGCAAAAAGGGGACCGCTATTAAGTCTTTGGAATGGTCATTCCATAGGATACCGACGGGCGAAGACCTCAGTCTTCCTCGGGAGGGAACTGCCGCCGACGACGTGCGGCGCGCGCGAGCTTGAAGTTGAACGCGATCGCCGCCGCGGCGGCAAGGCCCGCGAGCCCGAACGTGACCTCCACAACGGGGAACCCTGGAGGAGGCGGGGGCGGCGGTGGCCCGCGGCCCGCGGACACGACACGGAGTGTGCCCGTGATCCCAGCACCCAGGTCCCCGTATGGAATCCCCGCGGAGTCGGTCGTTCGGTTGAGGACCACGGTCAGCCCCGCGGTCGCGCTGGGGGCGATCGGTCCCGTGGTATTCCCGTAGGGAGGACCGATCGAGAACGTGTGCCCCGAGGCCCCATTGTTTTGGATGGAAAGGATTAGGGTCGTTCCGAGGCTTGCCTCAATCTGAGGAGGGGTGACGGACGTGTCCGTGATCATCACGTTCGCGTTGACGGGGCCGGTCACGTTGATGGAGCCCTCCATCCCGAGCCCACGGTGGCCCGAGATGTTACACCAGAACGAGTATTGGCCCGGGTTCCCGGTGTTGAAGTTGAAGTACGCGGGCTGGGCGGCGGTGCTGGTGTCCTGGATGGGTCCGACGAGGCTGATGGGAGATCCGAGTTCGAACTGATGCGTACCGGATTCGTTGTTCCACACCCGGAACGTCACGTTAAAGTTCGAACCGAGGGAGATGCGGCATGGCTCAAGCGACCATTGCGAACCGGGGAGGCACGGTCCGGGGTGCTCCTTGAATGCGACGTCCACGATCGTGTACTTCGGGGTGCCGAACCCCGGCTGGACCGCGCTCGGTGGGGGTCCGTACGGGATTGTCTGCGTCCCGGGGGGAAACACGACGACCTCCCCGTGCATCTGCGAGTGGCCGACCCCGCAGAATTCTGCGCACTGAACCGTGTATGTTCCCGGGATCGTCGCCTGGACCCAGAAGATGTTCGTGGTCCCCGGGACGACGTCGATCTTGATTCCAAGGTCCGGGACGTAGAACGCGTGGATCACGTCCTCGGAGTGTACCCGCAAGAGGAACACGAGGTCCTGCTGGATGTACATCGTACCCGACGAGTCGGGGACGGACACGGTCGTCGCGTTCGGGAGCGTGTAGTCCGGGTAGCGGAACCGCCACGCCCACTGGGCCCCGATCACGTCGAGCGCGTAGTCGTAGCGGCTCGGCCGCTCGATCGTCTGGAGGGCGAAGAGCGTGATGATCACGACCCCCGCCAGGATGAGCGCGGGGCCGATCGTCCAACCGACCTCGAGGCGGCGGTCGTGGGTGCGGGGGTGGCCCTTCGGGGGCCGCCAGCGCGGCGAGTCCTTGTACCACTGGACCGCTGCGAGCAGGAGAATATGCACGAGGACGCCGATGATCAAGGCGAAAATGAGGATCGTGAAGAACAGCCCGAGGATCTCCCGCTGGACCGGGGACGCGGCGTCCGCGGCGGCGACGACGGGCGCGAGCCCGAGGGCAACGAGAACGGGAGGGAGGACGGCGAGAACTCGACGTCCTGAACGTCGCACGAGGCCGCGCAAAGCGGGTTTCGATAAAAAGGTTTGGACGTTACATTTCGCGGCTCGCAACCTTCATTACCGTGGGGCGACTTCGCGCGTTTCGGCGTAGGGTTTCTCGTGGCGGACGAACACGCGTCATCGCTGGACGGCCACGCGGGCGCCGAGCACCACGGAAGTGTCTGGCCCTTCGTGATTGCCCTTGCGGGGGGCGTCGGCTTCGCGGGCGTCATCACGTACTTCCCGCTCGCGTTCGTGGGCCTCGGACTCCTCGCCTTCGGCGTGGGAGGTTGGCTGTGGCAGGACGCTCGGGGCGTCCGCTTCGGCGACGTCACGCACTCGACCGAGCCCGGCATGTTCCGCGACGTGAGCATCCGGAAGCTCGGGATGTGGCTCTTCATCGTCTCGGAGATCTTCTTCTTCTCCGCGATCATCGGGAACTCCCTGGCGCTGCGGGCCCGCGCGGAGTACTGGCCCTCCCCCGGCGTCGACTCGCCGCTGAACATCCCGCTCACCGCGGTGAACACGTTCATGCTCATCGCGAGCAGCTTCACGATGGTCCAGGCGCTGAAGGGGATCGAGCGGGGGAACCTCCGCAACTTCCGCCTCGCCCTCCTGGCGACCCTGATCCTCGGGGCCACCTTCGTGTCCATCCAGGTGTACGAGTACAACAAACTGTTCTTCTTCGAGCACCTGACCCCGTGGAAGAACAGCGTCGCGCCCCAGCTCGCCACGTTCGGCACGACGTTCTACATGCAGACGGGGTTCCACGGGGCCCATGTGACGGGCGGGGTCATCGGGCTCGCGTACCTGAACTACAAGGCCTGGAAGAAGGACTGGTTCACCCCGAAGAACCACGAGGCCGTCGAACTGGTGGGCCTGTACTGGCACTTCGTCGACATCGTGTGGATCTTCCTCTTCCCGATCGTATACCTGATCTGAGGTCGGCCATGTCCATGGAATCGCAGACCGAGCTGAAGGAGGGCGGGGGGCTCGCGAAGGCGGCAATCGAGACCGTGAAGAAGCCGTACTTCGCGGTGTTCGTCATGCTCGGCGTGGTCACCCTCTTCGAGATCAACGTGCCGGGCCTCGGGGCGTACGGAATCCCGAAGATCGTTCAGATCACGATGCTGATCGCGACCTCAGTTGCGAAGGCAACGCTCGTCGCGCTCTACTACATGCACCTGAAGTACGAGCCGCTCGTCCTCCGGTACGTGCCCCTCGTGCCCCTTGGCCTCGTGGCGATCCTCATCCTCGCGCTGGTGGTGCGAAAGTGACCTGCTCCGCGTTCCCCGGTGTCGGTTGCCCCGCCCGAGCGGGAGGCCGCTGACATGGCCTACGGGTCGGAGAGCGCGATGCCGCAGGAATACGGGAGCGTGCGGGCGTTCCTGAAGCGGTGGCTCACGACGACGAACCACAAGGAGATCGGGATCCTCTACATCGTCACCTCGTTCTCCTTCTTCGTCGCGGGGGGCGTGATGGCCCTCCTGATGCGGACGAACCTCGCGTTCCCCGGGGCCTCGATCGTGGACAACGCGACGTACAACCGCCTGTTCTCGACCCACGGGACCGTGATGATCTTCTTGTTCATCATCCCCGTCCTCACCGGGTTCTCGAACTACTTCGTCCCCCTCCTGATCGGCGCGAAGGACATGGCGTACCCGCGGATCAACGCCCTCGGGTACTGGATGATCCCGCCCGCCGGCACCCTGATCCTGATCGGGAACGCGCCCGTGGGCTGGACCGGCTACGTCCCGCTCTCGATCCAGGAGGGCGCGAGCGTGAACTTCTGGATCGCCGGCCTGCTGATCATCGGGACCTCGTCGATCATCGGGTCCGTGAACTTCCTCGTCACGATCTTCAAGCTCCGGGCGCCCGGGGTCACGTTCAAGAACCTCTCCCTGTTCGTCTGGTCCGTCCTCACGACCCAGTTCATGGTCCTGATGGCCACGCCCGTGCTCGCGGCGGCGCTGACGATGGTCCTCGCGGACCGGCTCCTGCACACGTGCTTCTTCAGCACGTTCGCCTCGTGCGGGGGCTCGATCGGGGACCCGATCCTGTACCAGCACCTGTTCTGGTTCTACAGCCACCCCGCGGTGTACATCATGATCCTTCCCTCGATGGGGATGATCTCCGAGGTGATCCCCGTGATGAGCCGGAAGCCAATCTTCGGGTACAAGGCGATCGCGTACTCGACGGTTGCGATCGGGCTCCTCGGGTTCACGGTGTGGGTCCACCACATGTTCACGACGGGGATCGACATCACCGTGCGCATCCCCTTCATGATCGCGACGGTCACGATCGCGGTGCCGTCCGGCGTGAAGGTGTTCAACTGGCTCGCGACGATGTGGGGCGGGAAGATCCTCCTGAAGACGCCGATGCTGTTCACGATCGGCTTCCTCTCGATGTTCGTCATCGGCGGGATCAGCGGGGTGTTCCAGGCCTCGATCCCGGTGGACTACCAGCTCCAGGACACGTACTTCGTCGTCGCCCACCTCCACTACGTCCTGTTCGGCGGGTCCGTGCTCGGGCTCTTCGCGGGCACGTACTTCTGGTACCCGCGGATCACGGGGCGGATGTACGACGAGGGGTGGGGCAAGCTCCACTTCGCGCTCACCCTCGTGGGCCTGAACATGGTGTTCTTCACGATGCACTTCCTCGGCCTCATGGGGATGCCGCGGCGGTACGCGGACTATTCCGTGCTCCTGCCGTTCCAGCCGCTGCTGCTCCCGCTGAACCAGCTCGCGACCTTGGGCGCGTTCATCCTCGCGTTCGGCCAGCTGCCATTCTTCTACAACATGATTAAGAGCCGCTGGGTCGGGCCCGTCGTGACGGAGGACCCGTGGGCGGACCGCGGGCCGGAGCCGTGGCGGAGCCCGCTCGAGGAGCCCACCGCCCCTGAGGCGCCTCCGGCTGAGGCGTTCCCCGGCGGCGGGAACGGCGGGCGATGAGGCTGCCGCGGGACCGCTTCCAGATACTCGCTCTTGCCTCCGCGGTCGGCGCGTTCGCGCTGACGGTCGCGGGCGGCTTCCTTGTGCCCGACTTCAGCGATTCGAATACGGCAATCGAGTGGACCCACCGGACCGTGGCCGCCATCGTGGGCCTCCTCGTTCTCGTCACGACGCTATTCGCGTGGAGAAAACGGAGGGGGGTGTGTCGAATCCTGCGCGCCTCCACCCTGAGCCTGGTCCTCGTGATCGTCCAGGCGGCCCTCGGCGGGGCCGTCGTGGTCTCCAATCTGAACCCGTTCCTCGTCGTCGCCCATGTCTCCATCGCGGCGGCGTTCTTCGCGACGGCGGTGGCGACCGCTCTCTTGGCCTTCGTCCTCCCGCCAACCGCCACGGCGTCGGGGGACATCGGCGCGTCATCGGTAGCGAGCGTCGAGCCCGCGGGTGAAGTCACCCCGCCCGCCGCCCCCCAGCTCGAGGACGAGCTTTAGTCACTGGGAGGGCAGACCGACGATCCCGCCGATCGGCACCGCGTCGAGCTCGGGACGGTCCGGCTTCGCGGTCCCACACCCGCCGCAGATGATGAGTCGCTTGCTCTTGATCGGGAACAGCGGGATGAACCACACGTGGGCAACGCCCTTGTCCCACACCCGCAGGTGGTCCGTGACGGCCCCGCACACGTGGCACGGCGCCTTGAAGAATCCAATCGGGTGCCGTTTGTGTCGCGTGCCGAAGACGAGGACCATGGGCTACTTCTCCACGAGGTGGGCGAGCCGCTTGCGGTTCTCCCGGTACCGCTTCGGGATCGTGTAGAACCAGTACGTCGTCGGGATCGCGAGCGCCAGGAACGCCCCGCAGAGGACCCCGAAGACGAGCCACGCGGTGTCGACCACAGACCGCTGGAACCTGCCGAGGCGGGAATAAGGTTTGCTCCGGGCCGGGGCTGGTGCGATTCCGTGTTTCTGCACTCTATAAATATCGCTTCGCCCGTCGAAGGTCCGTGCAGAAAGGCGACGTGCGGGCCGTCGAGAACCCGATCACCGCGATCTTCGACCTCGCGGAGGACGTCGAGAAGCGCGCCCCGAAGATCCGGGTCTCGATCCAGTACGCGCGGATCTTCATCGCGTTCGGCCTCCTCCTCGACGCGATCATGATCGTCCTCCTCGCGGAGGCGAAGGGGCTGGCGGTCCTCCTGACGGTCCTGATGTTCCTCCTCGTGTACCTCCGGCGGTGGCTCCCCGACGCAACCTCCCGGAGCGTCGTGCTCGCGCTCGCCCTCGTGGCGGGGGCGTTCGACGTGATGACGTTCCGCGACGCGGGCTTCCTCTTCGGGGTCATCCTCGTCCCGTTCTTCTTCCTCGGACTCGTGACCCTCGGGTACCTCCGGGAGGTCCACGCGTTCTTCGAGTACTACGCCCTCCGGCACCGGATCGTGAAGAGCGTGCGGGACGAGGACCCCGTGGCGTACATCCCGGACGGGAAGGATGCGACCCAGCGGGTGCTCGCGTTCCTCGCCTCCCGGAACCCCGCGGTGGCGGAGGTCCTCCGCGCCCCGGGCGCCGTTTCACCGCCGGGGATCCTGCGCGGCCGGACGGGGATGATGTATCAGTTCGACGCGTACGTCCAAGCCCCGCCGACCGGGCTCCGCGGGTTCCTCGGCTTCGGATCTCCGGGCTCGACCATCTTCGTGAAGTCGTTCGGCGCGCCCCCGAGCCTGACGGACTTCCAGGCGATCAAGCGGGCGATCGAGGACGTCTCGATGGCTACCGGGGTTCCTCCCGCACGGGTCATCGCGGTCTGGAAGGCGGGGGCGGACGCGAAGCTCTCGGACGAGGCCTACGAGTTCGTCACGAAGGAGGTCGTCCGTGTCAGCCTGCTCGGGAAGGTGCACGAGTGCTCCCTTCAGTCGATCGAGGAGAACCCCGACGGGACGTACGACTTCATCCCGTTCATCCCCGAGGCGATGCCGGGGGCGTCTGCCTTCGGGGTCGCGCGCCCCACCTAGCCGGCGGGGGCCTTCACGAGGGCGCCGGACTTCCAGACGTGCGTGATGCTCGCCGGGTTCGCGAGGACCTCGATGTTCCGCGCCGGGTCTCCCGCCACGGCGAGGACGTCCGCGTCGAAGCCCGCACGGAGGATCCCGGATTTCGGGGCCTGGGGGCCGAGCGTGGGCGGGCCGTTTGCGGTCGCCGCTTCAATCGCTTTCGGCGGGGACATCCCCGCCTCGACGAGGTACGCGGGCTCGCTTCCGTTCAGTCCCCAGCCCACGGGGCTCCCCGCGCTGCTGTAGATGTCCGTGCCGCAGGCGATGTGAACTCCCTTCCGGATCGCGAGCTTCAGGGCGTCGAGATGACGGGACGTGACGTACTGGAGCTTCGCGTACGCGTAGTCGGGCACGCCAATCTCCTTCGCGAAGCGGAAGAGTCGCTCGAGGATGAACCGTGTGGGCACGAGGGTCGCCTTTCGCTCGATGATCATCTCTGCGGACTCTTCGTCGAGGTACGTACCGTGCTCGATCGTCTGGCAGCCCGCCTTGAGGGCTGCGACGATTCCGGGCTTGCCGTGGCAATGGGCCGCGACGATCCGGTCCGCGCGGGACGCTTCGTCCACGATCGCCCGCAACTCCTCGTCCGAGAACTGCTGGTGGATCGGGTGGTCGAGCTCGCTCATGACGCCACCCGAGGCGAGCACCTTGATGAGCCGCGCCCCGACACGGAGGTTGCGACGCACCCCCTTTCGGCACTCCGCCTCCCCGTCGCACAGGACCGTCAGCCAGCCCTTCCCCGCCAGGGAGGCGACGAAGTCCAGCGGGTAGGAATGGAAGTCGCCGTGGCCGCCGGTCTGGCTGAGGCTCGCGCCCGCTCCGTAGATATGCGGGCCCGCGACCGTCCCCTCGTCGATGATCCGTGAGAGATAGATTCCGAACCCGCCGGGCTCCCGGACGCTCGTGAAACCGGCCGCGAGGGCCCGCTCCGCATCCTTCACGATGCGTCCCGAAAGCACCGGCACCGGCGTCCGGATCATCTCCTCGATGTTCGCGCTCCGGATCCCGATGAAGTGCCCGTGGCAGTCCCACATCCCCGGCATGACCGTGGGCACGCGCACCGTGCGGAACCCCCCACCGCCCTTGGGGGCGCCCTCGATGGCCCCCGCGTAGGTGACCGTCCCGCCCTCGATGACCACGCAGCCGTTCTTGATGGGGTCCCCGCTTCCCGGGATCAGCAGATCCGCCTCGATCCGGAACATCGAGCGCGGGAATGCGGGAGGGGGGAAATAGCCCACGGCCTAGCGCTCAATCTCGGAGCCAGAACGGCGGCGGACGGTAGCGGTAGTGGTCCCGGATCTGCTCCTGATAGATCCGACGGTAGAACTCGTTGTACCTCCGGATGTGCAGGATGCCCGCCCTCGTGATCGCGATCCGGTACCGGCCCTCCTCCTGCGTGACGGCCACGAGCCCGTCCTTCACGAGGGCCTCGATCACTTTGTTGGTCATGACGTGGTTCGAGCGGATCTCCCGCTTCACCTCTTCCTTCGAGACGCTCGCCCCGCGCCCCGCCAGGATGGCGTCGAGCTTCGCCTCCAAGTCTGGCTGGTAGAGGTCGATGTCCAGTTCCGCGACGAGCCGATTCAGTACGAAGCAGCCGTAAATCACGAAATCCTTGTACGGCCGCGAGGGCATTCCCGCTCCGCGCGGCGATGCGGGGGACGCTACTTAACAGGTTGGCGGGAAACTCGACCTGCGGGGGTCCCCGCACCCTTTAAAACAATCCCGTACATGTTACCCAGTCGGAAGCGTCGGAGCGGACCTTCGTGGCGATAAGGCCAGAAGCAAAGCTGTGGTGGGCGCAGGCAAGGCGTGACTTCCAAATCGCGGAAAGGAATCATGGCAGCCGCGACTACGAGGCGTCGGTGTTTTTCTCGGAGCAGGCTGCCCAGAAGTCCCTGAAGGCGCTGCTCCTCCACCGTACCGCCCGTATGCCTCCCAAAATCCATAACCTTGTCGAGCTCGGTCGCCTGGCGGGGGTCGATCCGGAAGCGACCGAGTTTCTCGCCGAACTCACACCCCACTACCTCACGACGCGTTATCCAGATGTCGCCGGTGTGGTCACATCCGATCTCTATGACGGCCGCACCTCTCTTCATTTTCTGCGAGGGACCCGAAAGGTGATGGACTGGTGTCGAAGACGCCTGCGTTGACTCCTCATTTCAACCGGTTCTTGGACCGGCTCGTGCGAGCCCTCCAGCCAGAGCGGGTCGTCCTCTTCGGAAGCCGAGCTCGTGGCGATTATCGCCCAACAAGCGATTTTGACCTGCTCATTGTCTCGAAGCGCTTTCAGAACGTACGCTGGATCGATCGCGCGGCCCTCGCAATCCGACTCTGGGACCTGCCGTTAGACCTTGAGGCAATCTGCCTTACCCCCAAGGAATTTCGTCGCCGATCCAAGGAAATATCGCTCGTCCGAGAGGCGGTACGGGAAGGGGTGGTCGTCTACCCGTAGCAAGCAGACTTCCGCCAAGCCTCAGCTTGAAATACCCTCGGTAGCAAGCTTCCGCGGGCGAATATCCATTCCCGCCTCCGTACACCGGGCTCATCGGGCGAAGGCTTCGGGCTAACCACGCCGAATCCTTGAAACGTCGAGCGTGGATGGTGCCCCGAGGACAAACGAGTGAAGAACCGCATGACACGGTCCCTGTTCGCTGCGCTTCTCGTAATGTTGGCCCTGGCTCTGGGCAGCGTTGTACCCGCCGCGCGATCGAGCGACCTGATGGGCGCGTCCCTCACGTACACCGTGTCCGACGGCGCCGCGGCCAACACGACGCGCGTCGCGGGCTCGAACGAGATGTCGTACCCCCGCCTCGCCGTCGACCGAGACCCCACGAGCCCGTTCGCGGGAACGATGTACGTCGCGGGACTCGACAACATTACCTGCGCCTCCCTCGTGGTTCGGAGATCCTCCGACGGCGGGCGAACCTTCCGCGATCCCCTCCGATCGGACCTCTGCCTCAGGGTCCGACGCTCGACCTGGCCGTTGGTCGGAACGGGACGCTCTTCGCCGCGGCCCGCGGACCCATCATCCTTCGGTCCATCGACGGTGGCGCCTCCTGGACCGTCGTTGCATCCCTAAACGGGACAGACCCTGCCGCGACGGCGTCGATCGCAGTCGATGCCTCGACGG
>VBMI01000109.1 GCA_005878955.1 Methanobacteriota archaeon
ATCCAGGCGGACGTCACAGTGTACGTCGCCGGGCTCGGGATCGCGGCAGCCCTCGTCGTCATCACGGTCCTCGTGGCCCGGCGCCGGCGCGAGACCTAGGCGGCGAACCTTTAACCGAGAACGTCGTGTCGCCCGCCCGGTGGTCCCTCCATGGTCGTCGAGAACGTCGTCGCCGCGGGGATGAGCGTCCTCGCCCTCGCGCTCACCGTCATCGGGGCGGTCGCCTACCGCCGCGCGAAGGATCGGTCCCTCCTCGTCCTCACCGCCGCCTTCGCGGTGTTCTTCGTCAAGGGGCTCGCGCTCACCGCGTTCCTGTTCCTCGGGGAGCGGGACCTCGCGACCCTCTTCCTGATCTCCGGCGGGTTCGACGTCGCGATCCTCGTGCTGTTCTACGTGTTCACGCTCCGGCGCTGAACCCGGTCCCGAGGGGCATGGCCGACGACGAAGTGCTCGCGGTCCGCGCGAGGAAGGTGCTGTACGACTTCGTCCGGGCGAGCCCGGGGTACCACCTCCGGGAGATCGCGCGCGCGACGAACCTCTCGATCACGCTCGTGGATTACCACCTGCGGTTCCTCGAGAAGCACGAGCTCGTGACCTCCGCGATGGACGGCGAGTACAAGCGCTTCTACCCGCGGTACGCGGTCGGGGACGCCGAGGCCCGGCCCGCGCTGTCGGAGCGGGAGAAGCTCGCCCTCGGGTTCCTGCGACAGCGCGTGCCCCTGATGGTCGTGTCGTTCCTCATGGAGCGGGAGGCGGCCCATCACAAGGAGGTGCTCGGGCACGTCCCCGTCTCCGCGTCGACCCTCACCCACCACCTCAAGAAGCTGACGAAGGCGGGCGTGGTCGTGAAGGACACGGACCAGCGATACCGCGTCGCGGACGGCCGGGAGATCGCCCGGCTCATGGTGACGTACGATCTCGCGACGCCGGACCAGGTGGACGCGTTCGTCCGGGTGTGGGGGGAGTTCCGGGTCTAGGACGGAAAAAGGGGAAGGAGGTGCGGTCGCCCGTCACGGGGACTGCACCCAGTCCGGCGGGCCGCCGTCGCCGCCCAGCCACGTCGGAGGCCCGTACGGGGCGCTCTCGTTCAGCCAGGTCGGCGGCCCCGGCGGGACGCCGTTTGTGCCGGCGCTCGGGTGGCCGCTCACGTCCTTCCCCTGCGACCCCGTCTCGGGGTTCGGGAAGTTCGCGGCCGCGGTGTCGGACATGTGGTCGATCGCCGCATGCGGCAGGCTCACCGCCGCTGCGGTCCCGGCCACGAGCACCGCCACGAGTGCCGTCGCCACGATTCCGAAGGTTTTCATGGCGCACCTTGGCGACTGGATGACCGGAACCGATAAGAGCGTTATTTGACAGCCGTAGAAGAATTTGACACCTGTAGAACAACGGGCCCTACAGGACCTTCGCGAGCTCGCCCGCGAGCGCCTCGAGGAAGCCCCGGTCATCGTCGCCGAACGCCTCGAGCTGGTCCGAGTCGATGTCGATCTCGCCGATCGCGACATCCTCCCGGAGAATCGGGACGACGATCTCCGAGCGGGTTTCCGGGAAGCATTCGAGATATCGCGTATCCTTCGACACGTCGCCGACGATCACGGTCTCCCGCGTGGTCGCGGCGAGGCCGCAGATCCCGTTTCCCATCGGGATCCGTACGTGCTGGGTCGGTCGCGCGCCGCTCCACGCCCGCAGGACGAGCTCGTCGCCCTCGACGACGTACGCTCCGACCCACGTGTAGTGTGGGAAGCCGCGACGGAGCTCCTTCGAGACGAAGTCGAGGATCGCCTTCGGCTGGCTGCCGCTGTGGACGACGCGCGTGAGCTTCTCGAGGGATGCGTCGTAGTCCGCTTCGCCCTTCTCGCCCGCCATCACCTCGCCGAACTTGCCGACGCCTTTCACGGGACCGACCCGGCGCGTCGAAGGTCCGGTGCCCGGATAAGGATTGCGCGACCTCCGGAGGAAGCCGGCTTCCGCGGGACCGTCCCGGTGTCCATTCGGAAAAACGTTTATCTAGCCAATCGGGGTGGTAAGGCCACAAGCATCCCTCCACAACGAGGCCGTCCGGGATTTTCTTCGACGGGCGGCCTCCCATCTTTTCTTGCCGGGACCGTTTCTAAAGGAATACACGAGCTAGACCGTGAAAGGCAGGATTTTTATAGCCCTTGGTTCTATCCATCTTTGCTTTAGCAAAAGCATCCCTCCACAACGAGGCCGTTCGGGATTCCTGAACGGCCTTTTTTATTCTGATCGTGCGGGCGGCGCTCACGCCATCGGCGGGAGGGCGAGTCCGTGCGCGTCGATCCGCACCCGTCGTCCCTCGACCCGGATCCGGCCCTCTGCGAACAACCGGACCGCGAGCGGGAGGAACACGTGCTCCTGCTCCAGGATTCGGGCGGAGAGGCTCTCGGGGGTGTCGCTGTCGAGGACGGGCACGGCCTTCTGGAGGATCACCGGACCCCCGTCCAGGCTCTCGTCGACGAAGTGGACCGTGCAGCCGCTCACCTTCGCCCCCCACGCGAGCGCGTCGGCGTGGGCGTGGGCCCCGGGGAACGCGGGCAGGAGGGAGGGATGGATGTTGATGATCCGGAGCGGGAACTCCCGGAGGAAGTAGCCCGTCAGGAGGCGCATGAACCCCGCGAGGACGACGAGGTCGACGCGGTGCTTCCGGAGCACCTGGACGACCTCCCGCTCGAACGCCTCCCGGTCCCTCCCGAAGCGGGTGTGGTCGATCACGACGGCCGCGACCCCGTGCTTCTCCGCCCGGGCGACGACGGGGGCGCCGGGGACGTTGGAGACGAGGACCGCGACGTCCGCGCCGAGCGTCCCCCGCTCCTTCGCGTCCACGAGCCTCTCGAAGTCCGTTCCCCGCCCCGACGCGAGGACGCCGACGTTGATCCGAGCCATGTGGGACCTCTCAATGCTTGAACAGCCGCAACCCGGTGAAGGCCATCGCGATCCCGTGCTCGTCCGCGGAGGCGATCACCTCGTCGTCCCGGATCGATCCTCCGGGCTGCGCGACCGCGGCGACCCCTCCCTTCCCGAGTTCGTCGAGCCCGTCTCGGAACGGAAAGTACGCGTCGCTCACCGCGACGCTCCCCTTCGCTGCCTTCCCGGCCTTGTAGCACGCGAGCATACACGCGTCCACGCGGCTCATCTGCCCGGCGCCGATGCCGACCGTCCGCTCCCCGTTCGAGAGCACGATCGAGTTCGACTTCACGTACCGGCTCACGCGGACCCCGAACCCCATGTCCCGGAGCTGGTCCGCCGTGGGCTTCGCGCGGGTGACGACCTTCCAGGCCGCCGGCCGGACCTCCGGGAAGTCCGTCGTCTGGAGCAGGACGCCTCCAAGGACGTGGACCATGTCGAGCCCGTGGTCGCCGCGAAACTCGCCGCGGGTCCTCATCACGAGGAACGCCCCCTTCTTCTTCCCCTTCAGGATCGCGAGGGCCTCCGGGTCGTACTCCGGGGCGATCACCGCGTCCAGAACGTGCCCCTTCATCGACCGGGCCGTGGCGACGTCCACCGGGCGGTTCGCGCCCACGACGCCCCCGTACGCGGAGACCGGGTCCGCGGAATGGGCCTCCCGGTACGCGGCCTCGAGCCCCTCGGAGACGGCGACCCCGCACGGGTTCGTGTGCTTCACGATCACCGCCGCCGGCCGGTCGAACTCGAGCGCGACCCGGAGAGCGGCGTCCAGGTCGATGAGGTTGTTGTACGAGAGCTCCTTGCCGCTGAGCCGCTCCGCGTCCCCGACCCCGGCGCGGGCCGCGGGCTCCCGGTACAGGGCGGCCTTCTGATACGGGTTCTCCCCGTAGCGGAGGTCTGCGGCCTTCGGGAGGGCGAGGCGCAGGGCGTCCGGCAGGCGCGCCCCCGCGCGGCGGGCGAGGTAGGCGTAGATCGAGGCGTCGTACCCGCTCGTGTACTCGAAGGCCTCGAGCGCGAGGGCCTCCCGCAGCGCCCTGGGGACACCCCCCGACTTCAGCGCCTGGAGGACCTCCGCGTAGCGGGAGGGCCGCACGACGACCGCGACGCGCGCCGCGTTCTTCGCCCCCGCGCGGATGAGGGACACGCCCCCGATGTCGATGTTCTCGATCGCTTCGGCGTGGCTCACGTTCGGCTTCGCGATCGTCTCCTCGAACGGGTACAGGTTCGCCACGACGAGGTCGACGGGTGCGATGCCGAGGCGGGCGAGCTCCGCCTCGCTCCCCTCCACCGCCAGGATCCCCGCGAAGATCTTCGGATGCAGGGTCTTCACGCGCCCGCCGAGGACCTCGGGCTGCCCCGTGTACTCGGAGACGCTCTCGACGGGGACGCCCTCCGCCCGGAGGGCCTTCGCCGTCCCGTCCGTCGCGAGGAGCGTGTAGCCGACGGAGACAAGCCCGCGCGCAAAATCGGAGATGCCGCGCTTGTCCGACACGCTCAGGATCGCGCGTCGCCCATCCGGCATTGCTCTTACCGCGTTGCAATGTCCAGTGCGGGATTAAGGTTTCGTATCGGAGGGAGCGACCTGGTTTCGATTTGCGAGACGTCACTCGACGGCGGGGTCCGGGGCTGGAGGTCTCGGATAGAGGCCCGCGCGTTTCACGATGACGGGGACGGCGCTCTCCCAGTTCACCGCCATCAGGTGCACGCCGTGCACGCCGCCCATCTTCCGGAGGGCCTCGATGGACTCGGCTGCGATGCGAAGTCCCTCCGCCGCAGGGTCCGAGGCCCGCTCGAACCTCGAGAGGATGTCCCGCGGCAGGACGACCCCGGGCACCTTCTCCGCCATGAACCGCGCCGCCTTGGCCGACTTGAGCGGCACGATCCCCGCGAGGATGTGCAGCTTCTCGTGGAGCCACTCCTTCCGCACGAGGTGCATCCATTCGTCGAACGCGTCGAGGTCGTAGATCGCCTGGGTCTGCACGAAGTCGGCCCCCGCCTCCGCCTTGCCGCGGAGGTTCACGAACGAGTCCTCCATCGGCCCGCCGAACGGGTTGGCGGTCGCGCCGATGAACACCCGCGGCCGCGTCTCCACAGGGTCGCCGCCGCGGAAGACGCCCTTGTCCCGCAGGTCCCGCATCGTCTCGATGAACGCCTCCGTGGTGAGGTCGGACACGATCGCCGCGTCCGGCTCGTTCCCCACCTTCGGGTCGTCCCCGCTCAACGCCAGGACGTTCCGCACGCCGAGCGCCACGGCCCCGAGGACGTCCCCCTGGAGGGCGATGCGGTTCCGGTCCCGGGTGGTGAGCTGGACCACGGGCTCGAGCCCCTCTCGCAGGAGGATCGCCCCGCCGGCCCACGGCGCCATGTGGACGCGGGCCCGCGGGCCGTCCGTCACGTTGAACGCGTCCGCGTATCCCTTGAGCCTGCGCGCGGCGGCGACGATCGGCGCGGGGTCCGGGGAGGCGGGCGGGACGACCTCCGCGGTGACCGCGAACTCGTTCGCGGCGAGGACCCGCTCGAGGCGGCTCCCGCTCTTCGACGACGCCGGCGGAGGCCCGGCCTCCATGGGGGCTCGAACCCGGAGAGTTCACTAAAGACTTTCGGACGCGAGGCGGCCCGCGGCGTGAACAGTTCTTTATCCTGAGGGGCGGATTCGAGCCCCCGCCCCATGGCCTCCCTGATCGGCATCCCCGCGATCGGGCTCGCCGCGAAGCGCGCCACGAGGCGGCCGCCGAGGAAGCTCGAGATCCGGGTCGAGCCCGGGATCGACTTCGAGGCCACCCACGTCGTCTATCACGTGACCGTGCGGAACCGCGGGGAGGTGACCGCCCGCGACGTCGTCATCACCCCGCGGGTCCTCCACGGGTCGTTCTTCATCGACGAGCCGCCGAAGGCGGTGCCGGTCCTGAAGCCGGGCACGTTCGGGACGGCCACGTTCCGGGCGGGCGCGAAGGGGGAGCCCGGGGAGCTCGAGGTCGGCGCCCGCATCGTCTATTACAATCGCGACACCGGCGAGCGACACGAGGCGTCCGCCCCGCCGCTGCGGATCGACCTCCGGTCCCCCGCGACTCGGCCCGTGTACCTCGCGCCGAGCGCCCTGCGGGAGCGGGCCTCCCGTTCGCTGTCCGTCCAGGACGTCTTCGCCGTCCCGGGCGACGCGGAGCGCGCGTTCCCGGTCGTGGCGGACGCGATCGCCGCGGAGGGGCTCGAGAAGGTCGAGGAGATGACGTACTCGACGGGCGGCGAGTTCGTGGGGCAGGCGAGCCTGCACGGGCTCGACCGGCGGAAGAACTCCTACGCCGTGCGGGTCGTGGTCTCCCGCCGCGCCGCCCAGTCGACGCTCAAGCTCCTCGTGTTCGTGCAGGCCGAGGAGTCCCTCTTCGGCTTCTACTGGCGGGTCCGCGAGGCCGTCCACCGGGCCCTCGGGACTCCGGCTCACCAGCCGTAGACTTCCGTGATCCGGACGGCCTGCCGCAGGCGGACGAACTCGCGGGTGTGGGCGATCATCCTCGGGGCGCGGAGGGCCCTGCGGACGCCCGAGAGGACGGGCAACTCCTTCCAGTCCGTGCCGTTGAGGAGGTCTCCCACGAAGTTCAGCACGCGGTCGTCCCACCGGCGGAGGCGCTCGATCGTCCAGAAAAGGACGGGGTCGAGGAACGGCGAGGTCCGGAGGAGCGCGTCGTAGTCGTCCAGCCGGCCGCCCGCCGCGAGCTCGCCCGCGACGCGGCCCGACCAGAGGGCGGGGTGGATCCCCCCGCCGTTCAGCGGATTCGTGACGCCCGCCGCGTCGCCGACGATCGCCACGCCGTTCGCGGCGTAGCGGGAGAACTCGAAGTGGTACGGGATTTGGCCCGCGATCGCCTGGAGGCGCTTCGCGGGGTCGATCGCGCGCTCCCGGCAGAACGCGAGGAGCGCCGCGTGGGCGTCCACGTGCCCGCCCGCCCCGACGTTCACCTCGCCGCCGCGCGGGAAGATCCACGCGTACCCGCCGTCGTACCGCGGGGCGAAGTACAGGAGGAACCGGTCCGGGTCGGGGGGCGGAACCTCGGACGCGTCGAACCGCCACTCGTACGCGCGGACGGTGTCCGCGTGCCGGAGGAGCCCGGCCCAGCGGGCGACCTGGGTCGTGGGCCCGTCCGCGCCGATGACCATCGGGGCCCTCCATGTGGACCCGTTCGACCGCAGTTCCCACCCGCCCCGGTCGCGGCGCATCGAGGTGATCCGCTCCCGGAGGAAGAGAGACGCGCCCTCCTTGACCGCGAGGTCCGCGAGGGACCGGTCGAACGCAGCCCGGTCGACGGCGTACCCGGGGAGGCGGGTGATGCCGAACCGCTTCCCGCTCGGCACGACCCCCATCGCGCCCCGGACCTCCTGCCGCACGTACGCGGGGTCCGGCCGGAGGCCGTTCGACTCGAGCGCGAAACGGCTGACGCCCTCCGCGCACTGGACGGGCTCCCCGACGGTCCGCTTCTTGTCGATCAGCGCGACCCGCAGCCCGCCCCGCGACGCCGCGAGCGCGGCCATGGACCCCGCCGGCCCGGCGCCCACGACGAGGAGGTCCGCGTCCATCGGACCGCGTATGTGGCGGCGGGCGTTAAATCGGTTGCGCGGGGTGCACGGTTCCGTGCGTCCCCCGCGGTTCGAACCTCGACCTAATGAAGCCTTCGGGGGAATTGGAGACGAAGCTTTTTATCGAACCAGCGGCTACTACGCATGGGGTTGTTGGCGGCAACCTCCCCCCTCCTTGAAACCCCACCGTCAACAGCCCCTTTTACCGCGGGACGGGGGGCGGGGGAGGTCTTCGCAACGGGCTCAGCGGAGGACGGACTGCCCGTGGGCGGTCGCATTGTACACGTACGGCGGGACGCCCCGCTTGATCGCCCGGCCCCGCTGCTTCGTGACGAGGGAGATCGCCTCGAGCACGCGGAGGTTCGTATTCACCGCGTACTCCGACATCCCGAGCTCCTCCGCGAGCTCCACCGAGGTCGCGTCCGGTCGGGTGGAGAGGTAGAGCAGGATCGCGCGGCGGGGCTCCGAGAGCGCCTCGGCGGTCAGCCGCCGCGCGGGCCGGGGCTGGAGCGAGAGCCGCTCGTAGATCTTCGTGCCCTTCTCCGACGGCGAGACCGTGACGGTGCAGAGGTCCCCCTTCTCGATCTCGAGGATGTGCTTGTACACGGCAACGGGGGCGATCCCGAGCTGCTCCGCGATGTCCGGGATCGCGGTGTCCTTGTTCTTGTACAGCTTGTTCTCGACCACGATGCTGAGGACCTCGCGCTGGCGCTCCGTCAGGCTGCGGAGGTCGTCCGCGGCGATCATGCCGCCGCCATTTCGAAAATCGAATATGAACCTTCGTGTCTGACTCACCACCGCGATTCCGACTCGCACATTCTTATTCGGACCCGCCTTACGGCCGCGGGGCCCATGGGCGCGTCGATTATCGACGGGAAGCGGATCGCGGCGGAGGTCCGGTCGGAGCTCGTGCCGAGGATCGAGGCCCTCAAGGCACGGGGGGCGACCCCGGGGCTGGCCGCGGTCCTCGTGGGAGAGGACCCGGCCTCGGTCCTGTACGTGAGGATGAAGTCGCAGGCCTCCGAGGAGATGGGCCTCCGCTCCCTCACGGTCCGCCTCCCCGCCGACGCCCCGGAGGGGAGGGTCCTCGAGGAGGTCCGCGCGCTGAACGAGGACCCGTCGATCCACGGGATCCTCGTGCAGCAGCCCCTCCCGCCCCAGGTGTCCACGGCGAGGGCGGTGGCGTCCGTCTCGCCCGCCAAGGACGTCGACTGCTTCCACCCCGAGAACGTGGGGCTCCTGCTCATCGGAGCGCCGAGGTTCGCGCCCGCCACGCCCGCGGGGGTCGTCGAGATGCTCGTCCGCAGCGGGAACGACCCGGGCGGGAAGCACGTCGTGATCCTCGGGCGGAGCAACATCGTCGGCAAGCCGCTCGCGGCCCTCCTGATGCAGAAGGCGGCGGGGGCGAACGCGACCGTGACGGTCTGCCACTCCGCGACCCAGGACCTGACCGGGATCGCGAGGACCGCGGACATCCTCGTGGCCGCGATGGGCCGAGCCGAGTTCGTCACCGCGGCGATGGTGAGGCCCGGGGCCGTCGTGATCGATGTCGGGATCAACCGCGTGCCCGACCCCACGAAGAAGCAGGGGTTCCGCACGACCGGGGACGTGCGGTTCTCCGAGGTGAGCGAGGTCGCGGGGGCGATCTCCCCCGTCCCCGGCGGTGTCGGCCCGATGACGATCGCGATGCTGCTGTCGAACACGGTGCGGGCCGCGGAGGGTGCGAGGTAAGGCCGCGCGAGCCCTCCGCCCCGTGTTGCCGCTGGAAAAACCGCGCGGGCCGCGTCGTCCGCCGCGGGGCTTGCCCCCGCGAGGGTCCGCGGCCCGCCTCACACGAGAGGTCCGGCCCTCACGCCGGATAGAACACGACGACGGTCTCCGCCTCGGACACCTCGTCCCCCGCGCTCTGCCCCGAGAGCATGTTGATGTTCAGGTAGTACACGTACGTCCCCGCCGCCGAGACCGGTAGCGCGGTGACGACGGTACCGGCGAGGTTCATGAAGTTGTCCGTCGGCGCCGCGTTCGACACCTCGTACGTGAACCGCGCCCGGGCCGTCGAGGAGTCGCTGCAGTCCGTGACGTCGATCGTCTGGTGGATGCTGAACGTGTCCGCGGTCC
>VBMI01000156.1 GCA_005878955.1 Methanobacteriota archaeon
CCTCGGATCCCGGCTCGCTCGTTCCGTCGCCCGGCGCCGCGGGCGCGGAATGGAGCCACAGACGCTCCGACACGACCAGAGCGACCACGCACAACAGACCCGCCAACAAGCGGGACGGAGCCGGATTGAACTGAATCTCCTGCATGTCGCCTCGTCTGATGGGCCGCGAAGCGACCGATGGGACTCTCGCCGGTGCAAGCTCGGGACGCAGTGTAGCAGCCTTCGGCGATCCTCAGATCACGCCAGCGCGGTGCCCCCCCTTGCTTACCTAGGGGAGTATCTTGTATACTCCCCTAGGAAACCGATATGAGTAAACCGATCGACCTCGTCCAGGGCACCCTCGATCTTCTCCTCTTGAAGATCCTGGCGCTGGAGCCCTTGCACGGGTGGGCCATCAGTCTTCGCCTGAAATCCATCTCTGGAGATGTCCTTCAAGTGAGTGAAGGATCCCTCTACCCTGCTTTGCACAAGCTGGAACAGGAAGGCTGGATCACGGCCGAGTGGAAGCAGACGGACAATAACCGGCGGGCGAAGTTTTATTCGCTCACCCGCCTGGGCAGGAAGAAGCTCGAGTCGGAAGCGGCGAACTGGCAGCGGCTGTCGTCTGCCATTTCGCACGTCATCAAGCTTTCAGAGACATAGGAAGAGTCATGCGGATGGAGCACTGGTGGTTCACGGCGCCCTTGCGGCTGAGGTCCATTCTGCGCGGCCGCCGGGTGGAGCGGGAGCTCGATGAGGAGCTCCAGTTCCATCTGGAGCACAAGATCGAGGAAGGCATCGCCCAGGGTCTTTCCCCGGATGAGGCGCGCTACGCGGCGCTGCGCGCGATGGATGGGCTGGAACAACGGAAAGAGGAGATGCGAAGAATGCGACGCATTCACTGGTTGACGGATTTCGTCGCCGATGTGCAGTACGCGATCCGGAGCCTGCGCCGGACGCCCGGACTGACCGCGTTCGTCGTGATCACGATCGCGCTGGGGATCGGGATGACCGCGACGCCCTTCAGTATGCTCGATGCGCTGATTTTCAGGCCGTACCCCGTCCCGCATCCGAGCGACGTGGTCACCCTGGTGAGCACGTCACGCGACAACAGCTTCGACTCCTTCTCCTATCGCGAATACCTGGACATCCGGGACAACACCAAGAGCTACGACGGCGTCATCGCCAACGCGCCCCTGGGACTCGTCGGCTTCAGCGCCGAGCCCGGAGCCACGCCACGGGTCAGGGGCGGAATGATGGTCTCCGGCAACTACTTCCGCGTGCTCGGGGTGGAGCCCCGTCTGGGGCGCGCTTTTCGGGAGAACGAGGACGAAGTGCCCGGTCGCGATGCCGAGCGATCCTTCAGTCGTCGGCAGGATCGTTCGTCTGAACGGCACGGATTTCACCGTGATTGGCGTCGCGCAGGAGTCGTTCCCGGGGATGCAGGTATTCATGCGTCCCGACTTCTACACGCCGCTGGCGATGGCGCGGGTTTTTTCGACCAACCCGCAGAAGAATTTCTTCGAGGACCGCGATGATCGCGAGTTGAGCGTGAAGGCGCGCCTGAAGCCGGGCACGACGCAGCAGCAGGCGCACAACGAGCTCGCGGTGCTCGCCCAGGACTTCGAACGCGAACATCCGGACGTCAGCCGCGACCGCGGCGCCGCGGTACGCACCCAGTTTGAAATGCGAACGCGGGATGATGACGTCAACTGGAAGTTCGGCGTGATCTTTACGGGCCTTGCGCTGGCGGTGCTGCTGGTGGCATGCACCAACGTTGCGGGACTTCTCCTGTGCCGTGCCCGCACGCGGGCACGCGAGATCGCCGTACGGTTGGCGCTGGGCGCCGGGCGTTTCCGTCTGATCCGCCTGCTCTTGACCGAAAGCCTGGTGCTCGCGTGCCTGGGTGGATTGGGCGGGATCGCCGTCGGGTACGGCGGCATAGAGTTCCTCAGCACGTTCACGATTCCCACCGAGCTGCCGATCAAGGTCCCGTTCCGGATGGACACCCGCGTGCTGCTGGCAAGCCTCGCGTTGTCCGTCTTGAGCGCCGTTTTTTGCGGCCTGGCGCCGTCCCTGCAGAGCACGCGCCTGGACCTGGTGAAAGGACTCAAGTCGGCCGACGTCGACCTGCCCGGACGCAGACGCCTGTGGGGCCGGAACGTGCTGGTCGTCGCGCAGGTCTCCATGTCCCTGATGCTGCTCGCGGCGGCTTTCCTGATGTTCCGGGGTTTCCACCAGAGCCTGCGCGAGGGAACCGGATTCGCGAAGAATCAGGTGCTGATGGCGAGTTTCGATCCGCGGCTGGTGCAGTACGATGCGGCTCAAACGCGGCAGTTCTACAAGCTCCTGACCGAGCGCGTGCGGGAAGTGCCCGGAGTTCAGAGCGCGGCTCTCACGCAGAACCCGCCGCTCGGACTGGACGACTTCGGCGTCGTCGCCTTCGTGCCGGACGGTTTTCAGATGCCGCGCGATCGCGAGACCTTCACGTCGCCCATAGACACGATCGATGAAGGGTACTTCGAGACGCTGGGGATACCGATCCTGCGTGGCCGCGGCTTCCTGGCGTCCGATACCGAGGATGCGCCGCGGGTCGCCGTCGTGAACGAGCAGTTCGCGAAACACTATTGGCCGGGCGCCGACGCGGTAGGAAAACACTTCCGGCTCGATGGCGCCACCGGCACGCCGGTCGAGATCGTCGGCGTCGCCCAGACCGTCAAGTATCGGGAGACCATCGAAAGACCGACGGATTTCGTGTATATGCCTCTGGCCCAGGATCCGAAAGCGCGAATGGCCCTGCTGTTGCGGTCGAGCGGCGATCCCCTGCAATTGGTCAAGCCCCTGAAGGAGGTCGTCCGGGCGCTCGATTCGAACCTGCCGATGCTGGGGATGAGGACTTATGAGGACTTGTACCGGTACCATGCGGTGGAAGGGCCGCGAGTTGCGGTGGAGCTGGTCGGTACCCTGGGCGCGGTGGGCCTCCTGCTCGCCATCGCCGGCTTGTACGGAGTCGTGGCGTACAACGTGAGCCGCAGAACCCGCGAGATCGGCATTCGCGTGGCCATCGGCGCGCGGCCGTCCGACATCCTGCGCCTCGTCATGAGTAAGGGTCTTATGCTGGTGGGAACGGGAACGGCGATCGGGCTGGCGATGGGTTTTGCCGTCGAGCAGGTCATGAATTCCATGCTGTTCAATGCCGGCGGAGTCGACATTGCGGTTTATCTCCTCGTCGTGCCGGCGATGATTCTTGTGACTATGCTGGCGGCCTACGTCCCCGCGCGACGCGCATCCAGGATTGAGCCGACACAGGCGCTGCGATACGAGTAGTGCAGTCACGCCTGGCGTTGCAGTTGACTCCACGACTGCACGTTCCCTAAAATGCAGCCACTTGGCGGCAGGTCGCATCGACAACGGGGGCTGCCCTGACCGACATCCAACCCACGCGCGGGCCTCACCCCACCCGGGATGTGTACATCACGGCCGCCGGCGCCTACCTGCCGGGTGAGCCCGTTGACAACGACCGTATCGAGAATGTCCTGGGTCTCATCGACGGCAAGCCAAGTCGTCTGAAAAAACGCATTCTCAAATCGAACGGCATCAAGACACGTCACTATGCGCTCGACGCGGATGGACACACCACCGAGCTGAACGAAGAACTCGCCGTCAAGGCCGTGCACGCTGCCCTGGCCCACAGCAGGCTCACCCTCGATGAGGTGGAAATGCTGGCTGCGGGAACCACCCAAGGTGATGTCCCGATCCCGGGCTTTGCATCGATGGTTCACGGTCGGCTCGGCGGACGCCCGATGGAAATCTTGAGCGCAGGCGGCGTCTGCTGTTCTTCGATGGCAGCGCTGGCGAGCGCGTACCGCGCCGTGGCCACACAGCACAGAAAGAACGCGGTGGTCGTAGGCTCTGAGCTCGTGAGTCGCAGCCTCAAGGGAACGAGGTTCAGCCGCGAAAGCGTCCACCCTCTCGAGGATGGGCGCCTCAATGGAATGCGTGGGTCCTATAGAGACTTCGACGCCGACTTTCTGCGTTGGATGCTATCCGACGGTGCTGGAAGTCTCCTTCTCGAAGGCAAACCGCACGCCAGGGCCCCGTCGTTGCGCATCGATTGGATCGAACTGAAGTCCTATGCCAACGAATACGAAACGTGCATGTAGGCCGAGCTCATGCGCATTCGGCAAGATACCCAGCTGCTTCCCCAGATCGTCAAGCTGAGCGTCGAAGAGTACCTCAGGCTCATCAAACGAGGACGCATCGCTCCGGAGGAGCTCGATCACCTTCTCTGCCATTACAGCTCGCACTTCTTCAAGGGGGAAATTGTCAAGCTTCTCGACGAAGCGCATCTCAGTATTCCTGAAGACAAATGGTTTACGAATCTCTACACCAAGGGAAACACCGGAGCCGCCAGCATCTTCATCATGCTTGAAGAGGCGATGAATGGTGGTCGCTTCACACCGGGTCAAAAGATACTGCTCATGGTTCCCGAGTCCGGTCGCTTTACCGTGTCCTTTGCCCTGCTCACGTGCGTTGGCCCTGATGCACATCCCGAAGCCAAGGCAGCGACGGACAGGGGTGCAGCCGCAGCTAGGCTCTCGACGCCCTGGCGACCCGGCGAGATCAGCAGTTTGCCGCCTGTTGCGCGTACTGGCGGCGAAATCGCCGAGGCCGCAGCCAATTCGCCCCTGGGTGAAGGCTTTGACCCCGGTGACGACCCCAGGGTGCGCCAGCTCGTCCTGGACTTAGGTATCGTCTGGGCGGACTTTGAGCGGATGCTGCGCGCCACCCCGATTATTCGCCGCATCGAGGCGGGCCAGGTAACCGTCAAGGACTACAAAATGCTGCTGCGCAACTTGCGTCAGCAGGTCATGGAGGGGGCCCGCTGGATTGCGCGCGCCGCGTCGAACATCTCCATCGAGTTGTTCCCCCTTCGTTCGATGTTCATCTCCCACGCCGGCGATGAGCACCGGGACTTCCAGATGCTCGAGCGGGACTACTGCGCCGTCGGCGGCTCTCTCGAGGAGATCGTCAACACGCCCAAGAATATTGGCTCCGAGGCGCTGTCCGCATTCATGTTTCATCGTGCCAGCCAACCCGACCCGCTCGACCTCCTGGGCGCCATGTTTGTCATCGAAGGATTGGGTAAGCACAAGGCCGGGCGTTGGGCCGAGGCACTGAAGAAGCAGCTCAAGCTGACGAACAAGGAGGTCAGTTTTCTCACTTATCACGGGCAGAACGACGACAATCACTTCGACCGACTGCGCGATGTCCTGACCTCGGGCGTCGTCGACGACGCTGTCGCCAGGCGCATCGTCAAGACGGCCAAGGTCGTGGCCCGACTCTACGCGCTGCAACTGGAAGAGATGGACAATATCTAAGTGCCCCGCCGCCAGCTGCCGCTACATTTTCACGCCCTGCGCGTGGATCCTGCGACGCCGTTGTCGGAACGTACGGCTGAGTTGCTCCACCGAGATCTGCAGCGCTGGACCCGACGCTATATACGGCCTGTTGCGCGCCTGATTTCGTCGACGGCGGTTGGGGTGATCGTCGCCATCAAGCGCTTGCTGCCCTTTCAGTTCTCCTGGCACAGCATGCTCGATCGGCTTGGTGTCTTGTTTCTGCGTCGCTGCGTTTCGCGCGAAGGCGGCGAATTGCTCTTGCGCCACTTCATCGTCGAAACATTACTGATTCGGTTCGTTGCCCGTAACAGCGGCTTGGAAGGTATGCGAGAGCCCGATCTGATGCCTACCACATTCAAGGGACTCATGGGGCATGCCGTCATTCAGCACGATATCAATATGTATCGATTGATCATTGACACAGGTGAAAAGCTGCGTGCGTCGGCACGATTCAAGTGCGACAAACGGACGAGTCTCGATTTCTCGATGTTGGATGTTCCGGACATCACGCCCGATGACGAGTGCTTTCGTTTCATCAATCTCGACCTCGGCACCGCGCTCTATTTCATGAACATCCCCTTCGCGCTCTTGACGTCCGAGGATGTGTATGAGCAGGCGGTGAATTCATTTCAGCTCGATGATCCGT
>VBMI01000157.1 GCA_005878955.1 Methanobacteriota archaeon
TCCTGCCTCCCGATCTCCCCGCGGTCGTCGGCAAGGCTGCATTGCGACATTACATCCGCGGCAGCGTGCAGATCCCTGGATTCAGGATTACTTGGACATCGACGGATGTCACGTTCTCGCCGGACGTAACCCTTGCGTACATGCTCGGCCGTAATGAGGTCACAATGAACGCTGCGGACGGCACTCCCACCACCACCAAGGGCCGTGGGGTCACGATCTGGCGTCGAGAACCCGAAGGCGAATGGCGCTGTGCAGTAGATATATGGAACGCAGAACCTGCAGCCTGACAACCACTTCCAGCCGACCAAGCGATGGTGCAAGACTTTCAGGCGGAGTTCTGGCTTGCCTCGCAGCGTGGACACGCGGCAGGCCGAAAGGTAGCACAGAAATCTTGCAAGAAGTCTCCCGGGATAGCTTTCGGCCCATCCCGGCCCTCAAATGGCGGGCAGAACGAAAGGGGTAACGGTACTTACTCAACCCGGTCGGGGACTTCCACTCCTTGAGGGAACGGCGCTGCGGGCAACCTTCCCGCTATCATTGACAGAAGCTCGCGAAACCTCCGAGCTTGGGATTCACTCTTGAATCGGTTTGCAACCAACTTGCCGGTGAACCGTATCTCCGACCCGGAGCTTAGTTCAAGCGTTACCAGGTAGCCGGCCGGGGAGTCCTCCCGGTACGATTCCACAGCAATCCTCGTTACGTCTCTCCAGCGGACGACGAACGGTTCTTCGGCGAGCTTGCCAACAGGTTTGAATGGAGGCGCAACCCCGTCAGCAAAAACGCCCAAAGCGTTGATCCTCAGGGATCCCAGCAAACCAACGAGAATGCATGTGAGGTATATGACAGTCGGGAGCGTCCCTGCACCGGATGAGAAGTCTCCTCTCTGCGCGGCAGAGTCATACACGACGACACCCAGCCCTATCATGCCGATGAGGAAGGCAGAGAACAGTGGAAACCTGCGTCGCCACAGGAAGGGGCCTGGGACGGTTAGGACTGCGCGAGGTTTCGCAGACATACGCTCAACGACTCCCGGAAAGCCTCAAGAGTTGGGCGCCATCAGCGAGGGTGGTGGAGATAGACATGAACTTGTCAGCAGCGCTCAGAGCGTTCGCAACTGGAGTGAGGAGTGAATAGTCCGACCCCACTCCTACGCCGGGCTCGAAGTCAAAGTCCAGCCCGGCAATCTCACCCCCGAAGGCAATAGACACCGCACCTAGATCCATCAGGAACACAATCTCCATCCGTCCCAAGTCCTGGTGATCCCCAGCATATGCAAGGGAAGCCGTGAGGACTATTAAGGACAGCGTGGAGAGATAAAGATTCGTGACGGCGTCGTCAATGGTCTTCCAAGCGCGTGAGATAGCGGCTAGGAAGCGACTTCTCGAGCTCGGGGGGGGGGGCGGCTCGTGAGCCGTTGCTGCAGCTCCTGTCCCACCCCAGCCCATGGGTTCGATTGGCGGCGGCTTTCGATTGCATGACGTTTGCAGAGGCTGAGTCGTTGAGAGAACTTCAAAACCTCAGTGTGCTCTCGGGTTTCGTCGGCTTCACGGCGGAGAGGATGCTTACCGAGAGAACGAAAGCGAAGACCTCGACGTGAATGAAGCAGGAAGGTGCCCGAACGCCAGGGGCCCTTGCTGGGGACACTAGGTCTACCGACTGTCACCGAACAAACTATTCCGCGTCACGCCTCGGACGCTTTCACGGAGACGAGGAAGCTCTCCGACCCGAGGCTCGCCTCGACGATGTATCCGTCCGTGACGTCCTCCCGCACGAACTTCACGTCCGTGGAGTTCGTCTCGCGGGAGATGAAGTCCCGCCAGCTGCGCAGGAGCTGCACGGAATCTTCGCTCGCCCGGATGCGGGTCTCGATCCCGTCCGCCTCCCCGAGCTTCAGGTCCTTCCGGATGTCCTTGATGATGTTCACGAGCTCCTTCGCGTACCCCTCGCCGAGGATCTCCGGGGTCATCTCGGTGTCCAGGTACACGACCCCGCCGTCGAACGGCTCCTCGATCACCGTCTCGGGGAGCGATTCCCCGAACTTCACCATGTTCGGGTCGATCCGGACCCGCTGCCCGTCGATCCCGACGACGTACTCCTGCCGCGCGAGGCCGGACTTGATCTTCCACGGGTCCTGGGACTTCAGCATCACCTCGATCTTGCGGGCCCACAGCTTGTACGCCGCGGACACGACCTCGCGGTCCACCTGGACGTGCACCTTCATCCCCCGCCACGTTTCGTTCGGCGGGACGATGTCGAGCTCCTTCGCGAGGCTCTGCCCGACGATGATCTTCCGGAACGCGGTTACGGCGTCGAGCCCGGTGACCTCCTTCGGCTTCACCGCGATCCGCTTCACCGGCCAGTACCGCTCGATGCCCGCCTTCGTCTTCGCGTTCGCGACCGCCTCGAGGACGTGCCGCACGATGTCGACGTACAGGACCATCTGCTCGTCCGAGACCTCGAACGCGCCCGTCGCGCGCCCTGCCTCCGCGGCCTCCTGCACCTGGCGGGCGATGTCCCCCGCCGGCGCCGAGAGGGCCTCGGTCACGCGTCCCATCAGGCTCACGGCCTGCGAATAGCCCTGGGTCTCCAGGAGGGAGCGGGCCCACGCGAAGAAGTCCTGCCCGCCCTCTCCGGTGAGGGCCCCGGTCTCCGCGAGCCGCGAGGCCTGCGCCATCGGGCTCTGCGCGAGGGGCCCGAGGGACGCCTCCG